>VGQX01000134.1 GCA_016882305.1 Cyanobacteria bacterium K_Offshore_surface_m2_239
GGTTTGGCATTATCACTGAACGCATGATACGCCGTGGAAGCTTTAGAAGCGTTAAAGAACTGATAGCAAGAATAGAAACATTTGTTGCCAACTACAACAAGGGTTCAACTCCATTTATGTGGACGGCAACTGCCGATTCCATTTTTGAAAAGATCCAAAGACTATGCGTCCGGATTTCCGGGGCAGGACACTAGAAAACAACGGATCCTGCAGCTTCCGGCTGCTGCTGAATACGGTCAGACAGCTGCTTCCTCCGGCTCCTGAGCCGCAGAATTAGGGATACCGACTATGAATCTCGGCCCCATCTCCACAGCCCTTGAAGCCGAGCTGCGCCAGCAGGTGCAAAGGCACGGCATCGTGATCTGGCTGGATCGCGATGGCTCTCTCTGGCAGGGCGAGCAGGCCGTGCAGCGGGGGGCGTACCCTGGCCCTCGCTGGCACAGTGGGAGCGGATGCATGAACCCAAAGCCCCTCCATAGCCGCTTAAGAGGGCTCTTGCGCAGGTTTTCGGCGCAGAGCGGCCTTGGGCTGGCAGACTGCCCCCATTGGAGGGTCGAATAGATGCTTGTTGAATTCCGCGTTGAGAATCACCGCTCCATCCGCGAGGAGCAGGTCTTCTCCATGGAGGCTGGCCGGGTCGACAGAGCTGAAGACGACAGGCCCCGGGATGTGACCGGGTCAGCGACACCGTTGCTACCACTTGCTGCTTTTTATGGGGCAAACGCCAGTGGCAAAAGCAACATCCTCGATGCGATCCACTTTGTTCGCCTTGCGGTGCTCCACTCGCATCGCAACTGGGATCCTGCAGGCGGTGTGCCCCGCAACCCTTTCGCCTGGGACGGCTGGCCTGAGCAGCCATCTCTCTTTGAGCTGACGGTCATCTCAAATGGAATCCGATCTCAGTTTGGCTTCGTTATTGATGATGCACAGATTCTTGAGGAGTGGCTCTATGCGTGGCCGAAGGGTAGAAAGCAGATCTGGTATGAACGTGAATGGGACGATGGCCAATATCGCTACCATTATGGAGATCACTTCAAGGGTGAACGAAAGATCGTAGAAGAGGTCACGCGTCCCAATGCGCTCTTTCTTTCTGCTGCTGCTCAACACGGGATTCAGCAAATCACGCCCATCTATGAATGGTTTTGGGACTTGCGGACTATCAATCTTCAGCGGCAGCGCCACGCCTTTCATCACCACACTGCAGACACATGGCTATCTGCCGCGCTGGCGCGAACGGATGCCGCCTCAAATGACCAAGATGAAGAGCATGCCAAGCGGCTCCAGACCTTTCTTGACCTGATCAGGGCTGCCGATGTTGGAATTACAGACATCAAGAAAGATCCTGTCACTCCCGGAAGCTACCTCTTCCGACATAGGCATCCCGCTTCTGAGCGATGGCTGACGTTCGACGAGGAGTCTGATGGAACTAAAAATCTGATCTGGCGTAGCCAGCCGCTGCTCGACGCTCTCTGGAGTGGAGGCCTTGTCATCGTTGATGAGCTTGAGCGGAGCCTGCATCCCTTGCTTGCCCAGCGAATTGTTGATCTCTTTCAAAGCCAGGAATCAAATCCCAACAATTCGCAAATCATCTTCACAACACACGATACGAATCTGCTTGCGGGCATGGCAGGTGCTCCATCCCTCAGGCGAGATCAGGTGTGGCTTACAGAAAAAAGTAGGGATGATGCCACTTGCCTTCTCCCACTCTCAAGTTACAAGCCTCGTAAAGCTGAAAATCTGGAGAGGGGCTATCTGATGGGGAGATATGGCGGAATCCCAATTACCACCTCAATGCGTGGAGCCGCGCTGCTTGGCAAGTCAGGACTGACACGTGAGCCCGAGGAGAGTGGCTATGCCCAGTAGTCGGCGAAGACGACATCGTCATAATCCGCCAGCAAAAGCCAGCATCAAGCCAAATAAGACGATTCTAATTGTCTCAGAGGGACCTGTTACTGAGCGACAATACGTTGAAGGACTCGGACGGCTCATCGGCAACACTGGCGTCAGGGTTGTTTTTTCAGGCAAGCATGGAGTCCCCCGTACAATTGTCGAGGCGGCCAAGGAAGAGTGCCTAGAGCTGCGTGCCGTCCACCGCGAAGCGTATGATGAGGTGTGGTGTCTCTTCGATAGAGACAAGCATCCTCGCTTTGAAGAATCTATTCAGATTGCACTGGCCAGAGGCTATCGCCTAGCGGTTTCAAATCCCTGCATCGAGCTTTGGCTGTGGCTTCATCATCGACCATCTCCAGGTGCCCAGACACATACTCACATGCAAGATTTGCTGAAAGACCAACTGGATACCGAATACGACAAACATATTCGAGAAGACTTTTATTTCTCCAAGCTAATGGCCGCCGTGGCCGCTGCCTTCCGCCTCGACAAGCAAGCGATCGAGGATGGTGAACCACCTTTCGGCAACCCATCAACCAGCATGTACAAGTTGGTTCTTTCTATCGCGAGTAAGGCTGATGATGAAGGTTTTATCAATGGCTGGGAATGGCTCGCGAGGTATCAGTGAGCAACCTCGGCCCCATCTCTGCAGCTCTGGAGGCCGAGCTGCGCCAGCGGGTTCAGCAGAACGGCATCGTGATCTGGCTGGATCGCGATGGCCACTACAGCCCGCTGGTGGATCAGCTCCAGGCCCTGCGCGCCGAAGGTGCTCTTCCCTATGCCGTGCATGGCTTTCGGGGCAGTCATCTGGCGCTGATGCTCGACCTCGATGCCGTGGCCGCCGGCTCCGATCCGCCACGGCTGCTGATTCACCTGCCTGGCTTCACGGAGGACACCGTGACCCAGACCCCCGTGCTTGGGCACTACCGCAGCGGTACCCGCTTCCGGAAGGCGCTGGGCACCCTGATTCGCGAGGCGGCCGCCGGCCAGGTGCCTGGGGAAGCGATCGAGGCCTTCGTGGCCACTGAGCCCGAAACGCTGGCCATGGCCGATGCCTGGCTGCAGGCCCAGCTCCAGGCCGATGGCGGCGGTCTCTACGAACAGGTCCGCTCCACCCCCGTGGTGGAGGTGGTGGACCAGCTGCTCAGCGATGGGCCACTCTGCCGCCAGCTCACCTCAGCCGAGGCCCGCGATCAGTTCCTGCGGGCCATGGAGGCAACCCTCGGGCTGCCGCGACACTGGCATCGGCCTGCACCGCAGGAACCAGCGGCATCCAGCGACAGCGGTGATCTCGGCGATGCGATCAGCAACGCCGTGATGTCGGCCCTGGCTCAGGCCAACGTCAGCCTGGCGATGTGGGAATCGGGCCGCCCCGCCACCCGGCAGCAACGGGATGACCTGGCCTTCATCCTCACCAGCTGGGCGTTGGTGGTCGAATACGTCCACGACCTCAGGCGTGCCCCGCAGGGAGCCGCCGCAGAAGCCGCCAAGGCTGTCCCGGCTCGCTTGGTGAGCACCTGCCGCGAGCTGGCCAGCCAGCTGCGCGCGCGCCACACCGCCTTCTATCAGCGCACCGCCGATGAAGCCGAGCTGCTGCTCAGCGAGGAACGGCAGCTGGCCAAGGCGGAAGACCTGGGCCGGATCGACACCTTCCGCTTCGAGGAGAGCACGGTTCTCGACGCTGCCCTCGATGCCCTGCAGCAGCGCCAGTTCCGCAGCGCCGCCCAGTGGTCCGCCCAGCGCCTGAGCAGCGATGGCAAGCAGGCTGGCCCACAGGCCGCTTCGCAGCGGTGCGATTCCTTCTGGCTGCAGCAGGATCCTGCCCGCCATGAAACCTGGCAGCTGATCGCCGCCGCCGCCCGCCTCGGCGAGGCCATCCACCATGCCGGCGATCTGCCCAGCAACCTGCCGTCGTTGCAGCAGGCAGTCGATCGGTACGTGGAGCGCGGCGCCGCCGTGGATCAGGCCCACCGGCTGCTGGAGCAGCGCCGCCTCACCGCTCTTGTTCCTCAGATCCCTGCGTTCGAGCGGCTGCTGGTGGAACTCGATGGTCTGCGCCAGCTCTGGCGTCAGTGGGCCGATCGCTGGGCGATCGCCTTCAACGCGCTTTGCAAGCAGCACGGCTTCCTCCCCGAACCCGGCCTGCAGCAGCGGCAGCTCTTTCACGAGGAGGTGGAGCCGTTGTTGCGCCAGGCCCAGAACCGCGAGAGCCAGCGCTGCGCCGTGTTTCTGGTGGATGCGCTCCGCTACGAGATGGCGATCGAGCTGTTCCAACAGCTGCAGGACACGCCCGCCTCGACCGTGCAGCTCAAGGCTCGGCTGGCGGAGCTGCCCACCGTCACCGAGGTGGGCATGAATGTGCTGGCGCCGGTCGTCTCCCAGGGTCGCCTGAGCCCCAGCATCTCCTCGATCGACGGCGGCTCCATCCAGGGATTCCGTGCTGGTGAGTTTCTGGTCAACACCCCCGATACCCGGCTGCGCGCCATGCAGGCCCGCACTGCCGGTGGCCCCTGCCTCAAGCTCAGCCTGGAGGAAGTCACCAGCCTCAAGGCCGACACCCTCAAGAAAAAGGTGGACCAGGCCCGGCTGCTGATGGTGCACAGCCGCGAAATCGATGATGCCGGCGAGAAGGGAGTGGGCCTTGATGTCTTTGATCGGGTGCTGCAGAGCCTCAGGGCTGCGTGGCAACGGCTGCGTACCGCGGGCGTTCGCAACTTCGTGATCACCTCCGATCACGGCTTCCTGCTCAATGAAGGTGCGCCCCCAGCTGTGCGGCGCCATGGGAACAAGAACACCCCTTCCCGGCGCCATGTGTTCCGCCCCCATGCGGCCAACCACGACGGCGAGGTGCGCGTGGCTCTGACCGATCTCGGCTACCAGGGCGTGGAGGGGCAGCTGATGATGCCGGAGGACACCGCCGTGTTCGACACCGGCAAGCACGACATGCGCTTCGTGCATGGCGGCAACAGCCTGCAGGAGCGGCTGATTCCGGTGCTCACCCTCCAGCACCGGGTGGCGACCGGGGGATCCTCCCAGCAGTTTCAGATTGAGGCGCAGCAGCGCCAAGGGGTGGCCGGCCTCCACTGCCTGGAGATCCAGGTGAAGACGGTGGAGCAGCTCGCCCTCGCCTTCGGCAGCCGCAATCGCATCGAGCTGTCTCTGAAATGCCCCGACGACCCCGATCTGCAGGTGGAGCTCGCCCAGGCTCGCGGCGCCGCCCAGCTGAACGGCAGCGTGATCCAGGCCCCGGTGGGTGAATCCTTCGAGCTGTTCTTCCGCCTCAGTGGCAGCAGTCAGGAGAAGGTGCGGGTAGAGGTGTTCCACCCCAGCGCCACCGACCAGGTGGCTGCCTGCATCCCGGAGTCCCGCTTCCTGGTGACTGCGCTGTCCACAGCACCGCAGCGCCCAGCCGAGGTGGCGACGCCGGCTCCACAGCCTGCGCCAGCCACCAGCCCCGACAGCCCAATGCCCCAGTGGCTGGAGGACCTCTCCGAGGACGGCAAGATCCGCCAGCTGTTTGCCCACCTGGCGGCCCACGGCGCGATCACCGAGCCGGAGGTGGCTGCCATGCTGGGCTCCCCCCGGGCCGCCCGGCGCTTCGCCCTCCAGGTCGATGCGCTGGCCAGCCGGGCGCCGTTCTCCGTCCGCATCGCCATGGTGGGTGAGGTCAAGCGCTATGTGAAGGAGCAGAGCTGATGAGCACCCTGACCGCCAAGGACGTGGAGCACGTCTTCGAGTCGCTGCGCAAGGGGCTGGTGCCCGAGCGCGGCATCGACACCTTCGCCGTGGGCATCGAGAAGCAGCGCGGTGAGCTGCATCGCCAGCTGGAGCTGGCCGGTGGCGGCGAGGGCACGATCAAGTTCCTGCGCGGCGGCTACGGCTGCGGCAAAACCTTCATGGCCCGCCTGGCCCTGCTCGATGCCCAGGAGCGCGGCTTTGCCACCAGCTTCGTGGTCGTCTCCGACAACGACCTCAAGTTCCACCGCTTCGACGACGTCTACCGCAAGGTGATGACCGAGCTGGGCACCTCCAGCTGCCCCCGCGGTGCCCTCAGCGACATCCTCGATCGCTGGATCGCTCGGGTGGAAGACGCCCTGATCGCCGCCGGAGAAGACGAAGACGCCTCTGACTTCGACGAGGCTGCCTTCGACGAGAAGGTGCAGCAGCGGCTGGAGGCCGACCTTGCTTCCCTCACCGGCGGCCAGGCGCCGCAGGACTTCATCCGCGTGATCCAGACGATCTTCCGGCTCAAGCAAGCGGGCGAGGTGTCTGAGGCCGGGGCCCTGATCTCCTGGCTCTGCGGCAGCGGCAACGTGGCAGCCGCCTCCAAGAAGGTGGCGGGCATCAAGGGAGACATCGGCAGCCGCGATGCCCTCGACTACCTCCGCGGCGTGCTGGAGATCGTCAAAGCCGCTGGCTACAACGGCCTGCTGATCGTGATCGATGAGGCGGAGACGATCCTGCGCATGCGCTCGGACTCCCGCCACAAATCGCTCAACGGCATCCGTCAAATTGCCGATGCGGCCGGCTCCTACCCGGGGATGCTCTGGCTGTTCACCGGCACCCCGGAGTTCTTCGACACCCGCCATGGCGTGGCAGGGTTGACGCCCCTGCATGAGCGGATCCGCTTTCTCAAGCAGGGAGCCTTCGCCAGCTTGCGCCAGGCCCAGCTGGAGCTCACACCCTTTGATGCCGAGCGGCTGCGCTCGGTGGCCCTGCGCCTGCGCGAGCTCTACCCCTCAGGCACCCGCTCTGTGCTGGAGGAACGGGTGAGCCTCGCCTTCATTGAACGCCTGGTGGCGGAGGTGACCAAGGGCTTCCGCGGCGATGTGGGCGTGGTGCCGCGTCAGTTCCTGCGCGAGTTCGTGACCCAGCTCGACCTGGTGGAGGAGAACGACAACTACGTGCCGATGGAGCTCTACGGCTTCGATCCAACTCAGATCAGCACTGTTGCCCTCACCCCGGAGGAGCAGCAGCGCCTGGGTGGCTCCTCCGACTCCGCCGCCCTCGATGCACTGGAGGAGGGGCCTGAACTGATCGCCACAGAAGACGTGTGGTGAGACGCCGTCGCCCGCTGGCAGGAGGCTGGGAATGAGCGTCTTCTCCCGCCTGGCGCCCCGGCTGCAGGAGGCGATCGTGGCCCGCCTGGGCTGGAGCAGCCTGCGCCCGGTGCAGGAGCAGGCCGGCGAGGCGCTGCTGGTGGGTGCCAACGCGGTGATCCTGGCGCCGACGGCCGGCGGCAAGACCGAGGCCTCGATGTTCCCCACCCTCTCCCAGATGGTGGAGTCGGCCCCCGATGGCGTCGGCACGCTCTACATCGCGCCGATCAAGGCCCTGCTCAACAATCAGGCCGAGCGCCTCGGCCTCTACACCGAAATGGTGGGCCTGCGTCGCTTCGTGTGGCACGGCGACACCGACGACTCCGCCCGCCGCACATTCCTCAAGGAGCCGGCCGAGCTGCTGATGACCACCCCCGAATCCCTGGAGGTGATGCTCGTGTCCCAGCGGGTGGATGAAGCCATGCTGTTCGGCGACCTGCGAATCGTCGTGATCGACGAGGTGCACGCCCTCGCTGGATCTGATCGCGGCGCCCACCTGATGAGCGTGCTGGAGCGCATCGCCCGGCTCTCGCGCCATGACCTGCAGCGGGTTGGGCTGAGCGCCACGGTAGGCAATCCCGACGCGATCCTCCACTGGCTGAAGGGTTCCTCGAAGCGCCCGGGCCAGGTGGTCGATCCACCCAAACCAGCCAGCCGCCGTCAACTGCTGGTGGTGCACCGGCCGGAGTTGCGCCTGCTCGCCCGTGATGCCGCCCGCATGGCCGAGGGCCAGAAGAGCCTGTTCTTCTGCCAATCCCGCGCCATCACCGAAAAGGTGGCCGAAACGATGCGGCGAGTCGGCACCACCGTGTTCGTGCACCACAGCGCCGTCTCCAAGGAGGAACGTCTCCGTGCCGAGGAGACGTTCCACCGGGGCATCAATGATGCAGGCACCGCCGCTGGCAGCGGTGCCTGCATCGTCTGCACCTCCACCCTGGAGCTCGGCATCGACGTGGGCGATCTCGACCGGGTGCTCCAGGCCGATGCCCCCGACACAGTGAGTTCCTTCCTCCAGCGCATGGGCCGCACCGGCCGGCGCGACGGGCAGGCCGCCAACACCACCTTCTTCTGCGAATCCAGCGAGAGCGTGCTGCAGGCCATCGCGCTGATCGAGCTGGCCAAGCAGGGCTGGGTGGAAGCTGTGCCCGTGCAGGACCGCTGCTGGCCTGTGCTGATCCACCAGCTGCTGACCATGGCCCTGGCCGGTGGGGGGATCAGCCAAGAAGAGGCCTGGGCCCATCTGTCCAAGGTGCCGGACTTCGCGGGGATCAGCCGGGTGGAGTTTGACCGCATCATCCGCTGGCTGCTCGCCGATGGAGGGCTACGGGATGCATCCGGTCAGCTGGTGATCGGCCCCAAAGCCGAGAAGCGCTTTGGCCGCAAGAACTTCATGGAGCTGTTCGCGGTGTTCACCAGCCCCGTCAGCTACACGGTCGTCACCGCAGCAGGGCAGCCCCTCGGCTCGTTGCAGCAGGAGTTCGTCGATCGCCTGGTCGATGGGGTGAGCAGCTTCCTGCTCGGCGGCCGGGGCTGGGTGGTGCAGCGGATCCAACACAACGACCGCCGGGTGTTCGTGGATCCGGCTCCCCGCGGCAAGCAACCCACCTGGGGCGGCTTCATCCCCCAGTTCCTGGGCCTGGAGGTGTGCCAAAAGATGCGCGACATCCTGCTGTCCTCCACAACCTTCCCCTACCTCGATGCACAGGCCACCGCTGTCCTCGCGGAGAAGCGGGAGGCGATCCA
>VGQX01000135.1 GCA_016882305.1 Cyanobacteria bacterium K_Offshore_surface_m2_239
GTTCTGATCTTGAACGCATCCTCGCAGGGATGCCCGAAATCGAATTCGTCTCAGTCGTAGGAGACTATAAGCTTGATAGCAACGGTTGTATCAACTTCTTTCAGACACCAGGATGAAGCACTTCGCCAGGAGAAAGTCTGGAAATATCTTAGTGATGCGCTTGGACCAGATGAATTGGGTAACGTTGAATTCATCTTTACAAGCACGCCAGAGGAGAACGCTGCCGTTTCAGCCCCATCCTCAGCTGCTTAACGATTCCCTTCTAACATCAAGATACAGAAGACGGGAGCAGAGGATTACGCCTAACATTTAGTTGCTTCCCGCTTCTGATTTAGAGCGTTGGAAAGATGCAGGCAGCCATATTCGCATGGCCCTTGGCCTGAACATGTGCGATCTGTTGCAGGAGCTTTCCCTCTCTCGGTGGGCGAAGCGAGGCTATGGTGAGAAGCACGTGGTGGAGCCTCTTTGTCGCCAACGGTCTTCCGAGAAGGCGAATTTCGGTTTTTCTTCTTCTGTCGCGAAGAAAGCCGTAGGTACATCCATGTCAGCCACCCGGATGGTGAGACGAAGTTCTGGCTTGAACCGACCATTGAACTTGCCCGCAACATCGGGCTAGGCTCGGCAAAGATGAACGAGGCAGAGCGCCTCATCAAGTCCCGCCACAAGGAGATCATCGATGCTTGGAACAACCACTTTGGTGGCTGAGGTCACCAATGTTTCCGGACATTGTGTCTGGATACTTCTTGATGATGAGGAGCTTGCACTTCCGTACTCAGAGTTTCCGTGGTTCAAGGCAGCCACGATTCAGCAGATCCTCAACGTCCTGCGTCCTACGGCCGACCACCTTTTTTGGCCTGACTTAGATCTTGACTTATCTGTCGAGTCGATACGCCATCCTGAGAGGTTTCCGCTACGGGCGAAGAGCACTTTCCAACCAGCCCATTGAGTGGACAGGCCGCCGCCAACTCCCTGCTCTATATTGCATCCCATTCAACGACATCTTCGTACGACCTCCTCCCAACTCATGATCGGTGTGCGCGACATCGTGGGAACCCCAGGTCGACGCCCAAGCCTCCTGCGCTTCACCACAGGCTGCGCACATGGGCGTAGGAGCGGATCTTGTTGTCGGCACTGAGCAGCGGAATCGCCAGCGCTCGGGCCTGAGCGACGAGGAAGCGGTCGGCGGGATCGGCATGGAACGGCTCCGGCAGGCGCGTGGCGGCCAGGGCGACGGCGGGTTCGAGAGGGAGCAGGCGTGCCGCCGCGAGAGACGCCAAGAGCAGCAACCAGCGATCCACCTCGAGACCGAGAGCAAGACGAGCGCGCTTCACCAGCATGGCCACCTCCCAGGAGGTGATCGCAGACACCAGCAGTCCAGGTGAACCCTCGTGCTGGCCGGCGCTCTCGATCTCCTGATTGATGGCCTGCCGTGCCGCTTCGGAAAGCCGTTGGCGGTCCCCATCGGCCACCAGATCACGGCATGCGTCTCCAAAGGAATCAGCCGTCGAATGCGTGGCTGGTCGATAAGGACGCACCTCCACGGTGGGCCGGCCGTGATCCGTCACCACCAGCGTTTCCCCGTCAGAGCGCCCCGCGCCTCCTGAGGCGCCTGCAGCGGTCCGCCCCGCTGGCGATCGCCGCGGCAGCGCCGAGCAGGGCACGACCGGCTCGCTGGTGGCCCTGTTGGGCGACCAGGTGCTGGAGGCGGGATTTGGACGTGCGCGGGTTGCTGCCGGGCCCTCGCGCACCACGCCAACTGACCTGGGCGCTACTTCAGCCGCGTGGCGACGTGAAACCGTTCCAGCCAGCGGTTCACCCGCCGTCGCAGCCGGGGGGGCACCTCCTGCGCCAACCGCACCAGCTCCTCGGCGGCCAGGCGATGCAGCAGGCGAGCATCCACATGCCAGAGCGACTCCGCCTCCCGAATCAACCGCGCCCAGGAGCGCACCGTCTGCCAGCGGCGCAACCGCTCCTGCATGGGGTCGACGGGCTTCCCCCCTCCCGCGCCGGTGCCAGAAGGACCCGAGGAAAGATCGCCCACAGGATCGGAGCCGGGAGAGGAGTGCTGCATGTCTTCAGGGTGACGCGGTCTGCGGACGACGGACGCGCTTGCACCTGTGGGCTTCGGAAAGTAGAAGGAAATCCGAACAATGCAGACAATCTGAGCAAAGCAATTCGTGCGAAACATGCACAGAAGCGACAACAGCCGTGCGGGGTGTGCGGGCTCCTGTTCCGGACGGGCGGGCGCGCCCGCCGCGGCCTCAGCCGTTGTCCACCGGGTGCACGGGGAAGGGCAGGGCGGCGACCTCCCGCTCGCTCAACCGCTTGCTCCAGGCGCCAGACACGGGCTCGTTCCAGCGGAAGCCCGCCTCTTTCGCCAGGTGGCGATTGTTGTAGCCAAGCTGCGCCCGATAGAGCCGCCGCGGCTCGCAGGCCGCCTGCAGCAAGCCCTCCAGGTCCTCGCAGCGCTCGAACACCTGCACCAGATAGGTGCAGTCCGTGAGCGCCCGATGGGCCGCCCAGACCGGCACGCCATGGGCGATCGCCAGATCGCGCACGGACGGGACCGGCCGCAGGTTCTTCTCCCGCGGCCAGCGGATGTCCTCCATGGAGCAGATCCAGGGTTTGTCGAGGGCGGGCAACGCCCCGCGACCAAACCACTGGCGATCAAACGCCACGTTATGGGCCAGGATCGCGTCCGCCTGGTCCACCATGGCCAAGAAGCAGGCCAAGGCCTCCCGCCAGGGTTGCGCCAGCCGCGTCACCGCCGCCGGGATGCCATTGATCGCCTCGGCGTCGTTCGTTGCGCACGGCAGCAGGAACGACACCTGGGTGAGCACGGCGCGGCGGGCCACCGCGAACAACACCGCTCCCACCTCGATGCAGTCGCCGTCCTCCGGGCGGAGAGCAGTGGTTTCGGTGTCGAGGATCAGCAGCCGCTCCAGGGCCCGGGGCATGGAGCGCGGGGCCGGCGGCGTGAACTCCGGCAGGGAGATCGTTGGCGCCACGACCGGAATCACAGGCGGCGCCACGGCCGGGACCTCCAGCGGCGCCACGGCAGGGATCTCCGCCGCCGCGACAGCGAGCACCGGGGAGGGCCCCGCTGGCGGGACAGGCGGAGGCGCGGACGCCCAGGCCCCGAGCAGATCGGCCTGTTCCCATTGCTGGACGGCTTGCTCCACGGCGACTACCCGCCCCTTGTGACGTGTTCTCCCATGCTCTCAGGCAGCGCAAGGGCGGCAGTCCGCCCGATGACGGCACGGCTGGATTCCTAAGGTTTTTCAACCTTCCCCTTCCCGCCGTCGTGGCCGCTTCTCTTGCTCCCGGTGACCGGGCCCCCCTGATCGTCCTCAAGGACGCGAGCGGCACTGAACGCCGCAGCGACCAACTCAACGGCCAGGCGTTGGTGCTCTTCTTCTATCCCAAGGACGACACGCCGGGGTGCACCATGGAGGCCTGCGCCTTCCGCGACAGCTTTGCCGACTTCCAGGCCCTCGGCGCCCAGGTGTGGGGCGTGAGCGGCGACGACGCCGCGAGCCACCAGCGCTTCGCCACCCGCCACCAGCTCCCCTTCCCCCTGCTGGTGGATCAGGGCAACGCCCTGCGGCGCACCTTCGGTGTGCCCAACGCCCTTGGCTTCCTCCCGGGACGCGTCACCTACGTGATCGATGGGACCGGCGTCCTCCGCCATGTGTTCAACAACCTCCTCGACGGACCGGCCCACCGTCGGGAGGCCCTGGAGGCCGTGCGGCGGATCGTGGCGGAAGGCAGCGGTGGCTGAGGGGGACTGGCAACGGCGAGGGCCCCTGCTCGAGCTCGCTCCCGCGCGGGGTCGGGGTGAACGGGGCCCGGGCGAGCGGGGGGCGGTGGGGCTGGTGGAATTCATCGGCGGCAGCTACCTGGCCACCACCCCCCACATCAGCTACCGCCGCCTGCTGGAGGCCCTTGCCGCCCGCGGCTGGCTGCTCCGCGCCTGGAGCTATGTGCCCGGCTTCGACCACCAGAGCCAGGCCAATGAGGCCTGGCGCGCCTTCCGCCGCGCGCGGGAGGAGGCGCCCCTCCCCGGGGAGAGTGCCGTGCTGCGGTTGGGGCACAGCCTCGGCTGCAAGCTCCACCTGCTCGCCCCCGACAACGGCCGGGCCTGCTCCGGACTGGCGGCGCTGAGCTTCAACAATTTCTCCGCCGAACGCTCCGTGCCCCTGTTGAGCGAGCTGGGGCAACAGTTCGGCTTTCGCAGCGAATTCAGCCCCTCCCCCGCAGAAACCCTGCGGCAGGTGGGCCTCAGCTATCGCCAACCCCGCAACCTGCTCGTGCGCTTTCGCGGCGATGGCCTCGACCAGAGCCGCCGCCTGCAAGCCGTGCTCCAGGAGCGGCCCGACGACGCCACCACCCTCCTCGATCTGCCCGGCGATCACCTCACCCCCGCCAGCGCCGGCCTGCGCAAACAACTCCTCGGCGACTGGGCCGACGACCCCAGCCGCCAGCGCCAGATCGATCGGCTGGCCACCATCCTCTCCAATTGGATCCAACCAGAGCAGGGTTGAGAGAATAGGGTTGTGAGCTTCCTGAGCGTCGGTGCCAGTCCTCCCATTCGTGAGAGCAGGGATCACCGGTGGCCATGGTTGACTCGCAGAGCATCGAGCCAGCATCCATCCCTCTGGGGAAGGGAATATGGACGGGTGGGGGTGGGGGCAACCTTGCTGGCGGCGGGGGACCGAGCTGAGGGCATTTTGCTCCTCAGCGCCAGCCCCAGCGTTGGCAGGTTTTCCTGGCTTCTTGCTCGATCTCTGTGGTGGGGTTGAGCAGGCTCTGGTGGGCGCGCAGGGAACGGCAGACCAGGCCGATGGGATCGCTCCAGGCAGGCAGCCACTGCCGCACCGTTCCATCAATCCCGGCGCTCACGATCCGGCTGCCATCGGCGCTGTAGGCCGCCGACCTCACCACTCCCTGGTGGCCCCGCAGCCGCAGCTGCTCGCGGCTGCGGGCCGCGCCACCGAGCAGCGCTTCAGTGGCAGCAGCCGGAAGCAGACTCTCTGCCGGCTGAGGCTGCCCGTAGCGGCTGAAGCCGGCAGCCGCCAAGGCTTGAATCAGCGCATCCACCGGCCGGTTGGTGGCGGTGAGCTTGGCGGTGACCGCCAGGGCCTCGCCCCGCTGCCGCTGGGCCCGCACCAGCTGGCCCCAGGCGAGCAGCAGCGCCACCGACACCACCGCCAGGCCGCCGGCCAGGCCGCTGAAAAGCAGCCGGCGCCGGCGCCGCTCTTGCCGCCCCGCCCGCTCGATGGCCGCCGCGCTCGCAACGATGAACTCCCGCTCGGCGGGGCTGAGCTCCCCCTCCCGCTTGGTCAGGTTCTCCTGCCCCTCCGCCAGAGCCACACTCCGAAGCAGCAGGCCTTCATCACGCCGGCTGCTCTCCCACCGGGTCAGGTCGGAACGAAGCCGTTCCTGCCAGGTGCGGAACTTCCGGTCGCTGACCATCCAGCCACGCAATTCGCCCCAATGGCGGATCAGGGCCTCGTGCACCACCTCCACCGTCTCAACGGCGGCGTCTTCAACCCGGTTGGTCACCACCAAGCGGGCATCCGCCAGCCGCTTCACCAGCTCCCAGGAGACCGCGCCCAGCTCCTGCCGGCTGGCCCTCCGGCGGGTGTCTTCCGTGCCCTCCCCCGGCCGCACCAGCTGCAGAAACACACGCCGCGCCACCTGCTGCTCAGCCGGTGTCAGGGCGGCGTAGCTGGCGTCGGCATGGCGGGCCAGGGCCCCCTCCACCCCGCCGATGGCGGTGTAGGCCCCATGGGTGAGGGTCTGGCCCTCGCGGCGGTCCCAGAGCTCGGTGAGGGCAAACTCCAGCAGCGGCAGCGTGCCCGGCTCAGCCTTCACCTCCTCCAGGATCCGCTCCACCAGCCCCGATTCGAAGGCCATGCCCCGGGCCGGCTTCTCCATCACCTCACGCAGCTCCGCCGCGTTCATCGGCCCCAGCTTGAAATCCCCCTGCTGCAGCAGATCGGCGAAGGGGCGATAGGAGAGGGCATTGCCGAGGAAATCGGCCCGCATGGTGAGCACAAGGCGGGCACAATCGCCGGCAAGCCCCCGGGTCTGGTTGGCGGCCTCGCTGAAGCCGGCCAGGAGCGCATCGAGAAACGCTCTCTGAACCGAATCATCGGCGCCCTGGGTGTAAAGCTCCTCGAACTGATCGGCGATCACCAGCACCCTCTCGCCAGGATCGTTCTGCCGCACCTGGGCCAGCACATCCGCGAGGGGGACCGCACCGGAGCGCAGGAAGCCAGCCAGCTGGCGGGCCTGGGCCATGCGGGCGGTGGCGTTCAGCTCGGGCGCGTAGAGGGGCACGAGGGCGAGCGCCAGGGCATGGAAGGGGTCCGACCCCGGGCGGAAGTGGGAGAAGCGCCAATGGCCCTCCCGCTGCAGCCGGGGCACCAGCCCCGCCAGCACCACCGACGTCTTGCCGCTTCCCGACGCCCCCAGCAGGGGAAGGAAGGCACGGGTCTGGATGGCTTGTCGCAGGCTCTCCACCACCGCGTCGCGTCCAAAGAACAGCTCCGCGTCATTGGGGCCGAAATGGAAGAGGCCGCGATAGGGGCAGGGGAGCTCGGCGTTGGGCTGCGCTGCTGGTGTGGAATCGGTTTGCGGCTGCTCGCGGTAGTAGTAATTGCTGATATGAATCGTGGCGTTGCCCGTGGCGGAGGTGGCCGCGACGGTCACCTCAGAGATCTCCTGGTGGATGCCCTCCTGCGGCTCAGCCATCCCCTGGGGTCTGCTCGTGAATGGGGCCGATGGTGGCGTCGCCCGTAACGGAGGTGGCGGCGTATTTCACATTGCTGATCGTCTGCCGGATCACCGGGGCGGGTCCCACCGATGGCGTGGCCTCCTCCAGCAGCCGCCGCGCCGCTTGCAGGATCGGCTCATCCCGCTCCAGGGCCGCCGCCGCCAGCTTCTTCCTCAGCGGCGCGTCATAGGTGTCGGGATCCTTCTCGTGCTCCCCCAACACCACCACGGCCGCCGGATCGGCCGCCAGGCGCTTTCGCACCAGAGCCTTCAGCCCCTGATAGCCATCAGGAACGGCGGCCCCGGCGGTGTCCTTGGCGGCGGCGGCGGCACCGGCGGCCAGTGCCGCCACGATCAGGGAAAGGGGATCCATGGCCAGGCCTCTGACGCCTCAAACCCGCAACGCATCCAACACGCTGCGATCCTCCAGGGTGCTGGTGTCGCCGCTCACCTCCTGGCCGGAGGCGAGGGCGCGCAGGATGCGCCGCATGATTTTGCCGCTGCGGGTTTTGGGCAGGGCCTCGCTGAATTTGATCACATCCGGCCGGGCGATCGGACCGATCTCCTTGCTCACGTGGGCCCGCAATTCGGCCACCAAGGCGTCATCGCCGCCGCGGCCGGCTTCGAGTGTGACAAAGGCCACGATGCCTTCGCCCTTCAGCTCATCGGGCCGGCCCACCACGGCCGCCTCCGCCACCGCCGGATGGCTCACCAGGGCGCTCTCGATCTCCATCGTGCCCAGCCGGTGGCCACTCACATTGATCACATCATCGACGCGGCCCATCACCCAGAAGTAGCCGTCCGCGTCGCGACGGGCGCCATCTCCGGCGAAATAGAGCCAGCTGCCATCCGTCGGGCGGATGTGTTCCCAATAGCTCTGGCGAAAGCGATCGGGATCGCCATGCACCGTGCGCATCATCCCCGGCCAGGGACGCCGCACCGCCAGATAGCCGCCCGCGTCCACCGGCTGCGACGTCCCCTCCAGATCGACGATGTCAGCCGCGATGCCGGGCAGGGGCAGGGTGCAGGAGCCGGGCTTGGTGGGCGTGGCACCAGGCAGGGGACTGATCATCACCCCGCCCGTTTCCGTCTGCCACCAGGTGTCCACCACCGGGCAGCGGTTGCCGCCGATCACCTCCCGATACCACATCCAGGCCTCGGGATTGATCGGTTCCCCCGCAGTGCCAAGGATCCGCAGGCTGCTCATGTCGTAGTGATCGGGCACCTGGCGACCGCTCTTCATGAAGGCGCGAATCGCCGTGGGGGCGGTGTAGAAAATCGTGCAGCGATGCTTCTGAATCACCTCCCAAAAAGCACCCGGTTTGGAGGGCCGCGGCGCCCCCTCATACATCACCGTGGTGGCGCCGTTGGAGAGGGGGCCGTAGACGATGTAGCTGTGCCCCGTGATCCAGCCCACATCCGCCGTGCACCAGTGGATGTCGTCTTCGCGGATGTCGAAGATCCACTGAAACGTCAGGTGGGCCCAGAGGTTGTAGCCGGCGGTGGTGTGCACCACCCCCTTCGGCTTGCCGGTGGAGCCGGAGGTGTAGAGCACGAACAGGCGATCTTCACTGGCCATCGGTTCCGCCGGGCAGTCGGCGCTCTGGCCCGGCACCAGCTCTTGCCACCAGTGGTCGCGCCCCTCCACCATCGTCACCGCCTCGCCGGTGCGGCGCACCACCAGCACCTGCTCCACCGTGGGACAGGCTCCCTCCGCCAGGGCCTCATCCACCGCTGGCTTCAGGGGCACCGCCTTGTCCTTGCGGAAGCCCCCATCCGCCGTGATCACCGCCTTCGCCGCGCCGTCGATCAGGCGATCGCGCAGGGCTTCGGCAGAAAAGCCGCCAAACACCACCGAGTGGGGGGCGCCGATGCGGGCGCAG
>VGQX01000136.1 GCA_016882305.1 Cyanobacteria bacterium K_Offshore_surface_m2_239
GCCAGCACCGCCGCGCGCGATGCCACCAACGGGCGCCGGGCCCACCACACATGCAGGTAATAGATCGGTGGTAAGGCCGTCATCGAGCGCCGCTCTCGCATGCTCTCTTCGCCCAGCTCAGCAATCAGCAACCACTCCTCAATCAAGCGTTTGGTCATGGGGTTTGCTCCGTTGGGCTGTGGAAAGGATTCAGCAAGGCCACGCCCGTGGCCAGGAAATCGCCCGTGTTGCCTGTTACTACGGTGAGGTCATGCAGCAGGGCGATCGCCGCAATCTGCTTGTCGAGCGCGTGCTCGGGATGGGGCACCCGCAGCTGGCCCCAGAGCTGGGCGGCCTCCGCATCCAGCGCCAGCACCCGATCACCGTAGGCCTCCAGCAGCACAGCCAGCCAGTGCTCCAGCGCATCGGCCTGGGCTCGATCACCTCGGCGCAGGATCAGATCGACGCCACGGCGCAATTCACCGATGGTGATCGAGGTCACAAACAACGGCTGATCCTGCTCGCTGGCCGCGACAAAAAACGCCCGCACCCCCGGGTTGGCCCGCGAACCCTTGCGGGCTTCGCTGATCACGTTGGTGTCAATCAAAAACATAATAAGCAGTGTCAACCAAAAACATCTGCGCTGTCGCCTCTATCGGGCTGACGCGCGAAATCCTCGTCACAACCCACATCCGGCATGGAGGCCAGCAGGTCGGCCAGCTTGCGGCGGGGTGGGCTCAACAGCGCTGCCGCCAGGATGGCGCGGTGCTCGGCTTCGGCGCTACGGCCATGTTCTCCGGCCCGATTCTTCAGGGCTCGCACCACGGCCTCCTCCACGCCTCGCACCAACAGGTCAGCCATCCATCGCCTCCGGGTTGCTAGCGATGCTAGCGGGGGTGTTGGCTCCAGCTGCGCTATTCGCGCAGCGCCATCAGCTCACACATGATGGCGAAGCGAGGAGCGAGCTCCTGATAGGCCTGCTGCACCTCGGGCTCAGCCAAAAGGGTGTCGCGCACCTCTCGCCAGCAGGGGTGATGTCTTGGTTTGGCGGGTTCGGTGGCGCTCATTTCAGGAGGTGGGTCTTGTAAGGAGGCAGCGTATAAAACATCCTTCCAGCTAAGAAGGCTTGGCGTAAGGCACCAGCACATCGGCCAGCATCGGGAAATGGCGGCGATTGAGGGAGACCAAGGTGGCACCGGCAGTCGCCACGCTGGCGGCGATCAACGCATCCGCCAGGCCGGTGCCGTGGCTGGGGCCGTACTGGCGGCGCCACAACCCCGCCTGCACCGCCGCCTTCCTCTCCAGCGGCAGTGCATCGAACGCCGCCACAAACGCATCCAGCCGATGCCGCTCCTCCCCGTCCCGCACCCCCACGTACAGCTCCGCCACACTCACCACCGACAGCGCCAGCGGCTGCGTGCAACCCTCCAGAAACGCCACCGCGTCTGACTGATCGCGCAAATAATCGATCAGCACATCGGTATCCACCACCAGCAACGCAGTGGGCTTCGGATCCGTCATCAGGTTGCCGCGATGGGCTGGCGGTCGAGCTCGCAGCGCAGGGCGGACCAGCTGGGCAGATCCTCGCGACCAGCCCAGAGACCTCGGGCCTGGCGCAGCCTGGCCAGGCGGCCCTCCGGTTGATGGCGCTCCAGGAAGTTGTCGATCGCCTCGCGGATCAACGCGCTCTGGCTGCGGCCACTGCGCAGCGCCAGGGCCTCCAGGCCCTGGCGCTCGCTCTCGGACAGGTAGATCTGGGTGCGCTGCATGGCGTCACGCCTGGTGTATGCAGCATACATCAGCTGGCACTCAGCAACAGGCGCAGTGCCGCCAGCACCCGGCGCGGATTCTTGCGGTGCATCGCCATCCCCAGCCAGTAGGCCGCCTCCTCGCGCGCCATGGCGTCGATGCCACGGGCGCAGTTCTCGATCGCGGCCACGTTGCGCATCGGGGCCAGCAGCTTGAACAGCAGGCCCATCGCGAGCGCAAGATCCTCCGAGAGGGCGTCCCGCCGGCCCTCGCCCTTCTTGAGCTTGGCCAGGCTCACCTGCTCCGCCTTGAGGCGCCGCAACACAGCACCCTCCACCAGCAGCAGCTTGTGCCCGCCGAGGCCCGCAATGCGCCGGGGCTCTTTCAGCTCGGGGGTGGCGGTGCTGGGCACCTGCCACACCTCCAGCTCCAGATCACTGGGGCCGCGCTGCTTGCTGCGCAGTTCGTAGGCCGGCCGGCCTGAAGCGATGGCCTGGGTCATGGCTGCCCCTCCGCTGCCGCGGTGAGCTCCAGGCGGATCGAGGCGGTCTGGGCACTGAGGCCTGCTCGGGTGAGGCGCGTGATCCAGCCCTCGCCGCCGTCATCCCAGAGCAAGGGGGGCTCGTAGCGGAGCTGGTAGGTGATGTCGAGCGACTTCTCCCCGCCTCGCCGCCACTGGCCTTCGATGAAGCCCCGCAGGTGGCTGGCCTCCTCGGGAGTGCCGTTGAAGTCGAAACTCCATTCGGCGCTGCCATCGCCACTGCTCCAGCCCCCTTCCATCATTTCGACGCGCACCCTGGCACCAGGCTCGGCCTTGAGCAGGGCCATCGGCAGGAAGCCGTCGCCACTGTTCATCCGCCAGGTGAGGCTCTTGATCCCCTTGCCCGAGCTGCTCACCTGCTGGGCCAGCTGCGTGAGGGCTGTCTTGACGTTGTCTGTGCGCTCGATCACCCCAGGGCCTGCGGGTGGGGCAACGCCTGCCCCACCACCCGTGCTGGTAGAGCCAAGCCCAACCTGAACAACGGTTCCTGTCTCTCCCCCGCCGGTCACTGGAGTTGTTCCGCCGTCACCGCCAAACACCGTTGGCTGATCCACGTCAGGCTCACCGGTTGGAGATGAGGGTTTCGGGGGCCAGACGCTCAGCTCCAGCGCCTTCTCCATCGTGTAGATCTTGCCGTCCTCACTGATCGAGAGCGTGCCTGGAGGCAGGCCCTGGCCTTCGAGGCGATCCCCTTCCTTGTAGACGAACAGGCCCTGATCCAGGCCCATGCGCAGGCACTTCTTGAGCACCTCATCCCCCAGCAGGATTGGCAGGGCTGGATCGCGGTAGTACTCGTTGCGCAGATCCCTCGTGCTCATCACCCCGATGCGCTTCAGGGGTGTCTTGTCGGCCATGTAGTTCGGGGCCGGCGGCGAATCATCCGCCAACACCAGCTCGCGGGCTTCCCGCAGCACCCGCTCCACCTGCTTCTGGCCAACCCCTGGCTCGCTGCCTGCGTTTGTGAGGGTGATTGCTGCATGGGTGAGCGGCACCTCCGGCCACTGGCCTCGTTCGGGGTAAAACACGTGCCGGTAAGCCATCTGGACGGCAACCGCGAAGCCCTGCTCGGCCTTTCCGTAGCGATCCTTCACCTGTTCTTTTTGGTGCGACTGCAGGCTGGCAAACAGGTCGCCCTGTTGCATCTGCTGCAGTGACAGATAGGTACGGGCCTTGCGCAGCATGTCGTCGACCTGGAGCCGGTCGGCGCAGACGAAGACCAGGTTGTTGCGGTTAATCCTCAGATTTCCTTGAGTCCCGCTCTCTTTGAACAGACGGACAACGAGTTCGGGAAGATCAATCTGGAATTGATCGACGGAGTGGCCTTCCCAATGAATAACAGCCAGATAAGGACCGTCTGTGTCGTCATCGATAGCGGCTGGTTCTGAAGGGAACAGCACCAGTTCGAAGCGTTGTTTGGCAAAAATGGTGCCAATTCGCCTCTTCAGCTCCTCACGCACACTCTCCAGATCGAACTGCCCCTCCCGCTTCCTCAACATCTGGTTGAGGTTGGCGTCGGTGAGGAAGCGCAGCTTGCTGGTGCCGCTGTCGTCGAGATACTCCGACTCTTCCTGCAGGAGTCGCACCGCCTTGTCGACAAAGGCCGGGTCCACCGCCGGGGCATAGAGGCTGTAGTTCAGCTCCAGGCGGCTGAGGCCCTTCAGCGGCTCGTTGAAGGCCAGGGAGTGGAACAGCACCGTGCGCGCTGCCATGGATCCATAGGGCTCCATCCCTGTGAATTCCTGGGCATCCAGCCTCTGGGCCAGGGCCCTGCCGCCCTCGGCCGGTGTGGTGGACACATCCGCCCGGATCGCCGGGATGAAGGCCTGCAAGCCCAGCTTGGTGGAGAGCTCCAGCCGAATCCGCTCGTTCCCCGGATCCACGTGGTGGAGGTGGACGGCCGTGACACCCCGTGGCTGGTCGCGCCACAGCTGGCCAACGGTCTGTGCCAGCAGCCGCAACATTCCCCGCACCCGCTGGAAGTTCTCCAGGGTGGAGGTCTTCTGCATCAGGGTGTCGATCAGCTCCGGATGCAGCGGATAGCCCTTGCGCAGATTGGCAGCGCGGTCGTCGCTCTGCCCCACCGGCGGCAGGGCCTCGGCGGTTCGGCTCCAGATCTCCTGGTAGGCCTGCACCACCTCCTCCACCCGGCTGCGGTCGATCGACTCGAACAGGCGCCGTGTCAGCACCTGCACGGTTTCGTCTTCGCTGGTGGGGGTGAGGGCCGTGATCTGCCGGCCCGTGACCGACTGCAGCTCAGCGAAGATCCGATCGATCCGCTGGTTTTCCTCCCCATAGGCATCCACCGCCTGGCCGCCCTTGCCCAAGGCCAGGGTGAACACCAGCACCGCCTGGGGGGAGGAGTTCACCGCCTTGATCAGGTCGGTGAGGAAAGGGGTGAGCTGCTCTGCCGCCTGGCCGGCAGCGGGGCCCTTGATCTTGCGCAGGTAGATCGAGAGCTCATCGATCAGGATCAGCACCGGCCGCTCGCCGATCAGCTCCCGCAGGGTTTCAGCGCCCGGAGGCGCAGCGCCGAGGCGATCGCTGTTGCGGATGCGTTCATAGCCTGCAGGGCCAGCTAGCTGCACTGCCAGCTCGCCCCAGGGGGTGAAAGCGAGCACGTTGCCGTCCATGCGCCGGCCATTCATCGGGTCGGCGTTCTCCCCGTCGAAGGCCGCCACCGTGACCCTCTGACTGGGCAGGCGGGCTGGATCGATGAACTCCGCCAGGTTCGGGATCTGATCGGCGGCCGTGAGGACGTGGTTCAGGCCAATCAGGGCGTGCGTCTTGCCGCCGCCGTAGCTGGTGTCAAGCCGCAGGATGCTGCCCAGCTGGCTGCCGGCGCCCGTCAGCCGGTCCACCACCGCCAAGAACAGGTCGCGCAGACCCCTGGTGGGGTGCGTGTTCGCGAAGAACAGGTCCGGGTTCTTGTAGAGCTCCGGCGCCGTGCCCTTCAGCACCTGGCTGAGGTCGGCCGCGAAGTCCTCATCTCGGATCCGCCCTTCCAGCACGTCGGCCCGGGGCCGGCAGAGCTCGTAGATGGTGGGAGGGCTCATGGGGTGGGCGGCACGGCCCTGGCGAGCCAGGGTGCTCGAGGGTGTCGAGCCCCATCCTGGCGGGTCGTCGGGCCCAAGTCAGCCCCAAGCCTTCAAGCCGAGATGAGCCGATCAATCGAAGGCAAAACTATGCAGCTGGCGCATAGAAACGCCCTTGAGGCAGGGTTTCAGCAAGAAGAGTTTCGCATTGTGAAAGCCGTCTTCGCCATGGGGACAAATTTATAGAGCAAAGAATCCGCCGAATATAGCCGGTCAACACCTCTATTAGACGGGAGTATCGTAGACTTGAATGATATCAAATACGGAGAGAGGCGTATCGAGAAAGATCAGTGCGTTATTTAGTGCTATGTCGGAGATCGCCGGAGCCCTTTCTTGTTGGTAGCACTGTCTGATACATTGTCATTCGATCGCTGCCCTTGAGTGGCAGGCAAGGAGCTTGGGGAGGCGCAGCAAAGGGTGGTCGGTGGCCTGTCCATCTCGAAGGGCTTGTTCGGAGGTCCATTGGACTCGAACAGACATCTTCACTCTGATGGATTTATTTCAGAGAACTCAACGCGTTATCGAATCGGGTTGCGGGATGAGCGCCACAAGCAGCTTCGCGTTCGGGGCGAGCACCCCGTGAAAGCGGATCAGGTGCAGCCGCGGGCGTGGCACCAGCGCCGCCAGGCGTTGCATGAACGCCTGCGGCTCCATGACGATATGGGTCGCGCCGTCGCGGTACGGGCTCTCCAGTCGCAACACGACCTGCCCCTTGCCATTGCGGCTCAGGTGCTCGATCCGCAGCGGATACGCTGCAGTCGAAATCAGGCTTCGTCCGCTGCGTCCGCTTCCATCTGTTCGAGCGTCTTCTGCATGCCCTGGCGCAGCGAGGTTTTCGGTTCCCAACCCAGCATCAGGCGCGCTTTGTTGTTGTCGGCGATGCCGACGAAATGGGCGTCGCCCGGCGGCACCGGCAGGTGGAGAATATTGGCGCCCTTGCCGATCACATCTTCGGCGGTGGCGATCAATTCGTTCAACGAGGTGCCGCGGCCGGTACCGATGTTGAAGATCTGATACCCCATCGGCTTATGCGCGGCGAGGAAGACCGCTTCGGTGGCGTCTTCCACGTACATCCAATCGCGATTGGCTTCGCCGGTGCCGAATTTCGGGATTTCGGCGCCCGCGCCCACCCGTTCCATCAATTGGCGCGGAATCATGTCCGGGCGGCCGTGCGGGCCGTACAGCGCGAAAATCCGAATGATATTGAGGTCGATGCCGTGCAGATGATGGTAGACGTGGCAAATCGCTTCGGCGCCCACTTTCGATGAGCCATACGGATTGATCGGCCGCTTCGGCGCTTCTTCCTGAATCAACTGCCCCGGGCTATCGACTTGACCGAACGTGGAGCGGGTCGAAATGTAGACGACTTGGCGCACCGAACCGTGTTCGGCGAGAGTCTGCAGCAGGGTTTGGGTACCGATGATATTCGTCGTCAAGTATTCGCGCGGATGCGACACGCTGCGGCGGTCGTCCACCATCGAAGCCGCATGCACGCAAGCGGTGGGCGATGTCGCCTCCAGCGCTTCGCGGATGCTCGCTTCGTCCAAGACATCGCCGCGGAACACGCTGAATTCGGCGCCGGGAATGCTCTGCGCCAACGATCGCAACCGGCCGAGATTACCTTGCTTTTCGTCGGACGAGGTGGTTTCGCCGTTGAGCTTGTCGAACGCCACCACATTCTTGCCGGCGCGCAGAAAGCGTGCAGCGATGTGCGAACCGAAAAAACCGGCGGCGCCGGTGACGAGGACAGTGCGGTGATCCGCCGACGACGAGTCGGCGTTGACGTTCTCGGTGTTCATTCGTTTTCTCGCGAATAGGAATTTCTAACGACTTTCCCCATAGGTCGGCACTGTATTTGCAATGCTCCGAGCGGTCAAATGCGCGCCTACTGGCAAGAAATACCCCCCCTCGCAGTGACGTCTCAAGCGCGACTTCGGCCCGAATCACCCTTCACTCCCCTCGCCTTGACGCCCTCACGCCATCACGGGCCGAGCACGCCCGTCGGTTCTGCCGCAGAACCGTCGTCGTACTCTTGGATCAGGCTGCGAAGCCGAGCGACAACTCCCGCGCCGGTGCGCGCGGTGGCGCACGGGCGGGCAGTCCCAGGTGCGTGAGGATCCTCACGATCAGCACCGGCTCTTCGATCGCGGCGAGGATCTTCAGCTGACCGCCGCACACGCAGCGCTCCACGTCGATGTGGAACACGCGCTTGAGCAACTGTGCCCAGCTCATCCGTGCCGCCTGGCCGTGCGTATGCCCGTGCTCGTGCGCGGGCTGCCTCGCCCGCTGCACGACAGAGGGCACGACCGCCGCTCGCAGCTTCGCGTTCGGGGCGAGCACCCCGTGATAGCGGATCAGGTGCAGCCGCGGGCGTGGCACCAGCGCCGCCAGGCGTTGCATGAACGCCTGCGGCTCCATGACGATATGGGTAGTGCCGTCGCGGTACGGGCTCTTCAGTCGCAACATGGCACGCCCCTTGCCATTGCGGCTCAGGCGTTCGTTGGCGAGCGCGGGGCGGGTGATGGTCCGGCATAGGCGTTCGAGTTGCTTGCGCTGGTCCACCCTATTGCGTACCGCGGCGTGCAGACTGATGCCGTGCGTTTCGGCGCACATCACTTTCCCGGGCTTCTCGTCCTGGCCAGCCACCGTGCGCAAGCTGAGCCCCTTCTGGCCGGCGCGCGGACCCAAGGCGATGCGATAAGTGCATGAGGCCGCCTGCAGTGACGCCAACGGATTCTCCGTATCCGCCTCCGCCAGGTAGGTCATGCCCTGCTCCTCGACCAGATGGCCTGTGCGCGTGAGCAGTTTCATCAGTCGCGCGACGATCTGCTCGAGCAGCCCCACGAGCTCAGCGCCGGTGGGCGCGGGCGCTTCATCGAAGACGGGTTGACCCTCGGTGCGCCGATACACCCAATCGAGCACCAGGCACTGCAGGTTCAAATCATGATTCGCCGGCAAGCCGAGAGACTAAATTTATGGCTTTAAGGCTATGACTTACACAAGGCTCAGCACGGCATTTGCCAAGCGATGACCCGATCCCTCGAACGCTTGCCATCACCTGGCCGCAGGGAGCCTGAGGTGTAGCAGATGATCTATCGGAGGCGGCCCAGGTGGATGGCATTGTTGGATTGCATTCGTGCGATAAGCCAGGGTTTATCTATGACGGATAAATTCTTCAGCGGTCATGCCGATATCCTTTGCGATTTGTCGAAGTAAGGAGG
>VGQX01000137.1 GCA_016882305.1 Cyanobacteria bacterium K_Offshore_surface_m2_239
GAACTGCCTGTGTATGAGCGTCTGGGGGATGTGCGATCGCGTGCGGTGACGATGGGGAAGATTGCGGATGTGCTGCAGCAGCGAGGGGAGAGCGAGGAGGCGCTGCGAATCCGAAGGGAGGAGCAACTGCCTGTGTATGAGCGTCTGGGGGATGTGCGATCGCGTGCGGTGACGATGGGGAAGATTGCGGATGTGCTGCAGCAGCGAGGGGAGAGCGAGGAGGCGCTGCGAATCCGAAGGGAGGAGGAACTGCCTGTGTATGAGCGTCTGGGGGATGTGCGATCGCGTGCGGTGACGATGGGGAAGATTGCGGATGTGCTGCAGCAGCGAGGGGAGAGCGAGGAGGCGCTGCGAATCCACTTGGAGGAGCGCCTGCCCATCGCGTTGCGGATGGGTGATCTCGATTCGATCGCCCACATCCGCTGGAGTTGCGCCCTGCTGCGCCTCCAGCGCGGAGGGCTGGAGCAGGGGGATGTTCAGACGATCGGAGAGGAGCTGGCCGAGAGTTTCAGCCTGTGGGCAAAGTTGCGCCGGGTGGATGGGATCGCGATGGCGGGCTGGCTGCTGGGTCAGGTTCTGGCGGCTGCCCACCAGGATGAGGATGCCCTGAAGGTGTTGGACCAAGCCGCCGCCGCCTTCGAGCAGCTGGGGCGGGGGGAGCAAGCCGAGCAGGCTCGCGCCCTGCGGGCGCAGGTGAGCGAGCGCCTGGGCCCGGCTTGAGGGGGAGGCGCGGGGCGGCGGCGACGGGAACAGCCAGCCACCCGCATCCTCAGGTTGCGGAGGGTCCCGTCATTCATGACCCGGTTAGCTCATGAGTATTTATACTTACTGGCAAGGGGTGTCGGGGGTTGGGTGTGGAGTCCCGCGCTCAAAACCAGGCCAGTTCCGCCTCCTCGCGCGTGTTCACCTTCGCCTCCGGCGTGGCGCGATGAAACTCCAGGCGGATGGAGCGCTCTTGTTCGCCATCCACCGCCACGGCACGGATCGGATACAGCTGCTCCCCATCGCGGAAGGGCACCTGCACTCGGAACGTGCCATCCGCTGCCAAGGGCACCGCGCGATCGCCGATGAACAGGCTGGCGCTCGGTTCGGTGGCGCCGTAGACGATCAACTCGGCATCGGCGACCAGCCAGAACGCCCGCTGCCGCGCCAGGCCCTGGCCGGAATCGTTGCGGCCACTCGCCCAGACCCCCGCCCCGGAGGCCTGGCCCCCAGCGCCCCGCTCGCCGGCCTGGTCGCGCTCATGGAGGGCCTCCGAACCCAGCCCGCGCCGGCGGCCCGGGGCCGTGCTGGCCAGTTGATAGAGCCGCTCATGCAGAACGCCGCTGCTGGCCTCGGCGGCGCTCACCGCCCCGGCGGCACCCTCCAGGTTGAATGCCACGAAGGCATCCGCCACCACCTCGCTGGGGCCCAGCGCCGGCACCCGCGCCACGGACGACACCGCCAGCGTCAGCCAGCCGCCCGGCCCCTGACGCAAACCCAGCTCGACCCGATAATCGCGATCGCTCAGGGGCACCGGCAGATACCACTCGCTCACCGACCCTTCCACCTCCAACTCCTGGAGCGCATGGGGATGGCTGGAGCCCAGGGGCAAGCCGGTGACATCAGCGACGCGCAGGCCAAGGCGCCCTCCCGCTTGGGCCACCCGCTCCCGATCCGCCGCGCTGAGGGTCCAGAACACATAGGCCCATTGCGGATCGCGCGGCAGGAAGGTCACCCGGCTCACCTCCCCTGCCACCCCCCCTGCCACTGCCCTCGCCGCAACCGCCTCAACGCGATCGTCGGCGCTGGAGGAGTCGCTCGCCAGGCCGCTGGTGAGGTCAGCCGGCGCCGGCTGGGTGCCCGCCAGGCCGAGCCGACGGACCAGGCCACGCAACTTGGCGGCGGTTTGTCCGAAAACGTTGGTGTTGCTGGCGCGACTGGAGATCATGACTGGGCCCCTTAACGTTTTCCTCATGATCCCGGCACGGGCCGTGGGTTGGGAAGGGTTTGTCAGCAGATGGGGATCGGCCGGGATCAAGCGGCCGCCGGCGAAAACCGTGTCAAAAACCCTTGCTATGCCTGGAATCTTGGGCGGTGGAGGGGCGGGTTGTGCCTGGGGATTCGCTCGGCTGGGGCGCGCTCCCCGCCGTCCGGTGGCGGATTTTTGATTGGTGATCCCTGACCTGTCGTTGGGGTTGACCAGCAGGGCGCGGCTGGTCGGTCGTCCACGGTGGGGCCGCCGCATCCAGCACAATTGTGAATTGTTTGAAACCAATGCCACCGTGGTCGTGAAGGTGCTGAAGGCGGCGCAGCGGCGCAAGTGGGATGCCAGCGATGACGAGCTGTTCTATGCCGAACCGCGCTTCGTGCAGCATCTCGATGAAGCGTTTCGCCAACGGCTCACCCGCCTCTATCGCGAGCGCCTCCCGGCGGAGGCGGTGGTGCTCGACTTGATGTCGAGCTGGGTGTCCCATCTGCCGGAGGAGGTCGCCTATGCCAGCGTCATCGGCCATGGGCTCAACGACAAGGAGCTCGCCGCCAACCCGCGCCTGCAACGCCACTGGGTGCAAAACCTCAACCAAGATCAGCTCCTTCCCCTCGACGATGCCAGCGTTGATGCCACACTGATCGTCGCCGGTTGGCAATATCTCCAATATCCGGAGGCGGTGGCGGCGGAGCTGCTGCGGATCACCCGTCCGGGCGGCCAGCTGATCGTCGCCTTCTCCAATCGCATGTTCTATACCAAGGCGCCGCAAATCTGGGCTGATGGCGGCGATCGTGATCACCTTGCCTACGTGACGGAGGTGTTGATCGCCCAGGGCTGGCCCACGCCCACCGTGATCGCTGAAACCACTCGCGCCGCCGGATGGACCGGGTTGGTGGGCGCCAAGGGGGATCCCTTTTTCGCGGTGATCGCCACCAAGCCGGCCTGAGAGATGGATCCGCCTCATGAGGCGGGTCTTCACCGAGCAGCCGACAGGGAAAGGAGGCGAGCCCCTGCCAGGGTTGAAACGTTCAAGCCAGGCCGCGTGAACTCGGCGACGTTGTCGCTTGGCCTGCTTCAGGCACCCGTCAATGGAGCGACCATCCCCCTCTTCATGGCTTAGCGGCCGGAATAAGCGGCGATGATGTCTTCGATGGTCTGCGCGATGGTTAAAAAACGATGACGCGTCCCATCGCCAGGTCTCTCTTTCGCATGCATGGCTTGCTTGATGCTTTGGGAGGTGCTGAGGTCCAGAGTGGCAGAACGTTTGCCAACGCGAATCATCAGGCGATGGGGGTTGAGCGTCGCCTCAGAGGGGATCGTCGCCGGTAAACGAGAAAAATCCTGCTCGGAAAGCGTCCTGCCAAGTTGCTTGATGTCTTGCGGATTCAATGGATAGATGTGTTGGGGAGTGCTGATCTCAGCATTGATGAAACGACGAGATTGAAGCGATCCATCCGGGAGAAAAAGCCAGCTGGTCCCAGAAACACCCGCATAACCAGCCTGCCCATCACGATACTCGACCTCTGATCGAAGCGTGCCATCGGACCTGAGGAAATGATGATGAGAGTCCTGGTTTTGTGCGTTTGCTGTCATAACAATGAACAGGAGGAGAAGCGTTGTTGCGGCAGCTCGTTGTTTGCTGGGCCATCCCGTGTTCATTCGGCTGGCGTCAGGCGAAGGGAGGGGGCGAGGCTTCCACCGTGCCCCATGGCGTTGTGATCCGCTTGGCGTGATTGATGTGGCGGAGGCGAGCTCGGCACTGCGATTCCTTTAAGCAGGGATGCCGCGCTCGACTTCAAAGATGCGCTTGATGATGGATCTATATTCAGATCCGCACCAATTCTGATCGATGGCCAAGAGCATATCCTTGGCATACTTGAATGTAGGCGTCGCGGAGGATAAGACCAACATGCTGCCAAAGATCATGAAATCGGCAACTTCCTTCCCAACCGCTTTCCTTAAATGCCAACAAGCGCCAGCCCAAGCACGACCGCGGTCGTGAGGCTCTGTTGAAGTTTCACTATAGCGAATATCATTGTCGCAATTTCGGATCATTCCATCCTTTTCCGAAGTGGGAACAACGTATTCCCCCATGTCTGGATCGCCGAACAAGGAGCAGGCAAAGTAGTCTGCATAGCCCTCATGCAAGGCCAATCCCTCACTGCCAAACATTTGAGGATGATATTCGTCAATGACCGCATGCGTAAACTCGTGGACCACGACATCAACCTCTTTGGCGAGATCCCGCAAGCCGTCGGGGCTGCTGGGATAGCTGCCATCACCAAAGTAGATCTGGCCGGTTGAGGGATCATAATAGGCATTATCAAACTTGCTGCCAACATGGACGTTGGCGACGATTTGGCCGCCATTGACTTTCCCGTAGGGATTATTGACCTTGAATCCTCGGAAGCCTAGTTCATTGAAGTATTGATAGGCTTTTTCAACAGCATAATAAACTTGGCATTCGTCAAAATGTGTATTATCAGGTTCGAAAGCAAAGCGATAGTCACGTCCCGCTTCCGCCGGTGGCGCATCTTCATTGATCACCTTGCAATACAGGCCGGTGAGCTTTTTGTAGGGTGAGTTGATATTGCGCAGCATCACTGTGGTCAGGGGGGTTTCTTCTGGGTTTTCTGGATAGACCCTGGCCCGCGGGGCAAAGAAATAGGAATGAAACTTCATGTCATTGAAACTATCGAGTATCTCTCCACTTGCTGTAGAAATAAAGTAATTCCAACTGCCCAAAGGGTTGTCGGCGGGAATCGTAACTTGATGGGCTTCGACATGGCCCTCTGGCGTTGGAAAGAGAACGATCCTTTGCGTTATGGCGCCTCGAAGCTCTAAGTCTTCTCCAAGATCATTGCGGGCAATCTGTCGTGCCTCTTTGGGGGAAATCATCTTCTCCTCACTTTGCACGGACAGGTTCGCTTGCAGGCCGCTTGTGACCAATTTCACTTGCTTGTTTGTATCCACAGCAACAAGAACACTCGCGCCGATGACGGGAAGTCCTTGGTGGCATTGCTGATGGCGTATGAATTGCAACCCACCCCAATCAAAGGAATCAATCTCCTTGAGCTCTTCGACATCTTCCGCTGTGACTCCCAGCACCGCTGGGTTATCCAGCAGGAAGGAGCGGCTGATTTCATTGGCCGTTCCCCTTTTGCTCTTGGACAGTCTTCCTTGGATCCACGCCGGACTGCCTGTTGCGGCATTCCATTCCAAACTGCTGCCAGGCTGATCCGCCATGAACTGTGTGCTGGCCAGGGCTGCTAAAGCAACAGGTTCCGAAGCTCTTCCTAGAACGAGCGCATCAACCTGACTGCGATTCGCCGGATGCTTTGCACTCGATTCTTCCTTGAACATCGTTTGTTCCTTGGCGGGACAAACAGAACCTATGCAGATGACCAATTGGCGTATAGACTGTGTGTTAAATCTTTAAACCGCGATCTTTTTTACCCTTCTCCGCTATGGAATCAGCTGCATATCTGCATCAGTCTCTTGACGGCTGTTCCCTTGGCGATCGTCTTGGCATGACGCCACGGGGGGGCTGGAGGGTGCCACGGCACCCCGACCGGGTACGCCTTGTTGTCGCCGCGAGTTGCGTGGTGGGCGAGGACAAAGGATGCGTGCCAATGCTCTCCTCCGCCATGGGCAAAGGGATCAACGTTCGTGCATCAGGTGACCAAGGCGTGGTCAATAACCGCGCCCTGTGCCCTGTTGCGTTTCTTCAGCCCTTGGTCGCCGAGCCGGTGCGAAGACGAGCCCTCAGCCTGCGGCTGTGAGCGAAAGCGGCCGCGACACCAATGATGGGCAGGGGGCCGGGAACGGAGGTGAAGCTACCGGCAGCGATGGGTAGGTTCGGTGTGGTTTCATAGGCTGCGGAAAGCAATCGAGCTACTCCACTGGTGACCTCGCTAGGGTTCCAGGTGAGTTCGAGCCAGCCGTAGTAATAATCAGAACCGATCTGGGACTGGAGGCCGAGATAATTTCCTGGACCAATGTTGGCGCGCTTTTGCTGTGTGCCACCAGGGGCATAGTTGAACAAAGTTTCGCTCCAATTATCGCTCCAGATGACACCTGTTGAGCTGATTAGCTCATTGAGCGCATAAGCCTTGCTGGAAACATTCCCTCCTGTCATCGCAATTTTCAAGCCACCGCCGGTATTCAGTCCATTCCATAGCTCAGTGCCAGGTAGATACCTTACCGCCAAATCTCCATTGGCGCCGCCCGGAAACCAATCGTTAACGATCTTTGGTCCTCCACCGGAAGTGCCTGAGCCAAAACCGTAATTGACTCCCGTAATGTTTTGACCTGGGGTGCCAGCATTGGTCAGGTCAAGTGAAACAACAGCCGCCTCAGCTGGAGCTGTGATGCTGAGCATGCAGGTGAAGGCGGTCATGGAGGCGCCGATCGTCATCCACTTTCTTAGGGCAGCCGAGCGAATTTCGGAAAATAGAAGATTGCATGGACAAGATGAGGTAATGGTGAATCCGAGCTTGATCAGCGAATGTTGATTGAATTTGCAAACGCGAACAGCGCACACAAATTACACTTTTTTACTCAACATGGGACCAGTCCTGGTCCAGCGAAAAGACTGGCGGGACTTGGAGGCTTGCTCCCGCCAGTCGTTCAATAAGAGTCCTCAGCGCCCACGGCCTTGGCAGCCTTTCAAAACCCCCATGCTGCCGCAACCATTCCGCTCTGCTCCCCCAAGGGGTTGCCCGCGTTTTGAAGGCCCCGTCCGATGAGGTCTCAGCCCGTTGCGCTCGTTGCCGCTGGTGGTCCCGCTGGCCATCGCCAGCGGGACGCGTGTGGTCGGAAGCCGGGCTCAAAACCCGCGCAGGCTGTAGTCCAATCGATTGACCAGGTGCAGGCTGGACTGGGGTGTGGCAGGACAAGCGTGAGGTCTTCAGTGCTCAGCTTTCGCTTTTAACCTGCCGTGATTGGATGCGCTGGCGAAGGCGACGACTGAATCCAAAGGCGGCTCCAGCCCCGAGCAGGGGAACAGGGCCTGGCACGGCAATCTTCGCAGTAATCGTATCAGCTGTCCCATTGATGGTCCAGCTGCCGAGGGTTCCGGAGGGAGGAAGCCCCAGGCTTGCCAGAGTACGACCATTAAATGTGGCAGAGCTGATCAATGGAGAACCGCTCACATAGCCAGGCCCAACTTGGAAGAAGTTGGAAGATCCATTCAGATTCGTTGCGATGCCGCTGACGGTAGAAGCTGAGCCGAGGCTGGCGCTTCCGGGGAAGACGGTGGTACCTGTAATTCCGTAGAACGGCCCAACCGCATCGTTGCCCGTGCAGATGGCAGCCAAGGACGAAAAGAAAGCCCCATTGCCGCCACAAGCAGCATTCCCTGGGGAGGTCGTGGGCAGCGCCAGGGAGCCACTTGTCTCCACGACAAGGTTGCCCATCGACTCATAAATGAAATACGTCAAGGCAGCGTTTGACGGCTTGGCTTCCGTTAGAACGGTCAGAGCCAGTGCAACTGTGGATCCGACGAGAAGTCGCTTCATGAGACCAAGTGACGAGCCGCTGGTCTCTAATGAGACGCAGGGTTGGGGAGTCCCTTCTGCTCCCGGTTTGACAGTTGTCACAGTGTGTGGTTCTTCCTTCATCTCCCGCTACGCAGTTGTGGAGTCCTGCAAGCGCCGTGCCACTCCCCCGCCCAGCCGTCGCCGCAGGTCGCGCAAGAGGTCGGGAATGCGGTCCGCCCAGGGGCTCGCCGCCAGGGCCGCCCGCAGCTCCGCCTCGCTCACCCCCTGATCCAGCGCATCGGCGTTTTCCCCTGGAAACCAGTGGCCGCCATGGCCGAGCAGGCGATAGCGGCCCTGGCAGAAGTCTTCCAGCTCCCAGGCCGCCAGCAGGTTGTGGAGCCACAGCAACACCGGCACGTTGATCTGGCCGGGGGTGTCCTCCCAGGAGGGCAAGCCCTCGCGCCAACTCGCCAGCCAAGCCGACCCCAGCGCCTCCCGCCGGGCGGCCTCCAACCGTTCCAGGATCGGCGGCAGCACCTCCGGCGCCTCGTTGAACAAGGCCACCGCTTGCAGGTGCAGCTCCAGATCCTCCGCTTTGGCCGCGCCGACGCTGAGGGTGTGCACCGCCGGGTGGCTCAGGCAAAACACATCATTGACCACGATCGGGTGGTGCGGCGCGCAGAGCTCCACCATCCGGGCGGAGGGAGTGTGCAGGTGTCCCCCTTTGTCGGTGGGGCTGATCAAAAACACCCCCATGTCATGGGCGCGGGCGGCTCCCAGGGCGGGGCTGTTCTCCTGCTTGATGAAATACCAGTGCAGGTTGATGTAGGAAAAGGCGTCGCTGGCGATCGCCTCCAGGATCAGCGGCAAGGGGGCATGGGTGGAGAAGCCCACATGGCCGATGCGCCCCTCGGCCTGCCAACGGCGCACCACCTCCAGGCAGCCGCCGGGCCGCAGGGTCTGCTCCAGCAGCTCGGGGGTGTTGATCCCGTGGATCCCCAGCAGATCCACTCGCTGCGCGGCCAACCGCTCGAAGCTCAGGGCCAGCTGCGCCTCGAAGCGGTCGGGGTCGGCCTCAGGGGCCACCTTGGTTTGCAGGATCCGCTGCGGATCCGGCAC
>VGQX01000138.1 GCA_016882305.1 Cyanobacteria bacterium K_Offshore_surface_m2_239
CAGGGCCTCCTGGCGGCGGCCCAGCTCGCTCAAGCGGATGCCCAGGTTGTTCAGGGAATCGGCCAGATCGGGCAGGAAGGCCGGGTTGGTCTTCGCCAGCTCGCGGTAGATCCTCTGCGCTTCTTCTGTGGGGGCCAGGGCCTCCTGGCGGCGGCCCACCGCACTGAGCAGGAGTCCCATCCAGGTTTGGCTGCTTGCCCGATAGGGAGCGTTCTTGGGCAGGTTGGCATTCACCCACACCATCACCCGCTGCATCAGCTCCAGCGCCTGCTGGTAGTCGCCACGCTCAACCAACCCACGGGCCGTTTCCTCCAACGCCGTGATCTCTTTGGGAATCTCCGCATCCGTCGGCAGGGAAGCCTGTGCCAACAGAGGAGTTCCTGACGAGGAGGTGAGGCTGGTGGGGCGTTCTCTGGCGTCGATGGGTAGGGCCAGGGCCCAGGCCATGGGGAGGGCCAGCAGCCATCTCAGCGGTCTGTTGTGGCGGCTGGCTGGCATGGGGGGGATTGCTCTGTTTGCAGTTTGGCAAGAATCCGCAGATCACGCCCCTTCAATCGTTGGCGGCCTGCACCAGCTCCCCCCAATCGCCCCGGGCATGGCGATCGAGGAGGGCTGTGATCTGGTGGTGGGGAACGGCGGCGGCGAGAGCAGCGGTGGTGACGACGCGGCCAAGGTTGTGGAGCATGGGGGGTCAGGCCTCGCCGGCTTGGAGAAGGGTGCTGTCGGCGGGATGGGGCTGACCATCCAGGCGCTCAGCCAGCCACATCTTGATGATCGATTGGCGGGTGACGCCCATGCGGGAGGCCTCGCGGTCGAGCTGTTCCACCATCCAGAGGGGGAAGTCGACGTTGACGCGCTTGAGCTCCAGGCGTTGGCGGCGGGCCTGGCTCAGGTCGAGGTTGTCGAGGATGGAGTCGCCGTCATCAAAGCGTTGATCAAACTCAGAGGTTTTCATCGAGGCGAATCTCCTCAGGGCGGGAACGGCGAACAGAAATGAGGCGAAGGATGGAGCCCTGGCAGGTGATGACGGCGGACCAGTGTTTGTGATTTAGGCGAGCGATGACCAAGAAGCGGGGCTCTCCACGTGTGCGAGCGGGGATTTCCAGCAGGGCTGGATCGTCCCAGAGGGCCTGGGCAGAGAGGACGTCGATGCCGTGCTTCTGGAGGTTGGCGGTGCTTTTGGCGGGATCGAAGGCAAACTGCATGGGAGTCAAATCCATACTGTTCCGGCGCTTGGAATGGGGAAGCCGGGGCCACCAGGTGTGAGGCCCCGGCGGGCGTGATCAGCCCCATATGGTCTTGGCCAGAAACTCCTTGGTCAAGATCCGGTGCCTGCTCCTGGCGGCTCAGCCCTGCCACCGGGGGGGTGGAATCGGGAACCTGGAAGGCGGTTCGGAACGCACGGGACAAGGCGTTGCGGTGGCCGGGGAGAGGGCCTTGAGCTGCTTGTGGGGCCTGGCCACGGCCTGGGGACGTGCGGTGGCCTGGGGAGCTGTGGAGCCCTCGCCCTGGCCCTGTGGGGGGCTATGGAAGGCTGACGCGATGGGATTGGCGCCCTGGGAGCAGGGCCACACCGGGGCATTGGAGCGGGCCACAGGCCGCTGGCTCTTGTGTCGTACAACTGGGATCTCTCCCGCGACGACCGCCTCTGCGTCTGGGAGGCCACCCAACAGCTGATCAAGCGGCTGGGAACCGATGGCGAAGACGGCGCAGCGGCCCTTCTCCTTCAGCTCAAGAATCTCTCCGGCCATGGCGACCTCGCCGCCAACTGCCGGGCCCTGGCCTATTGCCTCTACAACCACTGCGAGTAGACCAAGCAGGCCGAGCAAGCCCGCTCCTCCAACGGCCCAGTGATCGCCTGACCGGAACTGGAGCGCCAGGCTTCCCATCATCACGCGCATCACTGACGCTGACAAGCGCTTTGGTGTGGTGCTGTTGCCAACCGAGCCTGGCTGGCTGACCTTTCCTGAAGCAACAAGCTTCCGGCTCGAAACCTTCGCATCCGCGACACCTTGCCTTCCCCCTCAGTGCCATGACCACCTCCCGCCAGCGCCTGATTGTGGAAACCAGCGACGACACGTTGCACATCCCCCTGCCGCCGGAGTTGCGGCAACGTCGCCTGGTGGTGACGCTGGAAGCCGTGGATGAACCGGCAGCAAGACGCTGGGCCACGCCCAACCGCGATCCGGAGCACAACAAGCGGGTGCTGGCCGATTCCTGGGTGCCTGGGGCAACATGAGCGCCGATGAGATCGATCGCATGATCGAAGAAAGCCGCCGCAATGATTAGCGCGAACCCTGGGAGGAATGTCGCGAAGTTCCTGCTTGATAGCAATGCGATCATCGATTACCTGAACCGCCAGCTTCTCGCTGAGGGGAAAGCCTTCATCGATCAGCTCACAGCTAAGGGAGCCTCCTATATCGTCTTCGCCCATGGCCCTCTCCAACCGCATCCGTCTGGGCAAGGCCCTCGATCTACGACAACCTCAGCAGCAACCGGCAGGGCCGGCTGGATCACTCCAACAGCAACCTCCACGATGTTGCACCCAACCCGAAATCCAAGCCAAACTCCAATCCCTCCTGCCACCTCCCCCTACTCCCCCTGCTCCCCCTGCTCCCTGAGACCCACCCCCAAACCTGACTACCCTCCACCAATGCCCTTGAATTTCCTAGGACTCTACAGCAGCAACATCTTAGAATCTGCGGCTCGGCAAGCACCTGATAGACGCTGCTCCAGGTTGTCGTCATCGGAGAGACTGTGATTGCGCAGCAGGGTGAAGAAGCTGCAGATTCACTGCACGATTCGGTTGGCTTTTGCTCTCTAGGGGTGGTGGTCAATAGTGATAGCGGAGCTGAGCAATCAGAAGGGAGTCGCCAGCCACTCGATAAACCATGCGATGTTCATCATTGATGCGCCGGGACCAGTAACCGGAGAGGGCGTGGCGGAGAGGTTCAGGCTTGCCCACTCCTTCAAACGGGGTGCGACTGGCCTCCTTGATGAGGAGGTGGATCCTGTTGGTCAGCTTGGGATCAGTGGAATGCCAGTGCAAATAGTCGTCCCAGGCTTGCTCCGCAAAAACCAGCTTCATTCCGGCAGGTCATGTTCCTGGCCACCGCCAGCATTCAGACGATCGATGGCGTCCATCAACCGACGGGCGTTGGTTGGGGTGCGGAGGAGATAGGCGGTTTCCTCCAATGCTTTGTAGTCGTCCAGCGAGACCATCACAACTGATGGCTCACCATTGCGCGTGATGATCATCGGCTCATGGTCGGCACAGACGCGCTTCATGGTTTGCGCCAGATTGGCTCGGGCAGCCGTGTAGGAAATCGCGTCCATGGCAACCAACAGCGTCTGTACAGGATAGCGTACTTGGGCAGGGCCATGCGCTGCCACCCCCGATAGGCTCCAGTGATGGAGCACCCGAGGCATGCCCCGCGTCCAACTCTTCCTCTCCACCGTTTCCGCTGAATTCCTCAGCTACCGGGAGCGCCTGCGCCAGCTGCTCACCCGCCCGGATGTGGAGGTGAAGGTGCAGGAAGACTTCATCGTCACCGGCAATGAAACCCTGGAGATGCTTGATCGCTACATCCAGGGCTGTGATGGGGTGATTCATCTGGTGGGCGACATGACCGGGGCGATGGCCAAGAGGCAGTCGGTGGCGGCGATCGCCCAGCGCTATCCCGAGCTGGGCAGCCGCTATCCGCTGGCGGCGTTTCTGCAGCCGGATGGCCCCTCGCTGAGCTACACGCAGTGGGAGGCCTGGCTGGCGCTGCACCACAACAAACCCCTGTTCATTGCCACCCCGGCGCCAGAGGCTCCCAGAGATCAGAAGCACGTGCGGGAGGCATGCCAACAGGAGCTGCAGCAGGCCCATCTGAGCCGCCTGCGGGAGGTGGGGCGGTATCCGGGCACGGGGTTCACCAGCCAGGAGCACCTGGCGGCGGAGGTGCTCCGCTCCTTTGTGCTTGAACTCTTGGTGAGGGCTGGGCTGAACCCCAATCCCCACACCCCCCACAACCTCCCGGAACGCACCACCAGCGCCGAGCGCTTCGTGGGTCGAGCCGCCGAACTCCAGAGCCTGGCGAAAAAGCTGGCCCCAGAAGGCAGCCGGGTGTACCTGACCGGCATGGGCGGCGTGGGCAAAAGCGAGCTGGCCGTCCAACACGCCTACGACCACCTGGAGCACTACCGGGGCGGCATCGTGCGCCTCGATGCCCGCCAGGGGCTCTCCGCCATGGCCGCCCAACTGGTGACGTTCTTTCGGGGCCGCTTCCCAGCGGTGGTCCTGGCCGACGACACGAGCCCCCTGGAGCTGCTCCCGGTGTGTTGGAGCCAGTGGCCGGCAAGCACCACACCACCGGAGCCGGTGCTGATGATCCTGGACGACCAGCGCGGCGAAAATCTGCCGGCGAAACAGGGAGACCAGGAGGGCTACGGCGCCGAGCGCCTGTTGTTTCAGGGCCTGCCGCCCCGCTTCCGGCGATTGATCACGCAACGGGAGCCCGCCCCCATCGGCGCCCTGACGCTGGAACTGCCCTTGCTGGAGCGCCCAGCCTCCCTGGAGCTGTTGGCCCTGCAGGCGGGCGAGGGCGGCGGGGTGCGTCTCCAGGCGGAAGCGGAGGCCGCTGAGGCACTCTGCGCGGAGGTGGGCGATCTGCCCCTGGCCTTGGTGCTCCTCGGCGCCCGTCTGGCGGAACGGCCAGACCTGCGGCTGGGTCAGCTCCTGGAGGAGCTGCGGGCCAAGGGGGCGGAAGCCAGGGCCTTGCAACAGGCCCATCCCGAACTCGGCGCCCAGCGGGGGGTTGTGGAGGCGCTGTTGATCAGTTGGGAACCACTATCGGGAAATGCAAAGAGCCTGGCGCTCTTGTTGTCAGTGATGGCTCCTACAGCGATACCTTGGGTGTTGGTCGAACGTTGCTGCGATACGAATCAAAAGGTTGAGAAGGACAGTGTTTTTGCTGATCAACAGGTAGAGCTGTTGCGTTCCAGATTCCTGGAGAGACTCGATCATGGGCTTTACCGCCTACACCCGTTAGTTTTGTCTTTTCTGATCGCACAGAGTCATTATTTCCCTGCTGAGACCACCTATTGGAATGGGCAACTTGTTTTGACCGTAGGCAGATTCTGTAAAGATAATATTTCCCAAAAGCTTTCCAATGAACAGATAAACTTTATAAGGCCATTTATTGCGCATCTTGATTACGTCACACAGAAATGCCTTGATCTCTTCCATGGTGTCTATATCTTTTGGACCTTTACCGGCCTTGCTTTTTTCTATGAGAATCAAGCTGATTTTAAGGTGGCCCAGATCTGGCTGGAAAAATGTCTTGTCGAGTGTTCCAACAGGCTTGGTCCAAGCAACTCACTGGTAGCATCGTCAAATCATAACCTATGCTTGTTAATGCTAACCACTCATAACATTGCTGAAGCAGAGAGATTTTGCCTGGATTCACTTAAAGGAATCCAAAGCAGGCGGCAGCGTGCCGCTTACATTTCAACTGCCGCTAACCTGTTTAAACTAAAAGGTCTTCACCGCCATTGTGCTGAGCTTAATCTAAAGGCCCTGCGTATTGCCGAAGAGATTTACGATAAAGATAGCATTGATTTGATCAGTTTCCTCAATAATGCAGGCGAGTCGTTGCATGATGTCAATGAACTTTCCGATGCCGAATGTTGTTTTCGACAGATCTTGAGAATTCTTGACTTGCAGCAAAGTTATCAATCATACGGGCGTTCAGTAACTTTGAGCAATCTGGCCTTATTAAATATGGATAAAGGAAATTGTAGTGACGCGATGGAGCTGATTAAGAAGGCGAAGAAGCTTGCAAAAAGCAATTGCCACGACAAGCATCCAGATTGGGCAACCATACTTAACAACGAGGCTCAGATCTATTTAGGATGCATGGAGCAAGGTGCAACACTTGAAGACTATTCTGAGCTTGAGAGCAACTTGATAGAAGCCATAGAAATCAACCAGACCTCTCTGATCTCCTCACACCCAAGAGTCTTGACTTCAATGAACAACCTAGCTCTTCTGTACCAGAAGACAGACCGCCTTGAGGAGGCTGAGACTCTGAGCCGACGCTGCCTGCAAGAAAGTTTGATGCCAGATATATCTGTGACTTTAGAATTGCAAGCGAAACTCATGATAAACCTTGCAACAATAATGCACGATAGAAATAAGTTGGATGAGAGTGAGAGCCTATTTAGGTCAGGGCTTTTGAGTCTGTTAGGCCTCGTGAAAGATAATCTTATAGTCTACGATTTAATGAGCTTTCAAGAGCAGTACCGTTGCATCCTTGAAAAAATGGAGCTTTCTGAGCTGGAAATCAAGGCCAAGCTTCATTCCCTAAAACATCCCAATGCTATTCTGCCTTGTACCGAATCCTAGCTTCTCTGGCCAAAACTTATCTCTCTTGCGTTGACTTCTAGCTCCCCACCTCTTGATGCCGGCCCAATCCCGCAGCCACCGCAACCTGCTTCCCTCCACCAACACGGCACTGGAGGCACTGGATGCGGACACAGTTCAGCCGGTTACGATCGTGAAGAATTCCGAGCTGAAAGTGGCAGCCAAAATGGCCGAGCACAGGCGTCGAAGACCAGCTACATTTACAAGGGCCTCAGCGTCAGGGGCAGTGATCCCGAGATGGATGACAGGATCACCATCTTTTATCCTTGATCTCCAAAAATTAAACGCTCCCAGTCAAAGCAATTCCCGAAACTGCTCAGGAGTGAGGTCAGCGTCCCTAGCGATGGCACCCATGGTGAGGGCGTTGATGGGGTCGTGGCGCGGGATCACGAGCCGCTGCACGCCATGGCTCAGGATTAGGTGGCCCGATTCGCGCACGACCCGATAACCCAGCTGGCGGACCTGTTCAGGCCACGAAGCCCAGGATCTGGCCCACGATCTCAAGCACCGGCTCCAGTTGGGCGTCGCTGAGGAGGCCCATCGGATGGGGGCGGGCGCCACGGGCTTTCCAGTCGAACGACTTGAGTTGATGGCAGAGCACGTAGCTGTGGGCGCCAGGCCGTTTTGGGATGGGGCCCAGATCCACCGCCAGGGAGGAGCCTTGATTGAATGCGGCTGACGTCATCGCACAGCCCACCACAAGACCCACGGCAGCATGGAATGGGGCTGGTGAGAGCACAAGAAAGGGATGGTGATCGTTCATCTCGCGAACCGCCTGGGGGTTGTGGTTGATCCAGATCACCTCACCACGGTCCGGCAGCCAGGAGGCCAGTCGTTTTGGCGATGTCATTCGATCACCTCAGCACCGGTGGGCTCATCCGGCATGGGCACATAGGTCGCCAGACGTTCGGCAAGGCTGGAGCGAGGCTGCACGGGCCGAATCAGCACGCCTTCCGCCACCACTTTCAGTTCCACCGTCTGGTTGTCATGCAGCCGCGCCTCGCGGGCAATGGCGGCCGGCAGGCGCACGCCCAGGGAGTTGCCCCAACGGCGCAGGTCCTGGCGAGGGAATTGGGTGGCCATCGGGCGTTAGTGTTTAAACGCAAGTTTAGCCCTCTCACTTGCCAGTGGATGGGTGGATGGTCAGAGCCGGTAGACGGAGCCCCGCTGCCCGATCTTGACGATCAGCACAAGGAGCATGTCGTCTTCGACGCTGAAGATCAGGCGAAGATCGCCAATCCGCACGCGGTACAGCTCATCGTTGGCCTGCAGGCGGATGACGCCGGGATGGCGAGGTGCCTCGCAGAGGCGCCTGAGCTCCCGGTCCACCCGTCGCTGCAGCACAGGATCGAGTTGGCGGTAGCTCTTGGCGGCTGAGCGAACGAATTCAATCCGATAGCTCAAGATTCAACGGCCTGATCTGGAGCGGTGGAGCCTGCCTTGAGCTCCTCCCAGCTCACCCGAGGTTCATTGGAGCGCAGGATCGCTTCGGCTTCGGCGGTGTCTTCGGCATCCTCCAGGGCGAGGGTGAGCAGGCGTCGCAGGGCATCGCTGCGACTCACCGAAAGGTGGAGCTCGCTCTCCAGATGGGCGGCGTAGCGGTCGATCCGCTCCAACAGCTCGGGCGGCAGGCGAATCGTCTGTGGCGCGCCGGCCCCTCTGGCCTGGGTCATGATCTGTAGTTGCTTGTAGCTAAGTTTACTACGTACTGATGGTTCTCGATGGATGTCGACCAACGGCTGGGCGTCCTTGCGGATCCAATCAGGCCACAAAGCCAAGCATCTGGCCAACGACCTCGAGCAGCGGCTCCAGTTGGGCGTCGCTGACGAGGCCCAACGGATGGGGGCGGGCGCTTAACGGGCGAAACACGGAACGTGGAATCTGATGGCGACTTAAGGACAGGGGAGGCCATGCCGCATGCGGCAGTTGGGTGTTCTGGTGAGGGGCGCCCCTGGCAACTGGCGGCCCTGGGGCCAGGCGAACCCACCATGCCGCTGGATCCAGCGAATCTGTTGAAGAGCAGGCTCTCCTCCTGGGGCAGGGCCATGCGCTGCCACCCCCGATAGGCTCCAGTGATGGAGCACCCGAGGCATGCCCCGCGTCCAACTCTTCCTCTCCACCGTTTCCGCTGAATTCCTC
>VGQX01000139.1 GCA_016882305.1 Cyanobacteria bacterium K_Offshore_surface_m2_239
GAAGGAGCGGAGGACCAGAAAGGGCAAGGGCTCTGAGGAAAAACCCTGGCTCGAAGCTCCCCCGTGGCGGCAGTTTCAAATCCTTCCCAAGGAGGAGTCCAACCCCCCCTTGGGGATGGGAGAGACGTATTGGAAGGAGCTTGACGAGATTGCGGAGGCCTCTTCTTCAACCTCGACGGGTGTTTACAGCCGCGGGACAACCTTCCGCTTGCCAAGAGATGAGAACAAGCAGCCCACAGACAAGGCGGAACGCATCCTGTTGGCGGTGAATGCTGCGATTCGTTTGCGGCGGCCGTTGTTGGTGACAGGCCTGCCCGGCAGCGGCAAAACCAGTCTGGCCTATGCGATCGCCGCTGAGTTGGGCTTGGGGCCTGTTCTGGTGTGGCCCATCACACCCCGCTCACGCCTGCTGGAAGATGGCCTCTACCGCTATGACGCCCTGGCGCGATTGCAACAGGCTGACTTGGATCGGTTCTCCGATTCCCAAGCCAGGAGCAGGCCTGTCAGTGCTCCAGACGCGACACAAGATCAAGAGAAGCCAGTTGCGCCGCCGATTGATGAGTTCATCCGGCTTGGCCCGGTGGGCACTGCCTTTCTGCCCTCCCGCTGGCCGCGGGTGCTGTTGATTGATGAGATCGACAAGGGAGATTTGCAATTGCCCAATGAGCTGCTGCATTTGTTTGAAGAAGGCCGCTATGAAATCAGTGAGCTCACCCGCTCCCAGCGCCAGAGCAAGCCACAAAACGAAGAACAGCCCGCAGAGAAGAGCACACGGGAAAGCAGTCAATCTCCCTATACAATCCGCACAGCGGACGCCAAGGTTGACAGCAATTCCGAATCTGGTGCGGAAGAGCCTTTGACTGTGAAACTGCGTAGTGGGTTTGTCTCCTGCGCCGAATTTCCGATCGTGGTGATGACCAGCAACAGAGAGCGGGAGTTTCCGCCGGCCTTCCATCGACGCTGCATCCGCATCGGCATGCCACCGCCGGATGACCAGGTGCTCACCCCGATCGTGGAGGCCCATTTCGCCAATCAATCCAAGGACAACCAACCCGGGGGCCAGGAGCTGCGCAAGGAAATCGAGCACTTTCTCGGCCAGGTGCCCCAAGAGGGTGACGCCGCAGATGGCGAGGCCAGCGGCGCCGGCCCTGCCGCGATCCGCGATCGCGCCGTGGATCAATTGCTCAATGCCCTCTTTCTCCTCACCGGCCAGAGCCAGGTCGGACCTGATGAGAAGCAACGGTCGGCTTTGCGCGACATTCTCTACCGCAAGCTCAGCGATCCCAGCGACGACCCTGAGGATGACGATGCGGCCCGTGGCGGCGCCGCGACGGAGTGATGGCTCAGCCCCCGGATCCCCTTCGCGCTCTGCTGCAAAGCCTCCTGGAGGTCCACGGCGCCCGGCTGCATCCACGCGAGCTGGCGGAGATCCTGTGGCTGGCGCCTGATCTGCCCTCTCAACAGCCTGCGGACGCCCGTGTCAAGGCACCGAGCCCGGCAAGCCCGCGCCAGCGCGACGGCCGCGCCCACCTGGAGCCAAGTGTTCCCGCTCCAGCGCCTCCTCCGGAGCGGATCGGCCTGCCTGCAGCGCAGGGCGATCCCTTGCGCTTCACCCTGCCCGGGGTCTTCCCCGCCCCCCCCGAGCGGGAGGCCCCGGCGCCGGCGGAAGCGGCCCTGCTGCCGGATCAGGTGTTGCCCACGGACGACGACCTGAGGGCCGTGTTGCCCCTGCGGCTGCAGGACGCCCGCCTGCTCGCCGACTCTCGCCCCCTGCAGTCCGCGCTCCAACCGCTGGCGGTGCTGGAGCCGCTCCCTCTGGACGACCATCCGCGCCGTGTGCTGGATGAGACGGCCACGGTGGAGAGCTGGGCGCGCACGCGCCGCCTCTGGCCGCGCTACACCCTGCCGCGCGAGCCCCGCTTGAGCCTGTTGCTGGTGGTGGATGGGGGGTTGTCGATGCAGGTGTGGCAGCGGTTGGCGGAGGAGTTGCGGATCAGCCTGTCCCAGTCGGCTGTCTTTCGCGATGTGCGTTCTCTTCCGCTGAATCCAGACGATCCGCGCTGGCCAGCCAACTTGCGCTGCGCCCTGGGCGGCGCGGCAGCGGAGCAGGTGGTGGTGGTGCTCACGGATTGTTCAGGGAACCATTGGTGGCAAGGCGGCGAGGTGCAGAAGCTGTTGGCGTGGCTGGGTCGGCGCGGACCTGTCGCGCTTCTCCAGGTGCTGCCGGATTGGATGTGGCGCCGCACGGCCCTGGGCATCGGTTCGATCGTGGCGGTGCGCAATCGGGAGCCTTTGGCGCCCAACAGGTCTTACCAGCGTTTTGCCCTCCGTCGCGGCGAGCCCGCTCCTCCCCGAGGGGACGACCACCTGGTGGTGCCTTTGTTGACCCTGGAGCCCGACAGCCTGGCCGGCTGGTGCGCCTTGGTGCGCGGCCGGGGCAACCGCTCCCACACGGCGGCCTGTCTTCCTGCCGTCTGGCCCAGGGTGGAGATCACTCCGGCCAGGGCCGCAGACGACGAGACGGAGAGGGAGTGGGCACGGCGGCGGCTGAGGTTCTTTTTTCAGCATTGTTCCGGACCGGGGGAGCATCTCCTGCGCGTGACAGCCGCCGCTCCGGTGCTCACCCTGCCGGTGATGCGCTTGCTGCGGCAGGCGATGGTGCCTGAGGGTGGGCCGTTGGCGATGGCGGAGCTGCTGCTCAGCGGCCTGCTGAAGCGTCTCGACCACAACGACAAGTCGTCGTCTTCCAGGCGCCAGCGGCAACGCGAGGAGAACCGCATTCAATTCGTCCTTGCGCCGGGGGTGGGCCCAGCCTTGCGCGACACGCTGACGGTGCCGCAAACGGCGGAGGTGGTGCAACGGGTGAGTCGGTTGATCGAACATCGCTGGGATCAATGCCCCGACCTTCCTCCGTTTCAGGCGTTTCTTCTTGATCCCGCATCCGTGGCTAAGAGCACGCACCAGTCCTCCCTGGCGGCCTTCGCCACGGTGACCGCCGAGATCATCGAGCGGTTGCCGGGGCTGGAGTATCAGCGTCTGGCGCACAGGCTTCGCCAGGGAGCGGCGGGCAAACCACCGGATCCGTTCCCGGCGGAGGCGTTTGATTTCGAGGAGCTTGTGGTGCCGAGTGCGGTGTTGCTCCAGCTGCCGGGTGAGCAGCTCGATGACGCCTTCGACACGGCCCTGTGGGTGGAGCAGCCCCTGGAATGGTGTTCTTATCCCGTGGCGCGCTTGGAAGGGGGGCGTCTTGTGGAGCCCCTCCCTCAGAGCCGGAACCAGTATTTCTTGGAGCCGCTTTGGCAGCCCGACCCCAACGAGTCTGCGGAGCCCCCCTCCTCACAGGCCCCTCCCCTCACCCTCCTCCACATCCCCGCCGGCCGCTTCCAGATGGGCTCCCCGCCGAAGGAAGAAGGCCGCTACGACGACGAAGGCCCCCAGCACGAGGTGGAGCTCCTGGAATTCTTCCTCGCCCAGACCCCGATCACTCAGGTCCAGTGGCGGGCGGTGGCGCTCTGGCAGCGTCAGGAGCATGAGGATGCCGAGCTGTGGCCCGAAACGCTGGATCCCGATCCGGTGAAAAAGCTTGAGGATGGGGAGGGGTTTTTAGGCGACCAGCGCCCGGTGGTGAATGTGAGCTGGAACGACGCCATGGCCTTCTGCCAGCGGTTGCGGCTGCGCACGGGGAAGAACTACACATTGCCGAGCGAAGCGCAGTGGGAATACGCCTGCCGCGCGGGCACCACAACGCCGTTTAACTTTGGTAATGAATCATCTGTCATTCTTGCCAGTTCTGTTCATGAAATCAATGCAGACAGCAGTAAAGAGCCCTTGGCCCATGTTTTGAGCACTAGAGATGTAGCTTGTTTTCCAGCAAATGCGTGGGGCCTGCATGATATGCATGATAATATTAGAGAGTGGTGCTTGGATCACTGGCAGCAACGCTATGCAAATGTTCCAATAGATGGAAGTCCTTACATTGATAGAACTGCTTCCAAAGAGAAATCAAGGCTTCTGAGGGGAGGATCCTGGAGCGATCCGGCCATCCGCTGGCGTTCAGCTTTTCGCGATTACGATCGACCTACGATACATAATTCCATGACTGGTTTCAGAATTTTATGCCATTAGTCTCTGTTATGCCTTTCCGTTTGATGTCTTCTACTATAGTAAACCTAATCTCAGCTGCGCAAAGATTATTGCCTCTTACTTTTTCTTTAACTCCTGGCCATTCCCTTTGTCTATGCAATCCATCATGTCTTGCATCTTCTTCGCATCATCTAAAATATTTTCTCGCTTGAATATTGTTAACGCTTTCTCCCCGAAATCTCTAGCTTCATTATAGTTCTTAAGGCTATACTCTAGGCGAGCAAAAGTCGCCTGGAAATGCGCAATTCGCCTTTGCTCACTATTCTGTTTAGCCTCCTCAAGGCCCTCTCTAAGTATTTGACGGGCCAAATCTTTTTTCCCTTCGAGAGTATAAATCTCGGCCAGCCAGTTATTTGAATAGTTGACGAATCGTAACCAGCCAATTCGCCTGGCGCGATCGCGAGCATTTTCGAAGAGTAGATGGGCAGCACTGTAATTGCCTTTCCTAAACTCAACCTCACCCTTATAGTAGTTCATCCTTGCTAGTGCTCTCTCTTTTTCTTTGTTGCTTCGTATTCGCTGTGCTACAGTCTCCTCCTCCTTTAACCACAAAATTGCGTCAGACAGATTGTTGACAGTTAGGCTATAGACTGCAAAGTGGTTTATCAAGCGAGCTCGATTTGATTCATCTAATTCATTTTTCAGTTCAAGCGCTAAATCTAAATATGCCTTAGCTGTTTCCTGCTTTGGGCCTCCTTGCAATGTCATAGTCCATCCAATACTTGCATATGCTCGTGCAAGGATTTTTCTATTGCCAGATCTCTTTGCCTCCGGAATAAGATAGTTAAGAATTTCTAAACGTTCCTCCCAGTATCCGCAGACATCTAAATAGTTCTCGAGATTATTCCACAAGTCTATTATGTCATTATGGCGATCTTGGTCATAGCACCATCTAAAAACACCATGGATATTATCATGTTCTTCCCTAAGCTTTGTATACTTAATACCCCAATCATCTTGATCCTTGTTCCCATGGTCTTTGCTAAACTTCTTATAATAACCAATCCATCTAGCCCTTGCTTTCCTCGCAAAGTCCCCATCCTTTTCACATTCTTCAAGAGCTCTTAATGAATATCTTCTAGTAATAGAAATTATGTAATACCTCTCCTGATCCTGTTCTTGTTCACATGTAACTGTTACCAGGGAATATTTCACGAGTTCCTGGATATAGTCGTCCAAAAGAACCTCGCCCAGCCCAGATACATGTGCTAGTGCCCTTCGAGTTGGCGCTTTATTAAAGACTGCAAATGACTTAAAGAGCTTCCTTGCGCCAGCGGATAGCAGATTTACAACTTCCGCAAAGATAAAGTCCATCAAGTCTGAGTCACTCTTTTCCCTGGTAATGTTAATAAGATCATAGTTATTTGACTTTAGGCTAACGGCATTTATGATCGCCAGAGGGATTCCCTTGACACTATCATAAATCTCAACGGCTTCTTGGTCACTAAGTTCCAGCCTATGCTCACCTGCGTAATACTTAGCAAGTTTAACCGATGAGTCTTGGCTCAGTCCTTCTAGTTTAAGATGACGATGGATGCCACTTGTAACTCGGCTTGTCAGTATTGCCTTGGATCCTTCTGGTAGCAAGTCCAAGAAATTCATGAGCTCAGGGTGCTCTTGGGTACTGCCATCAAAGGTTTCTAAATTATCAATAATTAACAAAGCTCTTTTCTTTTTGAAGCAATTTCGGATTTTCTCAATTTGTGTTTTTGTTGGAGCTTTCATGATCGACTGATCATCTAACACTTCAGCGATCACCCTAAACAGATCACTCAATTTTGTTTCCCCACTATTCTTTGGTTTTTCCATGCGCTGAAACCTAAAATAACTTTGTTTTGCAGAGGCAAAAATAATGGAATCAAATATCCTTTCGTTCGCTTGAGAGCATCGCCTTGCGGCCTCGATTGCCAAGGCTGTTTTGCCAATTCCTCCAATGCCTACGATTGATAAAATCCAGGCTCGTACTTTCGGTGACAGAAATTCCGAGATGGCGCCAAGTTCTTGCTCCCTCCCTAAAAACTCTTTGTAGACTTGCGTAGGTAGATTGTCTGAAGCTGCAATGGATGAATTAGAGAGTATCGCATCTCTCCAGTCCATATTGAAATCATGAAACTTTTCTTGAAGAGAAATAAGTGATGGAATTGCCTCTAGAAAGCTATTGATCGATATAACCTCACCCGAATAGACACCGCATCCACTGTTTATATAGCGTATCATGCCACATATCTTTCCTGATCTTAGGTTTAGTATGGGAGCGCCGGAGTGGCCAGGGCGGATCCTTTTATCTTTAGATGTAGCTACAATATATTTAACGCCCTTATGACTTTCAATGGCTACGGAGAGCAGATTTCCATCAGGATCCTCGTCCGAATATCCATATACATATAGACTATCGTCTGATTTAGGCTCTTTTTCAAAATCTAGATACGCACAAATCTGATTTTGACTGACCTCTTCAACCTCGATACATGTAATATCGTTGTGTAAATCTCTCTTCTGAAAGCTAGCACTAATCTTTGCTGAACTTCCGGCTAAGGTCATTTCAATCGAACTTGGACCCGCTTTTCGCAGTACCTGTGAACACGTAACAACCTGCCTTGGTGCAACATAAAATCCAGTAGCAAATCCTTGTAGATTCTTAAATACAATTCTAACGGTTATACTAGGAAGAAGACCTAAGAGTCGCTCACTCACGTTTAAGACCTCCGTCATATGCTGTGGTGTGGGGATGGCTTTTGATGCCAATAAAAAGGTTTTTATTAAGAACGCTAAGTAGGGTTTACCGTTGATTGTCAAGACGCAGGTTAATAGAGTTTTCCTATGCAGATCCCTACGCTGGGCGAGGTGAGCGGCGATTTATTATCAACTAACGACAAATCGAAGATCCTCACTTCTTGTTTGCATACATTCCTTTTCGATTAGAGCTCCGTTTACACAAGTAAAAGCTTATGGCCTACTGCTGGAGAACAGGCAACAGATTGCGTTATTCTTAGCATTATGAAATGCTTTAGGAGGGATTCTTGGCGGCTGGTGATATAGCCACACATTTTACCGCAACCCCCACCACTCGCGCAACCGCAGCAATTGCATCGGGTTCCTAGTCTGTTCCCTCCCCCGGCTGCTCCGAGTCAAGCCCATAGCCCGCCGGCCAATTTCATTGTCGCCGGACATCCGTCTCCCTTCAACGTTAGAGCCATTGGAAGTGATTCCCCTGGGGGAACAGGAGGGGGCACATACCCAAGGGTCCAGACCCGCTCCCGTTAACGGCGCCCCCGGCATTGCCGGCCCACTTCGGCCTTGCCGACGCTCGATCCGCACAGCGCTCGGTGGGCCGTGCCGTGGTCTCCACAGCAACGACAGCCCACCGTTTTCGCTGCGCCACCGTTTTCGCTGTGCATCTGTTTGCGGTTGCTTGGAACTCAGCACCAGGTCCGCTTTAGCCTGGTGCTTCCGCCCCGTCCCCAGCCCCGGCCATGAGCGCCGCCTCCACCCGCCAAGCCGACGGCACGAGCACCTTTCGTTTCCTGCTCACGCACCGGCGCCGTGCGCAGGGCTTCCGCGAGCCCCTGGTTCCTGAGTTGACGATGCTCTGGATCCCGCCGGGGCGGTTTTGGATGGGTTCGCCCGCGACGGAGCTTGGCCGCAGTGAAGCGGAGGGGCCACAACATCTGGTGCAGCTCCAAGGCTTTTTCCTGGGCCGCACCCCGATCACTCAGGCGCAGTGGCGCACTGTGGCGGAATGGAAGCCGCTGGCGGGAGAAGCCCGCTGGCAGCGGAAGCTTGATCCCAGACCTTCAACGTTCACGGGTGATCAGCGCCCTGTGGAGAACGTGAGCTGGAGAGACGCCGATGAATTCTGCCGCCGCCTCAGCCACCGCAGCGGACGCCACTACACGCTGCCGAGCGAAGCGCAATGGGAATACGCCTGCCGCGCCGGCACCACAACGCCGTTTCATTTCGGCGCAACGATCATCCCGGACCTGGCCAACTATGACGGCAGAACAGCTTACGGAGATGGCCCCACGGGACAGTATCGACAGCAAACGACAGAGGTAGCCAGCTTTCCAGCGAATGCCAGGGGGCTGCACGACATGCATGGCAATGTGTGGGAATGGTGCGCGGATCATTGGCACAACAGCTATGAGGGCGCGCCAACGGATGGAAGCCCCTGGCTGGATGAAAATGCGCGGGAAGATGAGTGGAGGCTGCTGCGCGGCGGCTCTTGGATCGACGATCCTCACTTCTGCCGC
>VGQX01000140.1 GCA_016882305.1 Cyanobacteria bacterium K_Offshore_surface_m2_239
CCTCGATGCAGGCTTCCAAGTATGCCGCCATCTCCTCCGGTCTGCGCAGATGCTCCGCAACGTCGTACGGGCTGGTCGTGGTTTTCATCTGGTCTCGTCTGTCAGGTTGTCTGCCAGCATAAGTGCCTCATCAATGTCCCGTGCTAATGAGCTCTTGTCTCCGCCAGCAAAAGGATGTTCACGGCAGTTCCCCTCTGCATGTAATAGACCATGTATCCAAGTCGTAGTTGATCCGAAACTCCGTCACGTCGACTGGGAAACAAGGCACAACACAGAAGCAATGCCCGGAGCGACTCCTTGTATCGAAGCATACAGTTGAGCCACCATGGCGTGCATAGAGTCCAAAGGCAAGTGAGATTACGAATGCCTTCTTATTATCAGGAGCGTTTTGGTGCTTGGCAAATCGGCACCGACGAAACCCAAGGAAAAGTGGAATTCAAGGTGTTCTTCCCAAGCACGACTGCAGCCCCAAATCAATACCGCACTTCCAACACAACCTATACGGAGAAAGACAGCGATAATAATGACGTCATCAAAACTTATGTCAAGCCAAAGGATTATGGCGATCCTGGCATCGCCTCAATTCAGGTGATTGGAGACTTCCAAATCAAGTTGGGTCAATCTAATTGGGACACATCCAACGCACCCCAAATGACCAAAAGCCCCCACCCAGAGGGTTGGGTGTGGTCATTTACAACGCCTGTGTAATTGCCGACTGCATTCTACGAATACCAATACTTTGTGACATTTGATGACGGGCAGACCCGCTTCGTGAGTGATCCCTGTGCGCGCTATGGAGGATGTCGCAACCTTGATCGAATCGATCCCGACCCCCGCAATAATCTCAATTCAGGCATTGTTGTAGGCGGCAGTCGGCCTACTGACAAGCCCCTGAAGACAGGACGCAAGCACCTCCGCGATTTGATCGTCTATGAGCTGAATTTAGACGATTTTACCGACGAGTACAGAGGTGTTCGAGCGCCACTTGATGCCGTTTCTGACAAGCTTGACTACATCCAGGAGTTGGGATTCAACGCCATTCTGGTGATGCCATGGACGGCGTGGCCTGGCGGAGGATTCAACTGGGGATACGAACCTTTTCTTTACTTTGCCGTCGCCTTTCGCTACGCCAATAGCGACGATCCTGAGAAGCCCGCCGAAAAGCTCTCCTATCTCAAGGAATTCATCAGCAAGTGCCACGAGCGTGACATTCATGTGATAATGGATGGAGTGTTCAATCATGTGACGGGCAACAACAGGTTTCCCTACCACCTCTTCTACAAAACCTTAACAGTAGAAGGTGATAACCCCGTCAACTCAGCCTCTCCTTGCGTTGGCCCTTTTGATGGCAAGTTTCCGGGTCTCACCGATCTCGACTTCAATAATACCTGTGCCGAGGAGTATGTTAGAGATGTGTGTTTCTACTGGATGGATCTCTTCGGCATCGATGGAATCCGTTTTGACAACACCACTAATTTCTTCATCTCGCGCATCCCGCGTGGCTTGCCCAACCTGATCGCCTCCGTCAATACCCAAGCCGCCGACCCAAATTTCTCGACCATTCTGGAACACCTAGACTTCGACGCCTCGCAAGCAACCAACGAGGTGAAGGCGACAAGTTACTGGAACAATGCTCTGTACGGTGTGGCATTCGATTATCTCTACAACTCGGTAATTCCGCCAAGATTCATGGAGGCGTTAGACAGCAAGAAGGGACTGACTGGAGATCGTGTCGCCACCACCTATCTGACGAATCATGATCACTCCCATCTGGCATGGCAAGCAGGCGCTCGATCGAATGATGGTTCGCGCATGTGGTACAAAACCCAGCCACTTGTGATAGCCCTGCTCACATTTCCAGGGAGTCCAATGATTCAGAATGGCCAAGAGTTTGCCGAAGATTATTGGTTGATGGAGGATGACAAGGGAAGCAACCGCAGGGTGCAACCCCGACCACTGCGCTGGAGTTTTGCCAACGATCAGTTCGGCCGGCCTCTCCGCGAGCTTTACAAGAAGATGATTCAGATCCGCAAGGACCATCCCGGGTTGCGCTCTGACAATGTCTATCCAGTGGATTGGCCAAAGGATCAGGTAGACTTCAACACGTTGGGTTATGGCGTTCAGCGTGATACCGGTATTGTCATCTACCACCGTTGGGGTGGTTCCGGTACGGGGCGCGTTCAAAGGTTTATGATTGTGTTGAACTTCTCCCAAGCTGAGCATACTGTGAGTGTGCCCTTTTCAAGTGATGGTGTTTGGGAGGATCTATTGAGTGGCTGGCAACCTACTGTGGTGGGCAATCGCCTCATTCTTCGGGTGGGTTCGAATTGGGGCCATGTCTTTTTCAAAGAAGACTGATCCCTGTTTCGCTTTGGTCTGAACCTGTCCCAGCCCCCAGCCCGAGTTGTCTCTAAGCAATGTAGGCTACATCTCCAACCGCTTCCTTGATGAAGGGTTTTAGGTGGGCCGCCAACTCCTTTGATGTTCAGAGATGCTCGGCGAATCCATAGACCTGGTCTTCATTATTATCAGGTCTCCTCCATCATATTGTCTGCCCAACAGAGGGCCTCTGCAGTAGCCTAAGGTTGTGATCTCTTGTCTCCTCCCTGCAAAAGGGTGATCGATGGTCAATGGGGTTTCCCTATGCAGATGCTAGACCCTGTACACAAGGCCGTAGTTGAATCTACAGTTCCCTACAAGCCGGCCTCAACGGGCCTAGCGTCCCCAGGACTGCCGTCGATGAGGGGCCCAATCCTTGCTTGAACCTCCGGCTTGCCGGCAGATCACGGCACCTATAAGCCAGTGAACGAACCACTCTGGCTAGCGGACTTCAGCAATATACCAACTTTAGCTGGGTGGCTATGACAAGGCAAAATTGCCTAGCCGGCTCCCATCATGGAAGCCATATCCTTCGAACGCTGGATCTCAGCGGCGCGAAAGCGACCGCTCAAGCGACTTGTTCGATCTTCAGCTTCTCATGAAGATACTTGCGAATGTCTTTGAGCACTTCATCAAACTCGGATCGGTGTATCCTTTTAGACTCAAAATCTATGCGTACATCTTGAATAAACTTCTCAAAGTCTGAGTTCTGCTCGCTTAGCTTATTTATCGTCTCCCAATCCAAGAGGGTCTTGCCACGGGATGGGAATAGGATTAGCGAGCTGTCAATATCCTCTAAATCGAGCTGAATAAGTCCGATCCCGAAAGAAGATGTTAATCGCGCAAGCTCTGACATTAATTCATCATCTTGCTTAATGTCGGCAGCCACAAGATATCCTTCATGAGCCCATGATGAATTCGAGAGAGCCTGGAAGAACGATTCCCTATAGTTGGCTTTTGTAAGACTCTTTTTGATTTCAAATGAAAAGAGTCGCAGTGAGTTGTTGTCCGAAAGACGATTAAATTCAATGACATCAGGTCTCCAGTCATCTAATGGCAGATAGAATCCGACCATATCAGGATGCACCCACTCGTTGTATCCAGACTTAAGCGATTTTTCATGATATATAGTTTTTGTGAAAATAGATCTCCCTCTATTAAATGCGGGATTAGAATACACGAAGTACGTTAGGACTGGATGAAGATCCCGCTCGTGAAATCCTGTAGCCCTTTCCTTCTTCACGGGCTGCTGCTTGTCTAGCTGTTCAATAGCCTCTTTTGAAAGACCGCCCTCTCTACTTTTGAGGAAGAAGCGCGCAGGCCTTTTCCCAACCTTGACAAATCTCGAAGCTTCATTATCTCTAACCTCGACATATAACTGAGCGCCAAGAGTCTGCCAGGGGGTCTTCCCTTTTGAGCTAATCTTCTCAGTTAGACCTCCCTGTTTCGCTGCATACCAAATCTCCTGATAGGTCAGTGGGTTATCTGCGGTCTTCAAGACCTCCTCTGCCAGTTCTAGGAATGAATAGCTTGCCATAGAGTCTTATCGGATAGATCCAGGATAGATCCAGGATAGATCGAACGCAAAATGGTTGGATCCTCATATTACCGTCTTCCCAACCGTGTTTGCCGCCTATCACCAAGTAGACTGCACGGACCCATGACCAGACGTCTGGTTGTAGCAAAGGTTTACGGAATAGCCGTGCAAGATCTTGTCATCTTGCACGGGTCCGCCTATCACCGTTGACCACGATACAAAAGCCTGGTCCCAAGCCCTGATGCCAACCACGGGACATAAAACAATAAAACCAAAAGATCTTCATCCCAAGATGATGATTATTTGACAAGTTCTGCCAACCCCGACAGCTTGACACCCCCATTCTGTTTGGTTTAATGATCGCATATGCCCATTTGATCACTCGCAAACCATGGAAATATAATTATAACTAACATCCAACAGTTTACCTAAAAATCTAGCCTGTCAATCCTTCGAGAAACTGTACCTTCTAAGAACTGTTACACAGATCCGCCCATTCCCCCACACACCACCTATCAGGCAGCCCTCCTTTCCTACGCCCGATAGTCCCGAAACAAAAAACAACAATGTCATCAAATGCGGAACGTTCCGGGCTTGACAGGCAGATGCGCCCGAATGCATTTGACGTGTTACCAACGATCGACTGGCCTGCAAGCGCCGATGCAAGGCGGGGCAGAGCAAACGCGTGCAAAAGATCTTGAATGGTGAGAGCTTTGACCATTCAGAGCCCGAACGCTTCCGACACCTTTTGAAAGAGCTCCATGATGCAGTCAATAACAATTCATAGCAAATTCTTGAAGCATTTTTCAACGGCCCTTTCAAAGCCATGGAGATCAGTTGCAAGATCTTCAGCAAAATGCTTGAAATTGGAAGCTGATCGCTGTCTTTCCCTCAAGCGAGCATCCATTCCTGCCTGCCATCCCACTTGAGCCGCCGATTCGCGGTGCTGAGTGGCCAGGGATGTGCGGAAGCTGCTGGCCGGTTCATGAATCCAGGCCGCCACCCCTCACCTCCTCTGTGAAGGAAAACCAGGCCATCCGCTGTGCTGGGCAAGCTCGCTCCCCACCAACCCGCTCCTCCCCCCGCAGGGTCGACCCCCAACCCCCAGACTGACCCAACAGCTCCCCACACCCATGCGCTGGCTGACCAACGTGCGCCTGCCCCGGGAAACGCCCTGCACCCATTGGCGGGAGCGGCGCTGGCGAGTGGCGATCGATGAGGCGGGGCGCATCGCCCGGGTGGAGCCGCTGGGCGCGGGCAGCGCCGCTGCGGGCGACGACTGGGGCGGCGACTGGCTCAGCGCCATGGGCCTCGATCTGCAGATCAACGGCGGCCTGGGCCTGGCCTTCCCCGAGTTGCGTGACGTCGACCTGCCGCGCCTGGAGGAGCTGCTCGTCCTGCTCTGGCGGGATGGGGTGGAGGCCATCGCCCCCACCCTCGTCACCTGTGGCGTCGCGCCCCTGCGCCAGGCCCTCGCCGTGCTCGCCCGCGCCCGCGCGAGCCACCGCGCCGGCCACCACCCCGGCCGCAGCCGCCTGCTCGGCGCCCACCTGGAGGGCCCCTTCCTGGCGCCCGAACGGCGCGGCGCCCACCCCGAGGCGCACCTCCGCCCCCCCAGCCCGGCGGCCCTGGAGGAGCTCCTGGAGGGCTTCCGCGGCGGGGCGGAGGCGGATGTGGCCCTGATGACCCTGGCGCCGGAGCTGGAGGGCGCCCCCGCGGTGATCGCGGCCCTGCGGGCGAAGGGGGTGGTGGCCTGTCTGGGCCACAGCGCGGCGACGGAAAGCCAGGCGGAGGCCGCCTTCCAGGCGGGCGTCGCCATGATCACCCACGCCTTCAACGCCATGCCCGGCCTGCACCACCGCGCCCCCGGCCCCCTCGGCGCCGCGGCCCGGCGGGGTGACGTGGCCCTGGGGCTGATCGCTGATGGCGTCCACGTGGCTCCCACCATGGCCGTGCTGCTGCAGCGGCTGGCGCCGGCGGGCACCGTGCTCGTCAGCGACGCCCTCGCCCCCTATGGCCTCGCCGAGGGGGCGCACCGCTGGGATGAACGGCTGCTGCTCGTGCGCGATGGCAGCTGCCGCCTGGAAGACGGCACCCTGGCGGGCACCACGCTGCCGCTCCTGGAGGGCGTGAAACGTCTCGCCCGCTGGGGCGTGCCAGCGGACCAGGCGATCGCCGCCGCCACCCTCACCCCCCGCCGCGTGCTCGGGGAACGGCGCCCCTTCCCCCAGCTGCTCGTGGGTCGCCCCCTGGCCGCTTGCCTGCGCTGGGGGGAGGGGGAGAACGGGCTGGGCTGGAGCCACGCCAGCGCCTGATCCCCGCCGCTTCCGGGGCCATCCCCCCCTTTCGGCCCCTGGCGCCAAGCGGCTCTGCGGCCGCCAGAGCCCGACGACGACCGGTGCACCGGCGGCGCCGCCGGGAGCACCCGGCTTCGCTGCCTAGGATCCGCCGCGCCCACCTCCCGCCGCCGCCCCATGACCTCCGACCCCCAGCAGGCCACGCCCGGCAGCGGATCCGCCACCGCCACCAACGACGCCTCCGACGCCAAAACCGCCGAGAAGGAGGTGGTGCGCGCCTATTTCGAGAGCACGGGCTTCGACCGTTGGAATCGCATCTACAGCGAGAGCGCCGAAGTGAACAACGTTCAGCGCAACATCCGCCTCGGCCATCAAAAAACCGTTGACGCCGTTCTCGCCTGGCTTCAGGAGGAGGGCGAGCTGGACAAGCGCGGCTACTGCGACGCCGGCTGCGGCGTCGGCAGCCTCAGCTTGCCCCTCGCCCGCCTCGGCGCCGGCTCCGTGTTCGCCTCCGATCTCTCCGCCGCCATGGTGGAGGAAGCCCGACGCCGCGCCGAGGAGGAGGGTCTGGCGAGCGACCGCCTGCGCTTTGCCGTCTCCGATCTCGAAAGCCTCAGCGGGTCGTTCGACACCGTGATCTGCCTCGACGTCTTCATCCACTACCCCCAGACGGCGGCGGAGGAGATGGTGCGCCATCTCGCCTCCCTCGCCGAACGCCAACTCATCGTCAGCTTCGCCCCTTACACCCCTCTGCTGGCGGTGTTGAAAGGCATCGGCCAGCTCTTCCCCGGCCCGAGCAAAACCACCCGCGCCTATCAGCTCAAAGAGGAGGGCATCGTGGCGGCGGCCGCCGGCGCGGGCTTCGAGCCCGTTCACCGCAGCCTCAACCAGGCGCCCTTCTACTTCTCCCGCCTGGTGGCCTTCAAGCGCTCTTGACCAACCCCTCCAGCAGCTCCGCCAGCCGCTGATCCGCCTCCCGCACCGCCAGCCGCTCCATGCCCGCCCGCAGGGTGAGCAGCGGATCACCGCCCCAGCCGTTCCCGACCGCGCCGCTGCTGGCGCCGCCGCCGCCCCGCAAGCGCGGCCCCAGCAGCCGCCAGACCGCCTGCTCCAGCGCCGGCTCCTCTGGCCCGTGCTGCCACACGATCACGGCGGCCCCAAGGGCGGCGGCGGCGGCGGCGTTGGCGTCCTGATGGCGATCCGCCGCCTGGGGGAAGGGCACGAGGATCGTCGGCGTGCCGCTCACCGCCAGCTCGCTCAGGCTCCCCGCCCCCGCCCGGCTGATCGCCAGGTCGACATGCTGCAGCAAACCGGGCAGCTCATCGCTGAAGGGGCGCTCCACAACGCCCGCCAACCGAAACCGGCCCGCCTCGGGATCCTGGCTGCCGGTGAGATGCACCACGCGGCAGCCCTCCGCCGCCAATCGCGGAATCAGGGGGCGCACCATGCGGTTCAACCGCAGGGCGCCCTGGCTGCCCCCCATCACCAGCAGCAACGGCCCCTCCCCCTGCGGCACCCACTCGGGCAGGGGAGCGGGCGCCAGAAAGGAACGCCGCACCGGCGTGCCCGTCACCAGCGGCCGCCAGGCGGGCAACCGCTCCGCCGCCTCCGGCAGGCCCACCGCCACCCGCGCGCACCAGCGCCCCAGCAGGCGCGTCACCTTGCCGGGGATGGCGTTGCTCTCGTGCAACACCACCGGCACGCCACACCAGCGGGCGGCGAGGATCGCCGGCGCGGCGATGTAGCCGCCCGTGCTGAACACCACCTCCACGCCCTCCCGCCGGATCAAACGCCGCGTCGGGAGGGTGGCCGCCAGCAGATGGAAGGCATTGATCACCTTGCGCAGACCTTTCCCCTGCAGACCCCCCGCCCGCACGGTGTGCAGCGGATAGGCCGCGGGCACCAGGGTCTGCTCCAGCCGGTCGGGCACCCCCAGCCAGCGCACGCGCCATTCCGGCGGCAGGGCCTCCGCCACCGCCAGGGCCGGAAACAGGTGGCCACCCGTGCCGCTGGCCGCGATCAAGAGGGTTGGCATGGGGAAAACCTGGCGCGGGCGCGGGACGGGCCTAACTTAAAAGTCAGGCGTCACCGCTTCCC
>VGQX01000141.1 GCA_016882305.1 Cyanobacteria bacterium K_Offshore_surface_m2_239
TCAGGGCGCCAGCGGTGGTGCCCTCCATGAGCTGAACCAGCTCGGAGGCGTCACTATGGGTGAGGGTCATGGTCTGTGTTCGATTTGGTGGTTGTGCTCCGAGCAGGATCACAGACCGGCCCACCCACTGCCACAGCTGAAATCTGTGGGAGGTGAACCGTCAGCCCCGGCTACGCCGGGGCTGATCCTCCCGAGTTACACCACTCCATGGGACGCCGCCAGCTCCCTTGAGGGGCAGAACACCACCATGCGCCAGTGGCGGACGGGTTGGCCCTGGCGGAACTGATGCATGAGCAGCAGGCTGCTGTTGTTGTAAAGGCGCAGGAAGAATTCTGGATGGGCGGCCATCTGGGCCTCCATGATCAGCGCGGGCTTGTCGAGGAGTTGATCGACGGGAGGGAGGAACAGGCCATCAGGCCGCACCTCCCGCTCCTTGATCACCGGCGCAGTGAAGGAGTAGCCATCCATGTCCTCCAACAATGATGCGACCAGGGGCTGAAGCCGCTCCGTGCGGTCTTGAAACAACCAGAAAAAGAGTTTGTCGCTGGCGACCATTGGGTGCTGGGGGAATTGATCTTATTCTCGCAGAAGGAAGGTGTCTGATTCGGTTCAAAAAGGCTTGTTTGGGGTAAAGCCATGGCTGTGACTCTTCCTTACTGAGGCGCAGCCCTTGGGGGATGGAAGCGAATCAATAGGTGCAGACAGCGAGTTTGTATGAGCAGTGCACCTTCTACTTTCACCAGGATGGAGAAGACATTTTAATCAAGAAGTGACACCAACGACTGGTGCCATGAATGGTGGCGAAGTCACCCGTGAGAAAATCTAAGGGTTTCCAACCAATAAGTGTCACCAACGAGTGGTGACGGGAAAGGCAAGTATCTTGAATGGGGTTGGGTTGCGTTGGTTTCAAATCAATAGGTGTCACCAACGAGTGGTGACAGCGGCCCCCGAGAGGGCCTGCGCCGCAAGCGATCCGAAGGCCGTTTGCGCACCCCCACACCGTGGCAGCGCGTGAGCGCCCTGTCAAGCCTGTGGAAAAACCGGAAGGCATTGTGCCGCAAGCCCGCGCGGTAAACGACGCAAACATTGGAGTTTTCGGCGAATCCATGGGGGTGCGCGGAATCTGAAAAGGCCAACAAGCCAGTCGCGGCAAAGGTTACTCATATCTGGACAAGCAACGCACCCCCAGGAGTTCAATCCAGGCCCCTGGTTGCTTATACCTGATGCTGAATCAGGTTCATCCGTGCCGTTGGCTCAGCCAGGCTGTGAGGTCTGCAGGACCCTCAAAATCAAGGAGCGCATCAGCCAGTGCCTCCAAATCGGCCAGGGTCAGTGCCTGGACGCGAGTTTGCTGGTCAGGGGGCAGGGAGCCGCAGCGGCGCTGGAGCTGGCGCAGGGTCATGGCAACGGCTTCCGCCTGCCGGCCTTCCTCACGACCCTGTTGCTGCCCCTCCTCCAGGCCGCGCCCAAAGATTTCCTTGTAGGCGACGCTGTTGGTGAAATCGTCGAGGGTGATCCCGCCCATGGCGCAAATGTCGGTGATGGAACGGCCGTTGAACCGTGAAGCAGGATAGCGGCGATCACGTCATCCAGTTCGTTTGCCAGGGGAGTGGCGGCGGCCTGCTGGCGGATGGTGGCGGCGGAGGCGGGCAGTTGCTCCTCCGGCAGCAGGAGCAGACCCAGGGCTTTCTGGAGCGGTGGGGCGGAGGGAGGCATTCGATCGGGAGCCAGCTCAATCCAGATCACCCGCTCCCTGAGAAACTCCGCCACCGGCACGGGATCGCCAAAGTTGAGCTCCCTTGAGGGGCAGAACACCAAAACACGCCAGTGGCGCACGGGTTGGCCCTGGCGGAACTGATGCATCAGCAGCAGGCTGCTGTTGTTGTAAAGGCGCAGGAAGAACTCCGGATGGGCGGCCATCTGGGCCTCCATGATCAGCGCGGGCTTGTCGTGGAGTTCATCGACGGGAGGGCGAAACAGACCATCAGGGCGCACCTCCCGCTCTTTGATCACCGGGGCGGTGAAGGAGTAGCCGTCCATGTCCGCCAGCAAGGACGCGACCAGGGGCTGTAGCCGCTCCGTGCGGTCTTGAAACAACCAGAAGAAAAGTTTGTCGCTGGCGACCACTGGATGCTGGGAAAGTTGATCTCATTCTCGCAGAGGGTTGGTGTGTGGTTTGGTTTAAAATGGCTTGTTTGTATGAAAGCCAGGGCAGTGACTCTGGATTGTTAAGGCGTAGCCCTGGCGGATGGCGATGAGTCAATAGATATGACGAGCAAGTGGTGAAAGTGGAGAGGAGTTTCCCCGTAGGAATTTGTCTACCCAGAGTTTCCAATCAACAGGTGTCACCAACAAGTGGTGACCCAGGTTCATGCTTGGGGCGCAACTCAAGAATGGCTAAGGTTTCCAATCAATAGGTGTCACCAACAAGTGGTGACTTTGGTCGAGGCCATCATTTGGCACTCCGATTGCATGGGGTTTCCAATCAATAGGTGTCACCAACAAGTGGTGACAGATTCTTTGAGACTGATTAGGTATCATCACGATAAAGATAGTTTCCAATCAATAGGTGTCACCAACAAGTGGTGACGGTTTCATGGAAATCTATACTGTTACGTGCAAGGCCAGTTTCCAGTCAATAGGTGTCACCAACAAGTGGTGACACCTATAAGCAGCTTTAATGCCTTAAAGAGTTGACAAGGTTTCCAATCAATAGGTGTCACCAACAAGTGGTGACTTTCTTTTGTGTTGGCTTGTGGAATGCGCCTGTTGATGGTTTCCAATCAATAGGTGTCACCAACAAGTGGTGACGCCGAGCGCTACCAGCGGCTGTCTGATTATGCGCCTGATGTTTCCAATCAATAGGTGTCACCAACAAGTGGTGACTGCGGCCCCCGAGAGGGCCTGCACCGCAAGCGATCCGAAGGCCGTTAACGCGCAGCCTCACTGTGGCAACACTTCGGCAGGGCGTCAAGCCTGTGGAAAAGCCCGAGAACCGTTGCGCGGCAGTGCAGCGCGCAGGTTCATGCAGACACAAGGGTTTGGGAGATTCGCGGGGGTGCGCGCCGTGGTGATGCGGCCAGAACGCTTGTGCTATGGGTGTATCGCCTGTTTGGCGCCCCTTGACGTCCCGGGTTGTCTTTAGTCCATGCCATCGCCCGATCCCCTTGAGCCGCCAGAATCAGGGAATGCTTCACCCCCCTGGCTTGCCCTCGATCGCCTCGGCCTCACCCAGGTCCTCGCTGGTCTCGCCCTTGGCCTGATCGCGCTTTTCACCTCCTATGACCACATCACCGCCTTCGGCCGCACCCTCCAGCTCCCCCAACAATGGGGCATCGCTTTCATCGCTGCCTCGGTGGCGATCGTTTTTGTCGATGCTGAACTGGCGTCCCGTGCGCGAGATCGAAGCGAGAACCAACGAATTGAGGGGCGAATCCGCGAAGATCGCGATCGAGATCGAGCAGATCAAAAACGACAGCGCGCGGATCAAGAGCGATACCGAGCGAATCAAGAACGAAACCGAGCAGATCAAGAGCGAAACCGAGCAGCTGAGGCGCGAAAACGCCAGGCAGAAGGCTTTGAGCGCCTTGATCAAGCAACACTGCTTTCCGGACGACTTCAGCTCGACTCCTCTCCCACCAACCGAGCCCGATACCAGATCTTTCTGACCCTGCTGGCGCAGTCGAGCCTGGAGGATCCTGAGCCCTGACCCTCTCGCCCAGATCTGATGGCAATGGGCCCAGCAATCCGGCCCCGGGGCGCGACTTTCGGTTGCCTGCTGGCCTGGGTCCTCGTTCCCAAGCCCCCGACTCCGATCCTTCCTCTCCCGGATGACGCGGCAGGCTCCATAGGCTGATCCCAGCCCCCCTGCTGGCTTGCCCCCCAATCCCCCCTCCGGTGGCTCCCCGGCTCCCCGTCGCCCCGAGGCCTGCGTTCGCGCCGCTGGGCCGATCGGCTCTGGCCCTTGCTGCGCCGCACCCCGCCCCTGGTGTTCGCCATGGCGGTGCTCGGCCTGGGGTTCATCACCGCCAGCAGTGTGCTCGTGAAGGGGTTCCGCCGGGCCAACGACACCATCACCGTCACCGGGGCCAGCACCGAACGGATCCGCAGCGATCACGCCGACTGGACCCTGGAGGTGAGCCATGGCGGCTCCAGCCAGGAGGCCTCCTACGTCGGCCTGCAGCCAGCCCTCGAGACCACCCACACCTTCCTGCGCCAGGCAGGCCTCCCCCCCGCCGCGATCCAGACCGGCGCGGTGCGGACCGAGAAGCAGGAGATCCGCGATCCCCGCCCCAGCGAGCTGCGGGGCACCAGCTGGACGACCCGCCAGGAGCTCCGCATCAGCAGCGCCGATGTCGATCGCATCGCCGCCTCGGCCTCCCGCATCGGCGCGTTGATCGGCCGAGGCGTGCCGCTCACGATCAACGAACCCGCCTACACCACCTCCCAGCTCGCCAGCAAACGGGTTGACATGCTGGCCAACTCCACCGAGACCGCCGGCGGCGGCACCTACGACACCCGCACCATCGACAAGGACATCACCGCCGTGATCGGGGTGACCTTCCGCGTCGATTGAACGTGCCTGCCGCGCCCTCTGTTGCGGACCGTGTGTTCCGTGCGGTGCCCCTCCAGCCCTGGCGGATCAACCGGTTGACAATCAAGGCACAGGGGATGCAGCAGCGGTCTGGCATCGGATCCTCAACACCTACGTCTTGGAGGCATCCACCCACAGGCCCATGCCCCTGCCCTGGCCCTCGGCATCACCGAGCAGCGGCCGACCAGATAGCTCTGACGCAGGATGGATCCATGGCCTGCAGACCTCCCGACCGCTCGCCCGTGGCCACCGGACCCGCCGAGCTTGAGCGCCCGCTGCGCCGCAAACCCTTGATGCGCAAGCGCTCGGCGATGGGCGCCGGTCCGGATCTGATCCTCGCCCGCGTGCCGCAGGCGCTGGAGATGAGCCGCGAGCGGCTGAGCCAGCCGAGCAGCCTCACCGCCCGCGAGCTGGCGCCGCTGCGCATCCGCCATCTCGAGGAGTTCCGACGCGGCGATCGCTACGACGCCATCCCCTTTCTGCTGCAGCCCAACCTGGCCTGTTACAACCGCCGCCGCCTGCCCCGGGCGCCCACCAGCCTGGCGGACCTGCTGCAGCAGGCGGAGGAGGGCCGCCGCATCGGCCTCTCCCTGGTGCTGGATCAAGTGAGCTGGACCGGCAGCGCCAGCGGCGCCCAGGACGCGCTGCTGCGGTTGTTCGACAGCCCGCCGCAGACCACTGCGGGCCGCTCCCTCGGCCCCACCGACCGGCAGCGGGTGCTGGCCTGGCTGGGCTGGCTGTACCGCGCCAACGTCAACCCCAACATTCAGTTCTCGGACACCAACGAGGACCTGGCGGAGCGGCTGATGAAGCGCGAGCTCGACTGGATCAGCTGCAATTCGGCTGTGATTCCAACCCTGCGCAAGGCCCTCGGCGACGACCTGGCCCTGGCGGTGCTGCCGGGCGAGAGCGCGGCGAAGCCCGCCCGGGCGGTGGCGCGAATGCAGACGCTCAACTTCGGGCGGGACTCGGCGCCGGCCCAGCGGGAGGCGGCCGAGGGCTTCGCCCAGTTCCTGCTCAACGACTACAGCCAGAACATGGTGATGACTCGCACCGTCGGCATCCTGCCCGTGAACGCCAACGTGATCGTGCCGATCAAGCGCTCCGCCCAGCTGGCGGCGATCAAACGCAGCGAGCCCTACGCCATCGTGCCCAGCTTCCAACGGAGGTGGAGGGCTACTGGCAGCGGGCCGTGCTGCCCCTCTACCTGCTGCTCTGCCTGGTGGCGGTGGTGGATCGGATCGAGGGGCTGAGCACGATCAGCGCGATCCCGCTGCTGCGGATGTTCGGCCAAAGCTTCAGCATGGGCAACCTGGCGCTGCTCGTGCTGCTGCCCTACTTCCTGGTGGTGCTCTCCGAGCTGCCGGTGGTGCTGATCGGCGGGGCCATGGGGCGGCTGGCGGGCATGGGGCCCGGCAACCGCAAGGCGTTCGAGCTGCTGCTGCGCTATGCCCTGATCGGTGTGGGGCTGCTCTGGCTGGCCAACCAGCTGGGCCTGAACTCCACCGCCGTCGCCGCCATCGCCGGTGGCCTGTCGGTGGGTCTCGGTTTCGGGGTGAAGGAGGTGTTCTCCAACTTCGTCAGCGGTTTGTGGTTGCTGTTCGAGGGGTCGGTGCGCCCTGGCGACGTGTTGGTCTACGAGGGGGATCCTTGCGAGGTGCGCAAGCTCGGGCTGCGGGCCGCCACCCTCTGGCGCGACAGCGACAACGCCGAGCTGCTGGTGCCCAACCAGAACTTCTTCACCGCCACCACCACCACCTACTCCGGCAGCGACTCGCTGCGCTGCGCCCGGGTTGTGATTGCGGCGGCCTACCGCCACGAGCCCGAAGCGGTGATCCAGCTGATCCTCGACACCGTCGCCAGCCAGCCGCGGGTGCTGACCGAACCGGAGCCCTTCGCCTTCATCTGGAACTTCGCCGAATCGGCGATCGAATATGTGGTGTTTTATTGGATCGCCAACCCGATGGACAACGCCACCATCGCCGGCGGGGTGCGCCAAGCCCTCTGGCATGCGTTCCGGGAGCACGGCATCGAGATCCCGCTTCCGCAGCGGGTGGTGCAAAGGTCAGAACTCTTGTGAGAGGTCATGGCTGTGCCGTGAAGACCAGCTGGGTGCGGCCCCGCTCGTCTTGGGAGCAGCAAGGTCTGCTTGTCGATGCTCCAGCGCCGTCCCCGGTCCAGGGCCGAAAGCCGCCCATCAGGCGGTTGCAGCCGCCTCTGCCGCTGGCCCGTTCTTGATCCGCTGCCAGCAGCCGTTCCGCCGGCTTGCCGGGGGGCTGGCTCAGGTTGGCCCATCGCCATCCTGCAGCGCCTGCAGCGTCCAATGGGTGCCGCGCAGGGAAGGGAACGTCATCGGGCGAGGTGGGGTGGCTGTGGTTTGTGCGCCGTGTTCGCGTTGGGCTGCGGGCAGCCCTTACCGGGGTGCACCCCCACAAAACGCTCCACCACCAGGGTGCGCAGCGGCGGCCGGCCCGTCTCCATGGAGGGGCGGCTGGAGATCAGGCCTTCCAGATTCACCAGCAGCGATGTCCCCGCTGCTCCAGCCGGAATGGCCTTGAGGTAGGCCTTCTCCAGGCTGCGGAAGTCGCCTTCCATCGCCACCGGAAGCCGGGTGCCGGTGGCACAGAGCCGGATGCTGGCGGCATCGGCAAGAAAGCTGAACATCCCCTGCAGATGCAGGCGGGGATCGATCGGGGCGTAGGCCCCCAGCCGTTGCAGGCGAGCGTTGTGGCGCGAGGTGATGGGCTGACCCTGCGGATCGAGCTTTCGCAGGGCGCTGCCGCCGTCAACGGGCTGAAAAACCAGCGGCGCCTCCCGGCCGCCGCGCAGCACCAGCCTGGTGCTGCCGCTCTCCAGCCGCCAGCGGCCGATGTCATCAAAGCTGTTGGGGGCTGGCCGGTTCAGGAAGGTCTGGCGCAGCTGATAGGCGCCATCGCTGCTGAGATCCACCTGCCAGCGCGTGGTGCCGCCGGCATCCGGAAGATCGCCGCGCCAGCTGGCCGGCAGCCGGCCCAGCGGTGAGGAGGCCCGGGCCGGCTGCGGGCCGCCCCCCGCCTGCACCAGTCGCAGATGCAGGGGCTGGCTGGGCTCTCCGGTGAGCACCGGGTGGATCGTGTCGGTGGTGAACAGCAGCCGCCCGCCCTGGAGCACCGTGGCGCGGACGGAGTAGCGGCCGCGGGGCGTGATGTCGCGATCGTTGAAGGGGATGGAGAAGCGGAAGGGCGACTGGCCGGCCGGCTGGAGGCGCACACGGCCAAGCACCTCAGCCGGGGCATCAACGCGGGCGATGTCGATCAACACCGCCTCAAAGACCGCATCGGGCGGCAGGGCGATCCGCTCCCGGATGGTGGCCGTGCCGGTGAGGGTGCCCGCGCGAGCGGGCTGCAGCAGCGCCACGGCTGCAAACAGGGCAGTGGATGCGAAGGCAGTGGACGCGAAGGAGGTAGTGCGCAGCGGATCCAACGTCTGTTCAAGACTTACAGCCACATCATGAAGGGCAATGGCGAGATGGTTCAGGGTTACAACTGCCAGGCGGTGGTCGATGGCGACCATCAAGTGATCGTGGCCGCCGTCGGGGTGAGCAACCAGGCACCTGATGTGGAGCATCTTGAGCCCATGCTGGAGCGCACGATCGCCAACACCGGCGCCATCCCGAAAACCTTCATCGCTG
>VGQX01000142.1 GCA_016882305.1 Cyanobacteria bacterium K_Offshore_surface_m2_239
TCGACCACCGGGCCGCCAAGCCCGATATCAAGGCGGCTGTCGAGGAGCTGTTCTCCGTCAAGGTCATCGGGATCAGCACCATGAATCCCCCTCGGCGCACTCGCCGGGTCGGTCGCTTCTCCGGCAAGCGCGCACAGGTGAAGAAAGCCATCGTGCGGCTGGCCGAAGGCCAATCCATCCAGTTGTTCCCTGAGTCCTGAGGGGTCTTGAACCATGGCAATTCGCACCTATAGACCCACCAGCCCGGGAACCCGCACCCTGGTGCTCACCGATTTCAGTGAGCTCACCGGCAAGCGGCGTGAGCGCGGCCTGGTGGTGGCCAAGCATCGCCTCAAAGGGCGCAATAACCGCGGCGTGATCACCTGCCGCCACCGCGGTGGCGGCCACAAGCGCCTTTATCGCGTCGTCGACTTCCGCCGCGACAAGCACGGCGTTCCCGCCAAGGTGGCCGCCATCCACTACGACCCCCACCGCAACGCCCGCCTAGCCCTCCTCTATTACGTGGACGGCGAGAAGCGTTACATCCTCGCCCCCGCTGGCGTGGGTGTGGGGCAGACGGTCGTCTCCGGTCCGGACGTGGCCATTGAGCCCGGCAATGCCCTGCCCCTCTCCGCCATCCCCCTGGGTTCGAGCGTTCACAACGTGGAGCTCTACCCCGGCCGCGGCGGCCAGATGGTCCGCACGGCCGGTGCCAGCGCTCAGGTGGTGGCCAAGGAAGGCGACTATGTCGCCCTCAAGCTCCCCTCCACCGAGGTGCGCCTGGTGCGTCGCGAGTGCTACGCCACCCTCGGCGAAGTCGGCAACGCCGAGCAGCGCAACACCAGCCTCGGCAAGGCCGGTCGCAAGCGCTGGCTGGGACGCCGCCCGGAGGTCCGCGGCAGTGTCATGAACCCCTGCGATCACCCCCATGGTGGTGGTGAGGGTCGGGCGCCCATCGGCCGGTCCGGACCGGTCACCCCCTGGGGCAAGCCCGCCTTGGGCCTGAAGACGCGCAAGCGGAACAAGCCCAGCAACAGATTCGTGCTCCGCAAACGTCGTCGCACCTCCAAGCGGAGCCGTGGCGGCCGCGACTCCTGATGCCACACACCGCTCTGCTTTCCGCCTGATCCGCCATGGGACGTTCACTCAAAAAAGGACCATTCGTTGCCGACAGCCTGCTGCGCAAGGTTGAAAAGCAAAACGCCACGGAAGACAAGTCTGTCATCAAGACTTGGTCACGGGCTTCCACCATCCTGCCGTTGATGATCGGCCACACCATCGCCGTGCACAATGGCAAATCCCACGTGCCGGTTTATGTGACCGAGCAGATGGTGGGTCACAAACTCGGGGAGTTCGCTCCCACCCGCACCTACCGGGGCCACACCAAAGACAAGAAGGGAGGCCGTTGACACCATGGCATCAACCACCACCAACGCCAACCAGGCACTGGCCCATGGCCGTTACATCCGCGGCTCCGCCTCCAAGGTGCGGCGGGTTCTCGATCAGATCCGGGGTCGCACCTACCGCGAGGCCTTGATCCTGCTCGAGTTCATGCCTTATCGCTCCACCGGGCCCATCACCAAGGTGCTGCGCTCGGCCGTCGCCAACGCGGAGCACAACCTCGGCCTCGATCCCTCCACCCTGGTGATCAGCCAGGCCTGGGCGGACATGGGCCCCTCGATGAAGCGTTTCCGGCCCCGCGCCCAGGGGCGGGCCTACGCCATCAAGAAACAAACCTGCCACATCAGCATTGCTGTGGCTCCACGACCCGCCTGACCCCGAGGACTTCCGACCGATGGGACACAAGATCCATCCAACCGGCCTGCGCCTGGGGATCACCCAGGAACACCGCTCCCGCTGGTACGCCCCCAGCCGCACCTACCCCACCCTGCTGCGTGAAGACGACAGCATCCGCAAGTTCATCCACAAGAAGTACGCCGCCGCTGGCATCAGCGATGTGCGGATCGCCCGCAAGGCCGATCAGCTGGAGGTGGAACTGAAGACCGCCCGCCCCGGCGTCCTCGTCGGCCGCCAGGGCAGCGGGATCGAGGAGCTGCGCGGCGGCATTCAGAAAACCCTCGGCGACGCCAATCGCCAGGTGCGCATCAACGTGGTGGAAGTCGAGCGGGTCGACGCCGACGCCTATCTGCTCGCGGAGTACATCGCTCAGCAGCTCGAAAAGCGTGTCGCCTTCCGTCGCGTGATGCGCATGGCCGTGCAGCGCGCCCAGCGGGCCGGAGTGCTCGGTCTCAAGATCCAGGTGGCAGGGCGCCTCAACGGCGCCGAAATCGCCCGCACCGAGTGGACCCGCGAAGGACGCGTGCCCCTTCACACCCTCCGGGCGGACATCGATTACGCCACCAAGGTGGCCAGCACCACCTACGGGGTGCTCGGCATCAAGGTCTGGGTGTTCAAGGGAGAGGTGCTCCCCGGTCAACAGGAACAGATCCCCGTGGGGGCTGCTCCCAAGCGCCGACCCAGTCGGCGTCCTCAACAGTTCGAAGATCGCTCCAACGAGGAGTGAGGGAGGCTTAAACCATGCTCAGTCCACGACGCGTCAAATTCCGCAAGCAGCAGCGAGGCCGGATGAGTGGGGTCGCCCCTCGCGGCACCAGCATCGCCTTCGGGCAATTCGCCCTTCAGGCCCAGGAATGTGGCTGGATCACCTCCCGCCAGATCGAGGCCTCCCGTCGCGCCATGACCCGCTATGTCAAGCGGGGCGGCAAGATCTGGATCCGGATCTTCCCCGACAAGCCCGTCACCATGCGGCCGGCGGAAACCCGCATGGGTTCCGGCAAGGGCAACCCGGAATTCTGGGTGGCCGTCATCAAGCCAGGACGCATTCTCTTCGAGATGGGCGGACCTGAAATCACCGAGACCATTGCCCGAGAGGCCATGCGTCTCGCCCAATACAAGTTGCCAGTGAAGACCAAGTTCATCTCCCTGGCCGACCAGGAGACTTCCACCGAAGAAGACGCTCCTGTTCCCGCATCCGCCGAGTCCTGACCATGGCCCGCCCTGACATCGCCGAGGTTCGCGCGTTGAGCGAATCCGATCTCAACGATCAGATCAGCGCCACCCGGCGCGAACTCTTCGATCTCCGCTTCCAGCAGGCCACCCGTCGGCTGGAGAACCCGCACCGGTTCAAGCAGGCCCGCATCAAGCTGGCTCACCTTCTCACCGTGCGGCAGGAGCGTCAGCGCTCCACCGCCTCCTGATCCCCTGATTCCCCATGGCACTCAAGGAAAGGGTCGGCACCGTCGTCAGCGACAAGATGGACAAAACGGTGGTGGTGGCGGTGGAAAACCGCTTCCCCCACCCCATCTATCAAAAGACCGTTCGCCGCACCACCCGCTACAAAGCCCACGACGAAACCAACAGTTGCAAGGTCGGTGACCGCGTGCGCATCACGGAGACCCGTCCCCTCAGTCGCACCAAGCGCTGGGCGGTGGCCGAAGTGATCAATCCCCACGGCGCCCAGGCGTCCACCCCCGCCAAGGAGAGCCAACCATGATCCAGCAGGAAACCTTCCTCACCGTTGCCGATAACAGCGGCGCCAAGCGGATTCAGTGCATCCGTGTGCTGGGCACCAACCGCCGCTACGCCCACGTCGGTGATGTGATCGTGGCCGCCGTCAAGGACGCCATGCCCAACATGGGCGTCAAGAAATCGGACGTGGTCAAGGCCGTGGTGGTGCGCACCCGAGCCACCCTCCGGCGTGACACCGGCAACTCCATTCGCTTCGACGACAACGCCGCCGTGATCCTGGGGAATGACAACAATCCCAGGGGGACCCGCGTCTTCGGTCCTGTGGCGCGCGAGTTGCGCGAGCGCAACTTCACCAAAATCGTCTCCCTCGCTCCGGAGGTGATCTGACATGGCCACCGCGACCCCCCGCGCCAAAACCCCCGTGCGCATCAAGATGCGCATCCGCAAGGGCGACACCGTTCAGGTGATCGCTGGCAAGGACAAGGGCAAAACCGGCGAGGTGCTGCGCACCCTGCCCTACGAAAACCGCGTGGTTGTTCAGGGCATCAACCTGCGCACCCGCCATCTGAAGCCCACCCAGGAAGGGGAAAGCGGCCGCATCGTCACCGAGGAGGCCTCCGTGCACGCCTCCAACGTGATGCTCTATTCCACGAGCAAAAAGGTGGCGAGCCGCGTGGAACTCGTTGTCGACAAGGACGGCAACAAGAAACGCCGGCTCAAGAAAACCGGCGAAGTCCTCGATTGACCGTCCGCGCACGGGTTCGGCACTTCTGCCTCCCCATCCCACGCGGTTCCACCGTCCGCTTCCCTCCCTCTCTGACCACGACCAGAGGACTCCCCATCCCGACATGACTCTCAAACAGCGCTACTGGGAGACGATCCAGCCAAAATTGCTCAAGGATCTTCAGCTCTCCAACATTCATGAGGTCCCCAAGGTGGTGAAAGTCACCGTCAACCGGGGCCTCGGCGAAGCGGCACAAAACGCCAAGGCTCTGGAGGCCTCGATCGCTGAGCTGGCCCAGATCACGGGTCAGAAGGCCGTCGTCACCCGCGCCAAGAAGGCCATTGCCGGGTTCAAGATTCGCCAGGGGATGCCCATCGGCGTCGCGGTCACCCTTCGCGGTGATCGCATGTATGCCTTCCTGGAGCGTCTCATCAATCTGGCCCTGCCCCGCATCCGCGACTTTCGTGGCGTCAGCCCGAAAAGTTTCGATGGCCGGGGCAACTACACCCTGGGTATTCGGGAGCAAATCATCTTCCCGGAAATCTCCTTTGACAAGATCGACGCCATCCGGGGCATGGACGTCACGATCGTCACCAGCGCCCGCAGCGACGAAGAGGGCCGTGCCCTTCTCCGCGAAATGGGGATGCCGTTCCGCAGCAACTGAGCCCTCATCCGGAAACGACCATGGCCAACCACGACCCGATCTCCGACATGCTCACCCGCATCCGCAATGCGAGTGAAAAGCGTCACGAACAAACCCGCATTCCTTCCTCCCGCCTCTGCCGCAGCATCGCTTCGGTGTTGCAGCAAGAGGGCTTCATCGGCAACGTCAGCGAAGAAGGGGAAGGCGTGAGCAAGCAGCTTGTGCTCGAACTCAAGTACAGCGGCAAGCACCGGCAGCCGACGATTCGCCGCCTGCAACGGGTGAGCAGGCCCGGCCTGCGCATCTACAAAAACACCCGTCAGCTTCCCAAGGTGCTCGGTGGCCTGGGAGTGGCGATCATCTCCACCTCCAAGGGCGTCATGAGCGACCGCGATGCCCGCAAGCAGGGCGTCGGTGGAGAAGTGCTCTGCTACGTCTATTGATCCGGAGAAACAGTCATGTCACGCATTGGTAAGGCCCCGATCCCCATCCCGGACAACGTCACGGTCCAACTCGCCGGCCTCTCGGTCACGGTGAAGGGGCCGAAGGGGGAGTTGCACCGCATCCTTCCGGATGGTGTCAGCGTCAGCCAAGACGGCAACGTGTTGCAGGTCAACCCCGCCAGCAACGCCCGTCTGAGCCGTGAGCGCCACGGACTCAGCCGCACCCTCCTCGCCAACATGGTGGAAGGCGTCAGTCAGGGATTCAGCCGCAAACTGGAGATCATCGGCGTCGGCTACCGCGCCCAGGTTCAGGGTCAGAAGCTCGTCGTGAGCGCTGGCTACAGCCACCCTGTCGAGATGCTCCCCCCGGAGGGCGTCACCTTCGCGGTCGAGAACAACACCACTGTCATCGTCAGCGGCGCCGACAAGGAGCTCGTGGGCAACGAGGCCGCCAAGGTGCGTGCCATCCGTCCGCCAGAGCCCTACAAGGGCAAAGGGATCAAATACGAAGGGGAGCGGATCCTGCGCAAGGTCGGCAAGACAGGCAAGAAATAAGGTCTTCCCCATACGCCCCGCCCTAGCTTATTCACTATGTCCTCCCTTTCCCGCAAGCAGCAGACCCAGAAACGCCATCGTCGCTTGCGGCGGTCGCTTTCCGGCACCGCCGCCCGTCCCCGGCTGGCCGTGTTTCGCTCCAACAATCACATCTACGCCCAGGTCATCGACGACGAGGCTCAGAACACCCTCTGCGCGGCCTCCACGCTGGACAAGGATCTCCGCCCTTCCCTCGAGACCTCCGGCACCTGTGACGCCTCCGTGGCCGTTGGCCAACTGGTGGCACAGCGCGCCCTGGCCAAAGGCATCGCCCAGGTCGTCTTCGACCGGGGTGGCAACCTCTATCACGGCAGGGTCAAGGCCCTGGCGGACGCTGCCCGGGAAGCGGGCCTGCAATTCTGATCTCCACCGCTCACCATGACCGAATCCAACGTGCAGCAGTTCGCGCCGGACGACATTCCCGCCGCTTCAGATGTCCCCGCTGCCGCCGAAGGGCAGCAGGAGCGCCGTGGCGGCGGTGGCAAGGGTGACCGCCGGGGTGGCGGCCGCCGGGGCTCCGGCGATCGTCGGGCCCAGGAGCGCGACTCCGAATGGCAGGAGCGGGTGGTGCAGATCCGCCGGGTCTCCAAGACCGTCAAGGGCGGCAAGAAGATGAGCTTCCGCGCCATCGTGATTGTCGGCAATGAACGGGGTCAGGTGGGCGTTGGCGTCGGCAAGGCCGGCGATGTGATCGGCGCCGTGCGCAAGGGCGTCGCGGATGGCAAGAAGCATCTGGTCAAGGTGCCCCTCACCCGCACCAACTCCGTGCCTACGGAGAGCCGGGGTCGGGATGGCGCCGCCAGCGTGTTGATCCGCCCTGCTGCTCCTGGTACCGGGGTGATCGCGGGCGGCTCCATTCGCACGGTGCTGGAGCTGGCGGGTATCAAGAATGTTCTGGCCAAGCGCCTGGGGTCCAAGACACCCCTCAACAATGCCCGGGCCGCCATGGAGGCCCTGTCCGCCCTGCGCACCCACAAGGAAGCCGCCAAGGAGCGGGGCATTTCCCTCGAGCAGATCTATTCCTGAGGACATCGTCATGACCCATCAGCTCAATACCCTCAAACCACAGACGGGCTCCCGACGCTCCAAAACCCGCAAGGGCCGCGGCATCGCCGCCGGTCAAGGCGCCAGCTGCGGTTTCGGCATGCGGGGTCAGAAGTCCCGCTCCGGTCGCTCCACCCGTCCTGGCTTCGAGGGTGGTCAGATGCCCCTCTACCGCCGGGTCCCCAAGCTCAAGCATTTCCCCCTCGTCAATCCCACCACCTATTCGGTGATCAATGTGGGTCGCCTGGCGGACTTCAAACCCGGTAGCGAGGTCAATCTCGAGACCCTGGCCGCTGAGGGCCTCCTCACAGCCGCCAAAGGCCCCCTCAAGATCCTTGGCGCTGGCGATCTCAACGTCAAACTGACCGTTCAGGCCGCCGCCTTCTCTGCGTCCGCCCGTGCCAAAATTGAGGCAGCTGGTGGCAGCTGCGACATTGTCGGCTGACACCTCTCCCCTCTCTCATGGTTTATAGCCGGGGGCGCAATCCCAGCGCCACAGAAATTTTCAGTAAAATCGTCCAGTCCAAAGGGCTGCGAGACAAGGTGTTCATCACCTTGGGTTTGCTACTGCTTGAACGTCTGGGCATTTTCATCCCCGTGCCGGGAATCGACCGCGTTGCTTTCGAGCAGCTGGTCCGGCAAGGGGGTGATTTTTTAATGTTCGTGAATATCTTCACCGGCGGTGGGTTGGCTGCCCTTGGAGTGTTCACTCTGGGCATCCTTCCCTATATCAATGCTTCCATCATTCTCCAGCTCCTGACGGCCGCTCTGCCGCAACTCGAGGATCTACAGAAGAATGAAGGTGAGGCTGGTCGGCGCAAGATTGCCCAGATCACCCGCTATACAGCTTTGGCCTGGGGCATCATCCAAAGCGTGATTCTCTCGCTGGTGTTGAAGCAATATGCCCTGCCGGGTCTTCCGCCTTGGCAATTTGTCCTTCAGACCGCCCTTGCCCTTACGGCAGGCTCCATGGCGGTGATGTGGATCAGTGAGGTGATCACCGAACGCGGCATCGGCCAGGGGGCTTCCCTGGTGATCTACGCCAACATCGTCGCGACCCTGCCGCGCGCTCTCGGTGCCACCATCACCCAGGCCAAAACCGGGGATCGCAGCACCGTCACCGGCATCATCATCCTGCTGCTGGTGTTTTTGGCCACGATCATCGGCATCATTTTTGTCGAAGAGGGCAGTCGCCGCATCCCCATCGTCAGCGCCAAGCATCAGGCTGGAGGCGCGGGCAGCCTGCCGGCCCGCCAGAGCTACATGCCCCTGAAGCTGAATGCCAGCGGG
>VGQX01000143.1 GCA_016882305.1 Cyanobacteria bacterium K_Offshore_surface_m2_239
CGACGACGACGGCCGCGAGCTCACCGTGCGCTGCGGCGTGATGCGGCTCACCCTGGAGCTCTCCGCCATCGAGGGGTTGCATGGGGAGAAAGCCACCCCGCCGGAGCCGCGCCAACCGGTGGTGGCCATCCGCAGCCGCCGCAATCCCGCCAGCAGGGGCCCGGAGGTGCGCACCGAACGCAACACCGTCGATGTGCGCGGTTTGCGGGTGCATGAAGCGGAGGCGGCGGTGGAGGAACACCTGCGGGCCGCCAACGGCCCCCTGTGGGTGATCCACGGCATCGGCACCGGCAAGCTCAAGCGCGGCCTGCGGGATTGGCTCGCCAGCGTGCCTTATGTGGAACGGGTGAGCGACGCCGAACGGGGGGATGGCGGGCCGGGCTGCAGCGTGGTGTGGGTGAAGTGAGCCTTCAACCCTTGACAGAGTTGCCCCCGCGGAGCCGTTGGCGAAGGCGACGACTCCAGCGCAATGCCGTGAGGGTGCCGAAAACCGGCAACGGACCGGGCACGCTGTTGTAATACCCCTGCGCGATCAGGCCATGAGCACGGGTGGTAGGGTGCACCGCATCCCAGAAGAGATAGCGGCTGGGATCGGGACACACGGTGAGGTTGACGTTGTCATAACAAGCCTGCGTGACATTGTCAAAGCCGAATTGTGCCGGGTTGGCAATGAAGGAGCTGATGGTTTGCTCCAAAGAATAAAGATCGATATTGACTTGCGGATGAGCGGCAGCAACCGCCGCAAGCTCTGTGGCGAGAAGCATGTTGTAAGCCGCGCTGACCGCAGCGGCAGCTGGGGCTTGGGGGGTGCCGAAAAAGTCCGGCAGCTTGCTGAGATCTGGGGAATTGGCCACGAGAACGTTTTTGGCACCCGCCGCGATCAGGGTCTCCACGGTGCCGCGGATGTTGGCGGCCGCCAAAACGGGCACGTCAGCCAATGTCGTCGGAGTGCCAGCAGCGCCTGTGTAGGTCCCGGCACTGATGCCGGTGTTGAGAAAATAAAAGACGTCGTTCGGAAAAGCAGAAACGTAGAAGCGTGGTGCTGGGGTCGAACAGAGGGCCGGCGGCGGCATGGGCATCGAGCTGCGAGGCCATGCCCAGGCCAGCAAAGGTTGGAATGTACAGACCCACATCATTCTCCTGTCCCGATGTGGAGCCACCGATGGCGTAGTTCGTGCCGCCAGCCAATGATGGTTGAAAGGAGAGATCCCCGGGATTGAACAGCTGCCAGAGTTGTTCCACGGCCACAGGGCCATTGCTATAGCGGTTCTGGACGTAAGGGGGTGGGGTGAATGCTCCACCGGTGAGCACACCACTGTTCCCACCATCCGACAGGCTGTCCCCGAAGACGAACAGCTTGGACAAGGAGGTGATCTTGGCTTGCGCTGCCCCCCCCCTGCAGGATCGCGGAAAGCAGCAGAAGCGATCCCAGGACTTGGATCCAGCGAGACGAACCCTTGTTGCGCAGCCTGGAGAAGATCACGAAGATTGTGAAAACAAGCTGAACGTTATCGTTCTGAATGGAGAGCGTCAATCAGTTGCAAGAGTCTTGTTGATCCCACATCTGAGACTGAGGTGATCCAGCTTCCAGGCGAAGCGGTGAGCTGCAGCCTGAAGCAGCAAGACGTGCACCCGCTCCCCCACCGGACCCGCGCACTCGGACGCGGCAGGGGGAGAGGAAAGAACGCTGCGGCGGCTCAGCCCTTCCGCCGCCAGACATCATCACCCACCATGACACGATCGTGGCAACCGAAAATCGCCTCTGGATCGCTGTAATGCTTGAACTCCAACCAATTCAGATCCGGATCAATCAAAAAGAAGGTGTGGTGTTCGAGCACATCCCCTTCGAAGCGCAGCTTGGGTTCCACTCCGAAACGCAGCCCGGCCTGCAACGCCCGCTTCCGCTGAGCGTCCCAGGCCGCCAGAGCAGCGAACACCAGGCCGAAATGGCGGGGATAGATGCCGTTCTGAGGGGGCTCGCTCCTGATCGACGTCCGTTGTGCCACCAACTGATGCCCCCCCAGGTTGAGAATCAACGCGTCGGCGCTGCGACGCCCCACCGCGCAGCCCAGTCCCTCCACATACCAGCGTTCCGTCCGGGCCAGGTCGGCTGAGGGAATGGAGAGGTGGAAGCAGGGCGCGGCCATGGCGCGAGGAACGGCTGGGGACTGCCGCTCCATGCTGACGCTTGGCCCCCTGACCCGCGCAACCTGCGGGCGACTGAACCGCCGCTTCCCGAGGAGCTGCCTACGATTCGGCGGTCACGTCGTTGGACGCGCTTCAGCGGACCAACCGTGCCCGCTCCCCCCGCCGCGCACCGCCCCGATGCCCAGGGCTTCCTTCGCCTCCTCCATCGACGCTTCTGACACCCACGTCGCGGTCCTGCTCAAAGCGCTGGCCGATCCGCTGCGGATCGACATCGTGCAGGCGCTGGCCGAGGGGGAACGTTGCGTCTGCGACCTGACAGAGACCCTTGGTTTGGCGCAATCGCGCTTGTCGTTTCACCTCAGGGTGATGCGTCAGGCCGGCGTGCTTCGCGCTCGGGAGGAGGGCCGTTGGGTCTATTACCGGCTGGAACCCGAGGCGGTTCGCCAACTGCAGCATTGGCTAACCACGTTGGAGTCCCTCAGCGGCCGAGCGGCGCCGGTCTGTCGCTGAATTCCGCCGCAGACGCGATTCTTCCGGCAGAGCGGAGTCCCGAGGCAGGCGCTTCGGCGTCAGACTGGGCCAGCCGCTGGCGCCAGGGCCATGCCCATCGCCTTCTTCGAACGGTCCTGGGACACATATCACACCATCGTCGCCCACGACTTGATGGAGCATCGTGCCCTCACCAGCGCCTGTGCCAGGGCTTTGCGCCAGTGGCTGCGGGACCGCCCCCTGACGTCACCATCGTCATTCGCCGGCCCCGCGATGGTGGATCTCGGCTGCGGCGACCTGACCTCACTGGCGCCGCTGCTGCGAGAGCTGCCCCTGGGCTCTTACACCGGGCTGGATCTCACCGCCTCCGTGCTGCCCCGCGCGTCGGCGACCCTGGGGCCCGTGCCCTACCCCACCCATTGGCAACAGGGCGACCTCCTGAGCTGGGCCACAGACGGTCCTCCACAGCGGGAAACTCCCCATCAAGAGGCCGCCATCGACGTCCTGCATTCCGCTTTCGCCATCCACCACCTCAACGACGACGACAAGGAGGTGTTTCTCCGGGGCGCCCGCCAGCGAATCGCTCGGAACGGCCTCTTCCTCTGGGCGGATGTGTTCCGCCGGCCCGGCGAAGCGGAGGCCGAGGCCAAGAGACGTTATGGCGACAGGGTGCTCAGCGGTTGGTCGCCCCTGAGCGCGGAACAGAAGCGGCAGACCATCGACCACATCCAGGCTCTGGATCATCCCGCCGATCGCGCAGCGATCCAAGCGGTGGCCGAAGCCAGCGGTTGGCATTGGCAGTGGCTCTGGCAAGGACACCACGACAGCGAGGCGTTGGCCCGGCTCACCCCCGCCTGAACGAGCGGGGCGGAGCCAAGGGCTTACGGGCCGGGGTCCGACCGGGGATTCTCCCCGTCACGCTGACCGGAGCGTCGCCCCGCGCGGCGACAGCGCTCGGAACACCAACGCACCTCGTCCCAAACCTCCTTCCACTTCTTCCGCCACTGAAACGGTCGCCCGCAACAGGCGCAGATCTTTGTCGGACGGTCCGCGTGATGGGGCATGGAAGCAGTGTGGCAGGACACGCGCTGGGTTGTGGCGGCGGCCACGCGCAGTAACACCCTTCCCCTCCACGATGGTTGGAACCACTGAGCAGGACACACGCTGGTGACCCCTCCACCGAATAACTTCGGCTCCCTGCTGCTGATCGTCGCGGGAGCCGTCAGCGCACTGCTCGGCATCGGCTTCCTGCTCCTGCTGTCCGGCTTGGCGCTCCTGAGAGAACCCGATGGCAAGCGAACCTTTCCCCGGTTGGAGGGTTGGCTTCAGTGGCTTCAGACCGTCCAGTTCTGGCGCATGATCAAGCTGTAAGTCCCGTCACTGACCTTCACCCGACGAGCGATGAGGCGAATGTCGCGCAGCATGTCCGCCTGACGCTGCAGACCATTGAGCGCAAGGGCATCCAGGGGAACGATGGAACGTTCGCTGGCCAGGGAACGCAAGCGCTCCAACCATTCGTCACTCACCCGCAGCTGATCGCGCAAACGCTCCACCGCAGCGAGATTTTCGCGATTGACCTGAGCACCCGATTCGTTGATTTCCTCAAGCAGAATCTTGAGAATGGCAGGATATTGGCGTACCAGATCCAAAGAAGCGTAGTAGAGGGTTGGCAGGTGGAGAGACGGATCATTTTCGTCAAATAAATCCTGCAGACTTGCGATGGAGCGGCCGGGGTAATCACGACGACGAGGCGAATCGGCATAGGGGACCCAAACGGACCAAGCCTGGACAATGCCCTGAGAAAACTGAGGCAGAGCCTCGGAGCGCGAGAGAAAAACAATCTCCACATCCGCTGGATTCAGGCCAGCCTTGCGCAAGGCGCAGACCAGAACATAGTGGGCGGCGGAGCCCTCCTCCACCGCGACACGGCAGCCTCGCAGGTCGGACAGTGTCTGAATGGTGGAATCATTGGCCACAAGAACCGCCTCACCACCGGCGTTGGTGGTCTTGTCGCGCGCCACTCGCACGAAAAGAAGATCCACCGCCTGGGCAAACACGCTGGGAGTTCCTCCCCCGCCGCCAAAATCGATCTCGTTCGCGTTCAAGGCCTGCAAGAGCGCGGAGGCCGAGATGTAGTCCCGCCATTCCACACTCACCCCGAGCGCAGCCAAGCGAAGCTCGAGTCGCTGTTGCTGCCGCAAAGCCTCCAAATGCACCAGTCCTTCTGGTACCCCGATCCGCAATTGACCCAGTCGTCTTGCCTCGGTGGCTTCCGATGGCACAGGGCCATGGAAGGCTTGCTTGATCAAGCGGAAGCGATCCAACATGAGGCAGAGCACGAGAAAGAGCAGGAACAACCCCACGGTTTCCAGCGTGCGATTGGTCACTGGCCAGCGCGTCACGACATACGCGACAAGAGGCACGGCCACAGCCCCTCCGAACACTGCCAGGGCAAAACGTCTGTAGGGGCCGAACACGCGGCGTCAACGTCGTCTCTCCATCCAACACCAGGGCGAAGGGATTCGCCCCGCGCGGAGGCAGCGCGAATTACATGGGTGTGTGCCTCAACTCACGAGGAGGTCAGCAGGCCCTGCATAGGTTCAGTCCATTCATGGCGAGCGGGTGTGGAGAACGTGCAGGCCGCCGTGGCCGTCGCGATGGCAACAACATTTGATGATAATATCTATCTCACAGGTTTTTTCAGCGAAACCAATCGAGTCTTTCGTCCGATCCACATCGTCGCAGGCGATTTGCTGGGCTTCACCCTGCTGATCGGCACCAGCTTTATGGCCAGTCGGGTCCTGGCCAAAACCGTTCCCCTCTCCGCGATCGGCTGGTTGGGTCTGATGCCGATTCTGATTGGGTTGGCAAACCTCGTTCAGCTCATTCGACCGACTTCACCACGAGAGCTGCAGCCGCCCGCCACACGGGTGCCAAGAAGCGAAGGATTCGCAACGCGTCCATTGACGTTGAACAGTGTGTTCAGGCAGCATCACACCTACAAGGTTTCTGCCGTCACCGCCACCGGCCACAGCCACCAGCGGCCGTTGGCGTCACCAGCCGCCAGGTGCTGCCCATCCGGCCGCCAGGCCAGCGTGTTGAAGGCCTCGCCCTGGCCCTCCAGGGGCTGGAGCAGCCGGCCTCGACCATCCCAGAGCGCCACGGTGGCGTCACTGGAGGCGCTGGCGAGCAGGGTGCCGCCGGGGGCAAAGGCCAGGGCATTGACGCGGCGCTCGTGCCAGATCAAAGGCTCCGGCGACCAGGCCTTGGAGCCTCGGTTCATCTGGGTCCACAGAATCACCGCCTCCGCCGCAGCGCTCGCGAAGAGCGGCGCCAGGCGTCCGGGCACCTCACTCCAGGCCAGGTGGCGCACCTTGGCGGGAAAGCCGCTGAACTGCCAGGGCTGACCCTGGCAATCCTCCGGCCACAGCAGCAGGGAGCGATCCAGCATCCCGCAGGCGAGCTGGCGGCCGGGCCCCGAGAACGCCAGGGCCAGGCCCGCCGAGGCGATGGGGGTGCGCTGGGGCGGTTTGTCAGGGGGGGCCGCCCCCGGCTGCCAGAGCGCCACCTCGCCGTGGCAGGTGGCCGCCAGCTGCCGCCCATCGGCGCTCCAGGCCAGGGCCTGCACCGTGCCCGGCAGCTCCAGCGGCGGCTCGCGCCACGCGCGGCTGGCTCCATCCCAAAGCCGCGCCGTCCGCCCGACCGCCACCGCCAGCAGCGCGCCGCCCGGCTGCCAGGCCGCCGCATCGATCCAGCCGCGCCCCAGCGCCATGGGCGCGAAGGCCAGGGGCCGCACCCCCGAGCCGCCCAGCTCCCACAGCAGCAGCTCGCCGCTCTGACCGGCGGCCATCAACAACCGACCATCGCCGCTGAAACCAACCACGTCGAGGCTGCTGTCGCGTTCGCCGCGCAACAGCTCCTCGCAGCCGGCGCGGAAATCCAGCAACAACAATTCGCCGCCGGCGCTGGCGATCGCCAACAGCTCCCCATCGGGCGACCAGGCCAGCGCGGTGATCGGCTGCCGCAGATCGCCGCTCAACCGCTCCCGCACCAGCACCGTCTCCGCCATGGCCGTCTCAGGCCACACAGGCCAGGAAGCCCGCCCGCAGGGCCTCCTGATCGAGATCACGGCCGATGATCACAAACTCGGTGCGACGGCGATCGGACGGCTTCCAGGCACGGTCGAAATCACCATCCAGCAGCATGTGGACGGACTGAAACACATAGCGGCGCTCCTCCCCCTGGAGCTGGATGATGCCCTTCATGCGGAACAGGTCCGGACCGCGCTCGGCCACCAGATCCGCCAGCCAGCCGCCCAGCTTGTCGAGATCCATCGGCCGCTCCTCCACCAGGGCCAGAGATCCCACGGCGTCGTCATGGGCGTGGTCGTGCTCCTCCACCAGAAAGCCCGGATCAAGGCTCAACGCCCGCTCCAGCTCGAACGCCTCCACACCCAACAGCTCCGACAGCGGCACATCGGCGTTGCGACTGGTGAACAGGCGTGCCATCGGGTTGAGGGCCCGCACCCGCCGCTCGATGGCGGCGCGCTCCGCCTCGCTCACCAGGTCGGCCTTGTTGAGCACCAACACGTCGGCAAAGGCCAGCTGTTCCTGCACTTCCTCGCTGTCCCAGTGCTGGTCGACATGTTTCAGATCCACCAGGGTGACCACCGCATCCAGCCGCAAGTCGTCGCGCAGATCCTCATCGACAAAGAAGGTTTGAATCACGGGGGCGGGATCGGCCAGACCGGTGGTTTCGATCACCAGATGATCAAAGCGATCGCGGCGTTTCATCAGGTTGCCGATGATTCGGATCAGATCGCCGCGCACCGTGCAGCAGATGCAGCCGTTGTTCATTTCAAAGATTTCCTCATCGGCCTCCACCACCAGCTGGTTATCGATGCCGACTTCACCGAATTCATTGACGATCACCGCCACTTTCAGGCCGTGCTCGTGGGTGAGGATCCGGTTCAAGAGCGTGGTTTTGCCGGCGCCGAGATAACCGGTGAGCACGGTGACCGGCAGGCGCTCGGCAGTGGGGACAGGGCTGGAGAAGGCCAAGGGGGGAGCGAGGCCAAGCCTCGGGCAATGAGAATGGTTTTCGTTCTAGCAGGTTTGGCGTCCGGGCCGCCCTCGCCACGCGCCGCGTCGCCCGCTCCCCGCACCGATCGGCCAGCACCCTGGCCAGCGCGCGAAAGTCCTTCCCGCACTCCCGGGCCGTTTTGAGGTGGCCTCCCATCGCTCCATCCGCTGGTGTCAGATGAAACATCGGCTTGCGCGCCTCCAGGGCCAGAGGCATCAGGCGCGGGAGTGCCTGAGTTGCGCCAGGCAGTGGGGGTCATCGGCCGGGGTGACCCGGGCACCCTCCGGCGGGTGGTTCAGAACGGCCGTGGCGTACACCGCGGGCAGGCGATCCAGCCAGCGCTGGTAGGCCTGCACAGGACGATCAAGTCGCACCCCATGTTGGAGCACCACATAGCCGCGTACCGCATGGCGT
>VGQX01000144.1 GCA_016882305.1 Cyanobacteria bacterium K_Offshore_surface_m2_239
CGCTGGAGTCCCCCGAGGTGGATGGGCTTGTAGAGCGGGGCTTTGACCAGCTCACCCGGCCCATGGGAGCGGACGGGCGGTTTGCCAACTACGACCGCATCCTGAAAGAGGTGGACATTGCGGACGCGGCCGACTATGCCCGCCTGACGGAAGCGCTGGGCATCACCCTGGAGCGGATCGCCCCAGAGGACTTCCAGTTCATCACCACGCAGTACGGACGAGAGAAGCTGGCGGCCATCATGTCCTCCTACTTCCGGCAGGAGGAGCTGGGCATCGCCGATGCAGAGCTGCTGGCTCAGGCCACGGTGCGGTCGATGCCGGCGCTCAACGCCGTGGAGAACAAGGTGTGGCTCAGATTCTTTGCCGACAGGGCGAAGAGGAACTTCATCGACGACATGGGCGAGATCGTGAACTACATGAATGCGCTCCCCGGGGCCGAGGTGCCGCGCGAGCTGCTGGACGAAGGCTTCCGCAGCTACCGGTTGGCACTGGCCCTGGAGCGCCACAACAACCTTGTCACCAGGCGCCACGCGCAGGCGCTGCGGTCGCAGCAGGAAGACCTGTTGAGCTTGCGCCAGTTCGCCCTGGACCAAGGCGACGAAGGCGAGTCCGAGGTGTTCGAGGCCCTGTCGATGACCGGGTCCAACATCCCCGCCGACCACAGCTTCTCCAGAATCATAGAGGCCGCAGCCGACAACAGGCCGCAGGAGATTCAGCGGGTGCTGGACGGCATCGAAGTGAACGGGCTGGACCCTAAGACCAGGCTAGACAAAGACTGGTTAAATACGACGATGAGGGTAGCAAATGGCTACATCAAAGACAGCCAGTTGCTGAACATGAACTCGAATCGGCTGAACCTCTTTGGCGGCGGTGCGATGATGCTTTACGCACCAGTCCAAGAAACGCTTTACAACGGTTTCCGCATGGTCAAGATGGGCGACGCGCTGGGGCGTGCGCCGATCCTTGAGGCAATGAGGATCACCGCTGAAGCGTCCCAGTACGCCCTGAGCGTAATGAAAACAACTTGGAAAAGCGATATGGCCAGGGTGTTTCACGAAGGCATCAGCCACTACAGCGGCAACCTGGACACCTACGGCAAAGCGCTGCTGACCAACAGGCAGGAGATCGAGGACCTGCAGCGAGTCTTGGACATGCGATACAAAGAGGGGATTCACTGGACCGCAAGCTGGGCAAACCCGCTGAATGTCGCCATCTTTGGCAACAAGCTGCAAGCCTCCGCCAGGATTCTTGTCCTAACCAAGCCCGGCGGAATGGTTGGCAGCAATGCCGGGATGAACCGCTGGGAGGCGGCCTACTGGGCTCTGGGCTTTGGCGATTCGTTCGGCAACACCCGCAGGCCGGTCAGGGCCAGAGACATCGAGGCCTACCTGCCGTGGAAAACAGCACTCCGCGCCATGGCCGCCGTGGACGAGGTCTATGGCCACACCCATTTCCTGGCCAAGCTCCGCAGCAACCTGGAGGTCAAGGCCCGCATGGAAGGCGCCCAGCTGGGCCTACTGGACGACCAAGACCGCGCAGCATGGGTGCAGCGCCAGCTGGACGAAGCGGTTTTCAGCGCGACGCCAACGGAGGCGGACATCATCAATTTCCGCCAGATGAACGGGATCAAGGGCAGCGACATGAGCAACGAGGAGGTGGGCGCCGAGATCGCTCGCCAGCGGCTGGCGGGGGCGCCCACGCTCTCCACCGCTGAGTCCGTGGATGCAATGGACTGGAGCGCCAGGATGCGATTCCAGGCGAAGCCGGAAGGCGACTCAAACGAGCTGGCCCCATTCATCGACGCATCGGTGATGAATGCCAGGCAGGCCTGGTGGATGGATCGCTACGCCCTCCCGTACTGGCGCAGTGTGTTTGGCGGGATGCTTCTCGACTGGAGACTGGGGCAGGCCGGTGTGGCGGATCTGGTGCGCAGCGCCGTGCGAGGCAGGGAGGCGACGGCAGAGGACTGGGCGCGCGGCGGCGCAAGCCTGACGATCGCCGGAATGCTGATGATGGTCTTCACAGCGCTGGACACGCAAGGGCAGATCGGCGGTTCCCAGGACCCGCACCAAGCCAGGAGAAACACGGTCTTTGGGATTCCCGTTGCCGGCATCCCTCTGCTGAACACCTTGCTGCTGTGGAAGGACATCAAGGACGCCAAGACAGAAGCGGGCGTCAACGACTACGACGGCCAGGAGGTGGCCGGCAGCGTGACGAAGGTGCTGGCGGGCTGGATCATGCGCCAAGCGGGGATCGCCCAGTTCCAGATGGTCACGCAGGCGCTGATGGACAACACCGGCAGCTCGATGGAGAAGCTCCAGAGGTTTGTCGGCTTCATGGGCAGCAGCCAGATCCCCTTCATCGGGCCCATCCGCCAAGCAGGCAATGTCGTGGGAGCCAGGCCGACCGCATTCTTCCGCGACGCGCCGGACACCGCAGAGCAGAGCTACCTGCTTGACAAGGACGACCCGTTTGCCCAGACGGAACAGGGCCTGCGGAATCTGCTCGCTGACACCCTGCCCCTGGCGGCACTGGCGGCTGGCGCAAAGCTCAAGCGGAAGGATGCGCTGGGCAGTCCGATCCGAGGCGACTCAGGTATCGACTGGACCCGCATCAACCCGTTTGCCCCTGCGGAGTGGCCTCGGGGCGAGATCAACGATGTGGTCTACGGAGAGTTGGCGACTCAGGACATCAGCGTTCTCCCTGTGCCGCTGCAGCAGCGGAAACTTGAGGGGATCGCCATGAGCGACAAACTGCAGGAGGAGTACAACGACATCATCGGCTCAATCAAGGCAGACGCCACCGCCCCGCCCAGCGCGCTGCTGCCGTTGCGTGGGCGCAGCATGGCGGTGAAATTTTCGCTGCCGACCAATGCCACGACCTATGCCGGCGTGCGTATTCGCCAGAACGACACGGCGAGCCTGCCGCTGGCCAAGGTGGTGGATAGGGTCGTGCGGGGGCGCACCCGAAAAGAAGCGCTTTACCAGCTCTTCAAAAGCAAGCTGTATCAGGCCATGGAGGACGATCCAAGCCTCAGCGCCAACCCTCCGGGCGGCCTGCCGCGGGCGATGCGCCGCCAGCGGACCAGCCAGCGCCTTGTGGCAGCCATCACCGACTACTACGACCTGCTGACGCAGCGGGAGCTGGAGCGCAGGGCCATGACCGGGGAGAGCCCGGCCGCTGCGGACTGGGCGCAGAAGCGGTCGGAGCTGACCCGGCGAACGTTCCAAGAGGGGCTTAGAGGCGCCGAGGCCTTGGGTGGATTCTTGGAGGACCCGGCAGAATGAGCGCTACAGCGATGCAGCCATGCCTCCCTACAGCTACGTGCAGAGACCGCTTTCCAGTGGTGCGACACAGACAGTGCCATTTCCATTCTTGGCTAGAGATCACGTCAAGCTCTTTCGCAATTACGACTTAACCACCGGGGCGTTTGAACAGTTGCTGGTTCAGGGGGTTGATTACACCTGGATCAACAATGTAAGCATCAATATCAGCCCTGGCCTGTCGGGCATCCTGACGATCCTGAGGGCAACGCCAACCACGGAGAGGATAGTTGACTGGGCCAATGGGAGCATGTTGACCGCCGAGCCGCTGGATACAGCGGATCTCCAGGTCTTCTACGCATTTCAGGAGGTTGTTGATCGGGCGGCAATTACGGGGCTTGCCGCAGCAGAGGCCTTGGCGACGACCTCCTATTCGCTGACGGTGGAGGACGTGGCCAGCATCCCCGCCAATCCTGTCGTGGGACTCCGGCTGGAGGTCCGCAATAGCACCGGCATCGAAGGCCTTGCAATCGCTGGGATGCCCAGTGGCTTTCTGGGGTCGCCATCACTCAGGGTCCGGATTCGCCGAACCGCTGCGGGTTGGGTGTGGGACGACTACCGGCCAGACGATCCGGACGCGCGCTATCGCGTGCGCCGGGGCCAATCAAGCGCGACTCTTTCGGTGGCGGCTGGCGCCACTGCTGTCGGATCGATCAGCCTCCCCCGCTCTTGCCAGCTGATCTCGATCACGGCCAGCGAGCCATCCTGGATCCGGGTCTACAGCAGCCAGGCCGCCGCCAGCGCCGACGCATCGCGCCAGAGAGGCCAAGCACCCGCGCTGGGGGCTGGAGTCATCTGCGACCCAGTGTTGCTGGCGCAGGCCGTGTCATTCGAGCCGTCCCCTTGCGCGATCAACAGGGAGGCAAGCAACACCTACCCAATCCGCGTCACAAACGACGGAACTACAGGAGGCTTGGTCGCCACCATTCAGTACCTACTGTTAGAGCCATGACCACCATACCGATTATCACTATTCTGGCCGCGTGGCCAAGCACGTACAATTTCGTTTTTGGCGGCATTGAGTTTCGCCTAAATGACCAAAACAGCTGGACCGAGCTTGTCAGTGGCTCCGTAACGTTTACCAGCGTCGGCAGCGGCGTCGAGATGTATGTGAACGCCGGTGGCGCTGCTTATCCGGTGGCTTACTCTTTCCGCGCTGTCCCGATTGGATCGACATCTATACAGTCAATAAGCGTAACCCCGCTGGACGAGGTGCGGCAGTACCTCGGGGTTTCGGGTGTTCCCGGCGGCGTGTTTGCTGAAGTTGTTTACATTGACTCGCCAGAAGAGGAGGATCCCCCTGCCATCAACCCTCTCTTCATGGTTGCGACGGCATCTTCGCCACCACCGCCACCACCGCCACCACCGCCACCACCTTGCCCGCCGCAGCCCACCTACCCCACCTCGGGACAGCGCTGGCCCTGGGGGATTGGGCCTCGCAATGACGTGGTCACCGTGCCCGGATGCCCCGGGATACCTTCCTACCCCGCGACCGAGCAGCGATGGCCGCATGGCTTCACGCAGTGATCCGTCCAAACCGCTGATAGAATGCGGCCGTGCAGCGGTCTGGCCTTGGGCGTCGAAACGATCATCGCCGCTGTCGCTCTGGCGGTGCCCCTGTGGAAGCTGGCCCTGACCATGGGGCGGGGCGAGGGAGAGATGCGCCAGCTTTTGGTGGGGATCACCAGGATGGTTGAAGACCACGAGGAGCGCCTGCGCGACTTGGAGGCGGCGGAGCGGCGATGACGGCAGAGCACCTACGGCAGCTTGGGTCCGCTCTGCTGCTGATGCACCTGGCGGCCGTCGTGATTGTGAACATGACGCCCACTCCGAAGGACAACGAGGCCCTGGACCGATACCAGCGGGGGATTGCGTTCGTCTACAAGCTGCTCGAAGCGCTGGCCGGGGTGGGGCCCATGGCCAAGCGGTAGCCAGCACCGCTGCGGTACTGCAGAATGGAGGACACGGAGCCAGCAGCATGACATCTTCGGTCCCGCCTGCGCCGCAGGGCGCCAGCCCTGTTTGCGGCAGAGACGGAGGTCCGGTGCCTGTGACGCTGGAAGGCGGCGGGGTCACCATTGAGACCGTCCCGGTGCCAACCTCGGTGACAGTGGGGAACACCCCCGCGAATCCGGTGCCCATGTCCGACGCGGGGGGGAGTCTGACGGTGGATGACGGCGGGGGCTCCCTGACGGTTGACGGCCCCGTGACCGACGACCAGATGAGAGCGAGCCCGCTGGCGGTCACGGGTCCTCTGACTAACAGTCAGCTTCGAGAAACGCCGCTGCCTGTCCTGGGTCCTCTGACTAACAATCAGCTTCGAGAAACGCCGCTGCCTGTCTCTGGTCCTCTGACTAACAATCAGCTTCGAGAAACGCCGCTGCCTGTCTCGTTTCCGCAGCGGATCCCTGCTGTCACAAGCGTGCCAAGCTCCGTAAGCCCAACACTGCTTTTGGCCCAGAACCCAAGCCGCAAAGGCTTGCTTCTCAACAACAAATCCACCAGCAAGTTACTCGTTGCTTTTTCTAGTCTCATTAACGACACTAACAGCTTCATCTTGGAACCAGGCTCTCTTCTGATGTTTGATCAACAGCTGATATTTTCAAATGCCATTTACGGGGCGTGGACGAGCGCGAACGGCACTTTGACTATAGTTGAGTTCACATGAGTTTTTACCTGCCCAGCAACAGCAGGCCCGCTGCTCCAGGCCTGCCCCTTGATGGCCTCGCTGGGCAGGCTCTGTTAAAGGTCAGCGACTTTGATTTTGATGCCGAGTGGGGGGACTTGCCGGCAAACGGAGGAGAACCTGGCGGCACGACAGCGCACGCCAGCACCCACGCGATCGGTGGAGCGGATGCGCTGGCCCCTGGCGCGATTGGTGCGGAGCTGGCTGGGGCGGCAGCGGCGGCCCAGTCCTTTGCCATTCAGCGCGGCAATCACGTCGGAGAGCAAGCCATTTCCACAGTGACAGGCCTCGACGCTGCGCTGGGGGCAAAAGCGGACCTGGCGGACGGAGTGATTCCCACCAGCCAAATTCCCTCCGTCGCATTGGTCCAGTTCCTGGGGGCAGTAGCAAGCCAGTCGGCGATGTTGGCGCTGCAGGGGCAGCCGGGAGACTGGGCGATCCGAACAGACCATTCGACTCAGTGGGTCATCGTCGCCGGCAACGGCTCGACACTGAGCGACTGGTACGAGATGCCCAACGGGATTTCCCCGGTGGCATCGGTAAACGGCCAGACCGGTAGCGTCATTCTGGGCACCGGCGACCTGGCCGAGTCAGGCGGCAGCCTGTTTTTTACAGCTGCACGAGCAATCGGATCAGCGCTTACAGGATTCACCGCTGGCGCCGGCACGGTGACCGCGGCGGATAGTGTTTTGCAGGCGATTCAAAAGATCGTAGGGAACATCGCCAATCAAGCTCTGGATGGGTATGCGCCAGGGCGCTGGACATGTGGGTTACCAACAAACGCCGCCCAGGGCACAACTCCTGGTGCTACAAACATCATAGAAATGATAGCATTTCGGGTCAAAAGACGTATGGTGATCGACGGACTAGCGGGAAGAGTCACAACTTCATCACCAGGGGTTAGCTTTCAATTGGCAATTTATGATTCTACATCTCAAGGCGATATAACTGGAATTCCTATAATACATACCGCCAATATGTCGGCAGCATCAACTACATTAGTCCAGGCAACCACGGGCCTAACGCCCGCAACCGCTACCCTAGAAGCCTATCGCCTGTATTGGTTCGCCGTAGCATACGGAAGTTCAAACATCGCACTGACTGCACAGGCTCACAGTGATTTATCGTCCTTTTATGAGACAAGCGTAGAAAATTTCTCGTTTTGGACCGGTCATTCCAGTGTAGCGATTACACGAAGACTAACATCAGTATATGGCTCGTGGCCCAATATGACAGGCGCCTCAACCACTCTTATATCTGGCAACCGGGGCGCGCTGCCACTGTTCCGCATCGCTTCTTTGCCATGATCAGTTATCAACAAGACGGCATCGTCATAACAGATGACAACAATCCAAGCCGCGAGCCTTTGATCCTGCCCCTCACCTCAACTGCTGAGGAAATAGAGAATGCCCTGGCTGCATATCTGCCACCCCCACCCCCCGCGCCTGATTGGCTGGGTTTTGTCCGCTGGCTTTACGTCCAGCCGGCGATGATGGCCGCCATCACCACCGCGCGGGCCTCCACCGGCCCACAGGGCGAACCTGCCACCACGGCGCTCCCCGTAGCACTGGAGGTGGCGCGAAACGAGGCCAACTACGCTGCGTTTGCGTTGCTCTGGGGCCAGTTCCTGTCGGCGTCTGGCCTCCCTGGGCAGGCCCTGGAGCAAATCGTCGCCAAGGCGAATGAAGCTCAGTTGCCAGCTCAGTTTGTCGCGACCTTGAGCCCCTTGCAAAACGAGCCGCTATGACAGCGTCAAACACACCACTGCTCCAAGTTCTTGAGCAGATTCACGAGCTGGAGGCCCAGGGGATCCTGGATGATCTGCTGGCGCCGAAGCGGGTCGAAAGGACCGGCGACGAAGAGGTCGATCAGGCGGCCATGGAGAAAGCCTTGCTGGTGTCCCGCGCAGCCAGGCGCGACGCAGAGCGATTGCTGCAGCGCAACAGCATCACTGCCCGTGTGGCACAGGACGACGAAGCACGAAGTCGGCTGGCCGCTGCTGTGGCCAGCAAGCTGGGCGAGTTCAGGTCGCTGCCAATGGCCCAGCGCCAGGCCCGCGCCAAGGAGCTGGTGCTGCCGTCATCGGCCCGGACCATCACACTGGCGGGCGAGTCCCTCCCTGA
>VGQX01000145.1 GCA_016882305.1 Cyanobacteria bacterium K_Offshore_surface_m2_239
AACCTGAAGCACCTCTGCGCTGGCCCCAGCCGATGACGGTGAACCAGGAGACGCTGGAGAAGCTGGGGCGCTTCCTGCTGCGCGGCCTGCGCATCGGCGCCAGCACGGTGTCGATCGTGGAGCTGCTTCGCAACGACTGGACCGGCGGCATCAGCGCCGGGGTGGCCTGGCTGGTGTTTCTGCAGGTGGAACGGCGGCTGCCTCCCCTCAGCTCCGAGCCTGAGGACTGATCTATAGGCAACGGGCCAGCGCCCGCGCAGAAATGATGAAGGTTGCGGAACTCACAGACCGGCGCCCTGGCATCCATCTATCGTCAGAAGTCAGCCAACAAGTCCACCACCCCCGCTCGCCTGGCAGTGTCCAGCACTGGACCCTCTCCATCGCATGACGCTCTCCACCCCAAGCAGGCCTCCTTCCACCCCAGCCTCTGGGCCGCTGCGGCGTGAGCAGATCGATGCGCTCCTGGAGGAGTTGCGCGACCCTGCCCTGGCCCGTCAATTCTTGATGGATGCTGGCCTGATCGACGCTGATGGCCAGCTCACCCCTCCGTACCGCAGTCAGGATGCCCGGTCGGCCTAAGAACAGTCTGGGCCCCTTGGTGCTGTTTCATGGCTGCGACAAGGATGTTGCTGAAGCAGTTCTGAGTGGACAGGCAACACTTCAGCCCAGCGAAAATGATTACGACTGGCTCGGCAACGGCATCTATTTCTGGGTTGACAGCCCAGAGCGGGCTTTGTCTTGGGCCAATCTCCGCAGATCCTCCCCATCGGTGATCGGCGCTTTTGCCTACCCGGGCAACTGCCTCAATCTGACCGACTACGGAGTGATGAATGAATTGGCCCTTGCCTATGAGGCCACCCTTGGCATTTCCGCAGCAGCAGGCACACCACTGCCCGTGAATTCTGTTCGAGAAAACGGCATCTTCATGAAGCGTCAGCTGGACTGTGCCGTGATCCAGATGGTGCACAAGATCCGTGAGAGCAAAAGCATGCAGGCGTACGACACCGTCTATGGAGTGTTTGAAGAAGGCGAGTTGGTTTATCCGGGCGCAGGCTTTCGTGACAGAACGCATGTGCAGATCGCCATCCGCAACCCGGAGATGATCCTTGGCTATTTCCGAGTTGATGGGATGACATAGGCCTGTTGATTGACACCCCAACAAAGAAGGCGCCCCGTGCGGGGCGCCTTAGCACCGGTTGCGGCGGTCACCTCCTCACACCAAGGACTGCCGGTCGGGTGTCTGTGGTTCACGCATGACCTGTCTGGGGCCTGGCAGGGAAGGAATGGGGATCACGTCTCTGGGAAGAGATGCTCGGGGCTTGACCTTCTCGGCTTTGATCCCGGCTCGGGTACTGCAGCCCGAGGTTTAAGAACGCGGGAAACAGAACTGGCGTCTCGCTCTCTGCGTCTACGGGATGACGTTCGCGCAGCGTCACCGAGTTCACCTGTTGTGTGTCGCATCGTTGGCGCACCTCCGCTGTGCGCACCGGCTCGGGTGCTCCCTGGCCGGACTCTGGTGGAGGGCGGGACCTGGGTTGGCTACCGGGCCTCCCCTCAACTTCAAGGTACGCCTTTTTTCAGGTGGTGGTGGCCCGCTGGAGTGCCTGTTCCCGTACCTGCAGAAACCCAGTCAGTGCAATGCTTTTGAGGCGCTCCCCTACTCCTCGGAGAGGCTGCAGCACCGGCGGTTCTATGCACTGAGCGCATGGATTTGCGGACTGCTGCATCCACGCGGCAACCTGAACCCTGCTCGGGCCATCTCTGCGAGCCAACCCGCTGATTGCCATGGGCTTCCGTCTCCGCCGCTCCGCCCGCCTGGGCACGCTGAGGTTCAACTTCTCCAGCGGCGGACTGAGCTCGATCTCCGTCGGTGGCCGCGGGGCCTCCTTCAACATCCCGGTGAATCGCAGCGGTGGGCCCCGCACCACCGTGGGGCTGCCCGGCACAGGCCTGAGCTGGAGCGTGGAACACACCCCCGATCGCCCTGCCGCGATTCCGGCCGGCCCTGCCGCGGGCCTGCCCAACAGCCGCCGGCTGCGGCCGGGCCAGCTCGATGCGCTCAAGCAGTCGTTGTTGGGCGTGCTGCGTCAGGAGCTGTTCGCTCCAGGCTCCACCGGGGTGCAGCTGTGGGAGCACGGCCTGGTGAGCCGCCTGCTCGCCGATGGTTCTCTCGGTGCGTGCACCACAGGCCTGCTGGTGCTGATCGAGACGCCAGAAGCGATGGAGGGCTACCTGCTTCGGGCCCAGGGCCAGGACGATGCCAAACGCCGCGCCCAGCGCTGCATCACGGCCGTGCAGGAGGCCTCCAGGCTGGCTGCTGGACGGGGCTGGCTCGCCTGACATGGCAAGGGCAAGTGCCCGCAGGGCCGGTTCCCCGTATCTGGCCGCACCTGCGCTCCCGCAGCAGCAGGCCAAGGATGGAGCCGGATAGAAGGAGAGTCCCCCGCATGCGAGAGGTCGTGTTCCGCGTTCTGTCTGAACGCCCCGGCCACCTGGAAGCCCAGGCCGAGTCGCTGCCCATCCGAATCAACGCGCCCACCCTTGAGGAGCTGCAACACGAGGCCCGCGAGGCCCTGATCGAACACATGGGGCCAGCCCACTGCACGGATCGGCTGCGCGTGCGCCGCGACCCAGGCGCTGCCGTCAGCAGCATCCGGCCGGTGGGACGCCGCCCTGCTGCTCTGTGCCGCTGATCCGGGATGGCAGAGCCCGAGGCCCCGGCCATCACTGGACCGATCACCGGCTCGCTCGTGCTGGCCGCTGATGATCCCGCCGCCCTGGCGCGGTTCTATGGCGCTCTGCTGAACGTGGAGCCGCAGCCGGGCCTCAGCGGCATCCACTGGCGAATTGCTTGGCCGGCCGGTGGCTCGCTGGAGCTGTATGCCCCATCCAAAAGCCGGCCGCAGCCGCGGCAGCCGGGTCGTCTGGCCCTCTGCCTGCAACGAAAGGCGGATGCAACAGGCGCCCTTGCCGTACTCCACGCCTGGATCGCCACGGCTCTGGAGCTGGGCGCCAGCGTGGGGGATCCGCCGCGGCAGGAACCGTTCGGCGCCGAGGCCTGGCTGCTTGATCCGGAGGGCAACCGCCTGCTGCTGCTCGTGTTGCCTGCTCAGTGACGCTGCCTTTCAAGCCGACCGTGGTGCTCAGCCAAGCCCTCCCAGCCGGATCAGGCCACCCACCACCACAAAGGCGATCGCCAGGGCCGTGATGCCGCGGATGTGCCAGGCCAGGCCACCCAAGTTGTCGTCCGTGAGATTGGGGATCAACCGCAGGCGGGCATGAACCGCCAGGGCGGCGGTGGCGGCGAGCAGCAACAGCTTCACACCCAGCAGCATCCCGATCGGATTGGCCGGACTGAACAAGCCCCGGAAGCCCGGCAGGTAGATCCAGCCCATCCCCAGCCCGGTGAGCACCTGGATGGCCAGGCCCGTAAGCCCCAGCGGCTCGAAGACCTCCTCGAAGGCACGGATCTGGGCTGCACTGCGCTCGCGCAGCGCCCTGGGCAGCACCCTCAGATCCAGCAACAGGTGGCCGCCCGTCCACACCGTGGCCGCCAGGGCATGGACGATCACCAGCAGCGGGAAGACGGACACGGCAGCGACCGGGCAGCTGCTTCCACGATGGAAGGGAACAGGCAGGGCTGAGCTATGAAGGTGATCGTGGATCTGTGCGTGGTGCCGATCGGTGTGGGCGTGCACCTGGCCCCGTACATCGCTGCCTGCGAGAAGGTGCTCACCGAGGCCGGCCTCAAGATTCAGCTGCACCCCAACGGCACGGCGATCGAGGGCGAATGGGAGCCGGTGTTCGCCGCGATCGAGGCCTGCCACCAGGCGGTACACGCCATGGGCTGCCCCCGCGTTTACACGACGGTGAAAATCAACACCCGCACCGATAAGGATCAGACCCTGGAGGACAAGGTGGCCAGCGTGCAGGCGTTGCTTTGATGCCAGGCCAGGGGGAACAAGCGGTGGAGGTTCTGGAGTTCTGGTTCGTGCAGAGCCTGCCGCGCCAGTGGTTCGCCAAGGACGCGGCTTTTGATGCCCTGCTGCGGGAACGATTCCTGGGCCTGACCCGAAGCGCCATCGCCGGTGAGCTCAGCGCCTGGGCTGCGGAGCCGAGTGGGGCCCTGGCGCTGGTGCTGCTGCTGGATCAGTTCCCACGCCAGATCTGGCGCGATACCGCCATGGCCTTCGCCGGAGATCCCCAGGCTCTGGCCCTGAGCCTGAAGGCGGTGGAGCGCGGCTGGCTGCAGGCGGAGCCCGAGCAGGCACGGCGGCAGTTCTGGCTGATGCCGCTGATGCACAGCGAGGACCTGGCGGTGCAGGAGGCGGCCCTGCCGCTGTTCGAGCGGTTCAGCGATCCCCGAACCGCCGACTTCGCCCGCCGGCACCGGGATGTGATCGCCCGCTTTGGCCGCTTCCCCCACCGCAACGCACTCCTGGGGCGGGTGTCGAGCGCTGAAGAGCTGGCCTTTCTGCAGACGCCGGGCTCCCGCTTCTGAAGCGGCTCAGCGCTCAGCTGGGGAGGGAGGCGACAGCCACTGGGGCGGGCAAGGCTGCCAGCCCTGCTGGCGCCATCACCGGCTGCCGCAAGTTGCCCTGGCGCTACCGCTGGCGCTGCATGCCCAGCGGCGTGAGCAGGACGTGAATCTGGGGCTGCACAGCAAGGGGTCGACACTCCTGAAGCCAGTGAGCTGAACGAGAGCGAACCCCAGCAAGTTGAGCAGATTGGGCTGATGTTGTCAGGAGCGACCATCGCCCGCCAACGTTAAATTCGGCCGAGGCTGCGAGGGTGCCGGCTTGATTTGATTGTCATGTGCGACCAGCGCGCCAGCCCATTTGGGACTGACAGCGAATCTTGTCAGTGTCCTCAACAATTCATGCTGCGATTAGTTCCGGGGCTGACAAAGCCTCGTTGGTGTCGTAAATGGCGATGCGTAGTTTGTGTGCAGATTTCGCGATTGCAACCACGGCGTCAAGCCCCCCGTCGATCAGCTGAAACACGGGTCGGAAGCGCTCTCGCAGGATTTCAGCGGCTTGATCATCTTTACTCTCGCCGTCATCACGCAACCGCTCAGCGACCTCGTTAGCGGCGTCGATGTCGCCAAGAATCGCTCGAGCCAACAAGACAAGAGATTCCAATCGCGGCATTCTTGCGGTTAAAGCTTTCAAGGTCTCAAGGTCTGCAGCGGCCAACGCCTCCTCGAAAGCAGCTGCGACGGGGGGCAGTGCCTGCTCAGAAGCATGCCAAAGTTTGTGGCGTGCCGCGAGGATTTGCGCATAGGCAAGGTTCGGATCGCTGTTCAGGATTTGCTGAAGCTCTTCCATCGCAGAATCATGATCTTGCAAGCGTGGCCGCAGGCGCCTGAGTTTGGCGCTGTGTTCCAGAGCCAAGGCAATGCTGTCATGGGTGCTTACCGCCATGGTGTCAACAATCTTTTGCCGGGCACTGGCGACCAACTGGAGTGGCTTGCCCTTGGCCAAAAGAGAGCGCGCTGACAAGAGCGCGCCGCCATCATCGGCAGCTATGTCAAGGCCATCATCAATCGCTTGTTTCGCTGCCTTGGTCTCTCCTTTGTGGGCCAAGAGGCGGGCCAAAATAGCGTAAGTATAATGATCAAAAGTTCCTGCATCAAGTGCGCCATGGATGACGCTAAGGGCTTCATCCAGCTGATTCCTCGCAATCAGGATTTCCGCCAGTTCATTGCGCTTCAGCGGATCGTTGGGGAACCGCCGAACCGTCTCCCAGCCTAGGGCGATCGAAGCCTCGTAGGCGCCCCTACTGAACAGGGCATCGCGCCAAAGCCCCCAGGCAATGGGGTCTCTAGGTTGATAGCGCAGGGCCTTACGGGCGAGATGTTCAGCGAATTGAGCTCTTTCCGAAACGGCGTCAACCGCATTTCGCAAGAGCTCTTTGCCCACGTTGCAGAAGGATCTGACCAGGAAAAAGTCGTCGCCCGTCACAGCAGTGAAACGTTCATATCCATCAGCCAACTGCTCTAATCGAGCACGCACGTCTGAAAAAGCGACATTATTGCGGAGGTCACGAATTATGGCCTCGAGGAGCTCGCGAGCCGGCGGCTCCAACGAATGCCCCTGCCCCTTGGCATGTGTTGTTTTTGGAAAATCAGGATCGTTAGCCCACCACGCCGGCGCTTGAATGTCCGCCTTCACAAACTTTTCCTGAGACAGCACGTTGAACACACGCTGCCGCAGTATCTTCGGTGATGCGGGATAGAGCCGCTTCATCGGCAGCCAAGCCCGCATGAACTGTTGATCCGTAGGCTTCTGTTCCAACGCCCAACCCGCAAGCCCCGCAAGCCATGGGCTATCACCATGCTCAATAGCGCTGGGCAGCCGCCGAAGGCCAAGCAATCCGATCTGGAGATAGCGTTTCGGATAGGTAGAACCAGCAGACCGGCAGAGGCGCAGCCAGAATGGAGCGAGCGCATCTGCGTCGGCATGATGATCTGCAACGGTGGGTTGAGTATTGGCGAGCATGCGCAAATAGCTTGCGCGCGCATCGCGCGAGGGCGCCAGATCCAGGCGGTTTGCCCATTCAAACCAGAGCACGTATTGCTCTCGCAGCTTCAACGCGGGCTCGATCAGCCCAACCAGCGAGATGATTTCAAAGGCTTCTGAGACCTGGAGCACATAGTCTTGCAGTCGGGCAGGGTCAGCAGGAAGAGGTTCAACTCTTTTTTCATCCAGCCAAGAGATCATTCCAGACGCCATGGCCTTGTGCGCTGGATCGTCGGCGGGCAGATGCCCAATGAGCATTCGGGCCACATCTGGAGCATCCGCCAGGGTGTAAGGGAACACTGGGGCGTAGCCCGCCATAAGATCAGCGACAGCTTGCTGTGGCGAAGCCTCAAGGACTCCGAGCCAAGGGTGGCGCTCATGGCCGTGCTGTTTCAACTCGCTTCTGCTGCTCCAAATGAGTCGTTGCCTGATGCGAATTGGAGCGCGAGCAGGTGCATCTCGCGCAACTCGCTGATGCTGAAAACGGGCGCGGGTGTCGCTATCTGGCCGAGCTTCCAGATGTTATTATGGGTGTATGTAACCCGTGAATTTAGAAGCTCCACCTTGAGGTCTTCTTCGTTGTTGCACGGCACCAAAGCCATTGCTCGACCGAATCGCAACGATTTTGGTGCGGGGAAATAATGTTCCCACGGATCGCTATCCAAGACCGTGGGCATGGTGATGTGTACCTTCGTATTTGCTTCACGGTGAACATCTGCCACCGAATACTTGCATAGTGCGATCGGTTCAGGTGCGGTATTCGCCGAGTAGTGGGCTAGACCCAACATGTCTCGCAACACGTCAGCCCAATCGTCTAGATCGAGCTTCTCGGCGACTTCGCTTAGTAGCGTCGAGAATGCAGGCCTAAGGTCGCGCAGGTCATTCCAGACGTCACAGAATTCATTGAGAAAGTCAACGTCTTGATCGTCGTGGTCTTTCTGTAATTCTTCAAACGAACAACCAAATTCGTGCATCGGACGGGCGAGTCCCTCGAGGCGTACGATCAATTGCTCCTGATCAATATCTCCCACGTCATTCGGTTCAAGCTGATCCTGGAAAGTATGTGGTTGCTCCGTGCTTGTTTTGACGTATAGACGCACATAATCAACATGGCGTCGAAACAGCTCATCCCATGAGCTTCCAGCCGGAACAGAAGGTTTGCGCTCGAAAACTCTCCGCCGTGATTCGGATACTCCTTGTTCCAATCGCAGGTTATGAGCTTTCGCTTTGATGCCATCGTCGGGCGACAGTAACCCATTGTCGAGTGCTTGAATTAATTGAGGGTCGTCAAAATTCATTCTGATTCACCCTATCTGCTGTTTGTTGACGGAGTTGAAGTAGATCCATGGTCACCACTCTAACGTTAATCGGTCATCTCGAAGAAAACGCAGAATAGCCCAGTGCCTCCAGATGATTGCCATGGGTTTGTACTGATAACTCTTTGCTGCGGATACTTGGGGCTTGCTGAATTTCGTTCGCGTGGATTTCAGGGGCGACAAGGGCGGCGAGATCAGTCCGCACGAATAAGCGCCAACAACCTCACTTGTATCCTAAAGGTTGCCTAAGTAGCCCATAGAGGCGCTT
>VGQX01000146.1 GCA_016882305.1 Cyanobacteria bacterium K_Offshore_surface_m2_239
GAAGGCAAGGTCATGCTGTCCTGCTGGATTCCCGAGGGGGCGCCAGGAGCTTGATCGCGTCTGGGCCGAGCAGGGCCTCAAACCCCATGGCCGCACCCAGAAAGGCATGGAGTCGATGATCAGCTCCTTCCTGGCAAACCATGCAGCAGAGGAGTGATAGCCCTCTGCGTTTGCATCGCCACGCACGCGCGCCGTCCTGTCGTCCTGCAAGCCGCCCATGAGCCAGCACAACCACCAGCCCTCGTTGCTGAACCGCGTCGCCCGGATGTTGCTGTGCCTGGTGTTCATCCATGCGGTGATCGGCAAGCTGACGGGCTTTGCCGGGGTGACCGGCGCCATTGCCGCTAAAGGGCTGCCGCTGGCGCCGTTGCTGCTGGTGGCCGCCATGGCCCTGATGGCGGTGGGCTCGGCACTGGTGATCAGCGGCTGGAAGGCCAAGCTGGGGGCGGTGCTGCTGCTGGTGTTCCTGGTGCCCACCACCCTGCTGTTCCACGGCGATGTAGCTGATGCCGGGGAGCGGATTCAGCTGTTCAAGAACCTGGCGATCATGGGCGGCCTGCTGCTGGTGGCTGATCAAGACAGCAGGGCATGAGAAAGGGTGGGGGTTCCCAGAACCTGAAAAATTTCCGAGGCACCCTGCGCCTCTCCCGGAAACAGGGGGAATACCCCCAGGTTTGCATTCTTCTACGGCGATCTGTGGGGATCTACAGGGAGTTGCAGAGAGCTGATTTTGAAACGCGAAATACGAGGAAAGTTTTCGATTTTTTTCGTGTTGCTTTCTCCCCTTTTGAGATGTTGATCGTTTGGCCGGCTGTGTTGTCCGGCCCCCGGGCAGTTGGGGGGTTGATTGGCTCGCGCGTCAGCGGCGGCGTGGCGGATTGGTTGAACGCTGGGCATTGCGTTCTGCTGCATCCATCCGCCGAGCAACAGCACGGGCCCATCGACGGCCGGGATCACCGCCCCAACCATCCCATGCCTGACGGCCCTTGCCGTAGGTCTCCCAGCTAGAGCCCTGCTTGTCGACTTCGTGGCGGGCGAAGTAACTCACCATCCGATCGATGGTGGTGGGTGAGAGCTCCTGGCGGTTGAGCAGCTGCCGGGCGCGGGCGAGCCCCACCGGCGTCATGCCCCGGTTGGAGGGGGGCTGCTGGGCCCGGCGCTCCAGGGCACGGCGGGCGGCAGCAGCGGCAGGGGCGGGCGGCCGTTCGCGCGCGAAGGACGCCCGGTAAAGCTCAGACGCCGACATCGCCTGGGGATTGATCGGTTCACCGTTGCTGCCGATGCCCGACACCGTCAGCCCGCCAGCGGCCTGCATTCCAGCGGGGCCCCGCTGCTGGAACAGGAAGCCATAGACGGGATGCACGCGCATCTGACCAAGGTCAAGCAGGAAATGGTGGTCCATGCCATCGCCATGCCCGGCACGACGATGGAGGCCCGCATCGGCGATGAGGGCGGTGTGCCGGCCCCGGGGGATCGGGTGCGGCTGATCCTCAAGGCCAAGGGCTTTGGCGAGTGGATCGAGGCTCGCCGTCAGCACCGCCGCGGCCGGCTGAACGTGGGGGATGTGCTGGTGCTGGAGACCCGCTGGGCGCAGCAGTACGACCAGGACGGCAACCCCAAGGGCCCCAAGATCGAAGACCAGGCGGCGGCCGATGCGGTGCCGCGCAACGTCACGATCGGCTTCTACGGTCCGCTGAGCATCCGCGAAGGCACAGATCCCGCCTGGATCGAGGCGGCCGAGCAGGCCTACCGCTCCGATGAAGCCGCCGCCCGCCAGCAGCGGGCGATCCCGCTTGCTGATGGGGAGGACTACGGCGATGAGTTCGCCGATGAGGAGGTGCCGTTCTGATGGCCCACCCCCAACACCCCGGCCGTGCGCCACGGCCTATCCCCCAGCCGCAGTTGCCGGCCTTCTGCCGCACGCGCCGGCCCATCACCACCACCGTGCGACTGGGCGACCTACGGCAGCTGCAATGGCTGCTGTGGCTGGTGCTGGCCCTGCAGCTGAGCACGGTTCTGCTGGTGGTCGCCGGTCCAGTGCCCCCTGCTGCAGCGCCGCTGCTGGCGCCGGTGGAGATCAGGCCATGAGCGAGGCGGCCAATCGCCGGCTGCTGCGGTTGCCGGAGGTGAAAGAGAAGGTGGGGCTGTCCCGCACGGCGATCTACCGGCTGATCGCGGAGGGCCAGTTCCCCCGGCAGGTCTGCATCGGGCCGCGCACGGTGGCCTGGTGTCAGGAGGACCTGGAGGCGTGGATCGAGCAGCGAATCCAGGGTGCGGTGAGTGAGCCTGCGGCGAGCCGCTGATCGCCCACCAGCGACAGCAACAGCCGGCCTGGTGACGGGCCGGCTTTGTTGTGGGGGCGTTCCGCGAGAGGTGGTGCGTTCAGCCGACCTGATCGAGCAGGTCGGCCCAGCGCTGCATCATCTCGACGCGCTGGGGCAGCCAGTACTCAGCGCGGTTGTAGGCGGCGGTGACCTTGTTCTTCTCGATGTGGGCGAGCTGACGATCAACGATGCGCAGGTCGATGCCCAGCTGCTCCTGGATGTTGGTCATGGCGAGGGCGCGGAAGCCGTGGCCACACATGCGCCCATCGAAGCCCATGCGCTTGAGGGCCATGTTCACGGTGTTGTTGCTGATGAAGCCGGTGGCGGTGCGCTGGCTCTGAAAGACATGGCCGTTGGGACCGCTGATGGCGTACTGGGCCTGGAACAGAGCCGCGGCCTGGTGGGAGAGGGGCACGAGGTGCTGCTCACGGCGGTTGCCACGTCGGCCCTTCATGCGCTCGGCCGGGATGGTCCAGAGGGCCTCCTCGAAGTCGAGCTCCTCCCAGCGGGCAGCGATCAGCTCGCTGGTGCGCACGAAGGTCAGGGCCAGCAAGCCCATGGCGTTGAGGGTGCTGGCATCGGCGCCGATGCTGTTGGCGCGCATGGCCGCCAGCAGCTCAGGCAGCTCACTCCAGGCGATGCAGGGGTAGTGGCTGGTGGTCTGCTTGACGGGGGCGTGGCGCTTGAGGGAGTGGGCCGGATTGATCGTGCAGTGGCCGATGGCGACGGCGTAATCGAGCACCTGGCTGATCACGCCCAGGGAGCGCTTGGCGGTTTCATTGGAACCGCGTTGCTCGATGGAGCGCAGCACAGCCAGGCAGTCCTGGGCTGTGATGGCATCAATGGCCATACCACCGATGGCGGGAAAGATGTCCTTGTTGAGCTTCTTGATGACGTCATCGCTGTGGCGCTCCGTCCAGGTGCCGGCCGTTTTGGTGGCGTGCCAGTCGAGTGCAACGGCCTCAAAGGTGAGCTGGGCATGTTTGCCCCAGCGCTGATCTTTGCTGCGTTTCTTGGCATCACAGGGATTGATTCCGTCTTCATAGAGAAGACGTTTCTGCTCATCGCGGAGGTCGCGTGCAGCCTTGAGCGAAATCCTGGGGTAGGGCCCAATGCGTAAATCCTGCCGACGGCCGTCCTTGGTGGGCGGGAAGCGGTGCCGCCAGAGCCAGTACTTGCCACCGGCGGGATCAACCTCAAGAAGCAGGCCGCCACCGTCCGAGACCCGGTACCGCCGAGATCCCTGTGGCAGAGCGCGAACTATTTCTTGGATTGCGGGTCGGTTAGAGCCAAGACCACATTTACACCACCACCCCAGTTTTACACCACCACTTACACCACCAGAATTTTTTGCTTGCCTGGGTTTTGCCGGGATGCCATGGGACGCCCAGACAGCAGAAAAGCCACTGCAGGGCAGTGGCTCTCGGGAATCAGTGGGACATCAAGGGAACCCTTGGGAATCCCCGTTTTGGACCCTGAAACGGAGAGGGTGGGATTCGAACCCACGGAAGGTTTCCCTTCAAACGATTTCGAGTCGTTCGCTTTCGACCACTCAGCCACCTCTCCAGGCTCATGAGCACTTTAGGGGTCAACGGCTCCGAGGGATCCGGCCCCTCCCTCAGGCGGGGCCGCTGAGGTGGCCGCGTGCGCCGGTGGCCTGCCAGCCCTGCGCCAGGGGCTCTGCGCCGGGGCGCGGGGCGCCGCTGAGCCACACCCGGCGCACCCCCCGTTGGGTGAGAAGGCGCCGCTCGGCGGCACCCGGCGCAAAGCCCAGCCAGGCATTGGCTGGGGCGGGCAGGGTTTGCTCCCGCCAGCTCCAGAAGGCCTGCCGGTTGGGCAGCACCAGCCAATGGGCGCGGCCGATGGTGAGGTCGAGGGCCTGGCTGTCCGCCGTCAGCCCCCGCGCCCCGAGACCGGGGCTTTCCAGCTGGCGCCCCGCGGCCAAGGGCGGCGGACCCTCGGTTTCCCCCACCACCACCCCCGCCAGCCGCTGCCAGCAGGCGGGATCCGCAGGGCTCACGGCGTCGAGCAGCACCAGCCAGTCGAGTCGGGGGATCCCAAGGCCCTGGGCCAGGCGTTGACCATGGCGGCAGCTGCTGGCATCCGCCTGGGTGCTGAGCAGGGCGCCGCGGCCCTGATGGCGCGCCAGCAGCAGAGCCCGGGGACCATCGCCCACGAGCACGAGGGCATCCGCCCGCAGATGGTGCAGGTGGAGGGCGCAGGTGAGCAGGAGCAGCAGCAGGGCTCCGCCGCGGCGGCGGCGGGAGGGGGGAAGCGCCCAGCCGAGAAGCCCCAGGCTGAACAGCACCACCAGCGCCAGGGGCACCCGGCCGCTGTGCCACTGGGCCATGGGCAGGGCGGCCGCGCCGTGGGCGATCGAAAGCAGCGCCTGGGCCAGCCAGGCCAGGGGCGGCAGGGCCAGGGTCGCCAGCGGGGGCGCCACCAGACCCACCACCGCGACGGCCATCGCCCCCAGGGTGAGGGGCGTCAACAGGGGGGTGGCCACCACATTGGCGGGCACGGCCCAGAGGGGCACCACCCCGAAATGGAGCAATTGCAGCGGCAGGGTCCAGAGGCTGGCGGCGAGGGGAACAGCCAGGGCGGGGGCCAGCAGCTCCGTCAGCTTCGGTCGCCAGGCGGCGGGGGCGAGGGGCAGGGCCTCCAGGGGGGGGCGCAGGGCGGCTTCCAAGGGGTCGGCGGACACCACCAGGCCCGCCGTGGCGGCCACGGAGAGCTGGAAGCCCACATCCTGCGACCAATCGGGCCGCAGCAGGAGCATGGCGGCGGCGCTCAGGGTCAACAGTCCCAGGGGACGTCCCCGCAGGCCCGCCTCCCGGGCGCCCAGGGCCAGCCCCCCCATCAGCACGGCGCGCACCACCGAGGGCTGGGGTCCGGCCAACACGAGGAAGAGAAGGATCGCGGCGGCGGCCAGCCCCAGGCGCATGAGCCGGCCGAAGGGTCGCGCCACCACCAACACCGCCCCCAGCAGCACCGTCAGGTGAAAGCCGGAGGCCGCCAGGGCATGGGAGAGGCCGGAGGCGCGGAACGCCTCTCGCAGGGTCTGGGGGAGGGGCACCACGGCGCTGCCGAGCACGAGGGCGGCCAGCAGCCCGCCGCGCTCCGGGCCGGCTCCGGTCAGGAACTGATCGGCGATGCGGCGCCGCAGGTCGGCGATGGGGGTGGCCGGCCGGGCCAGCACCTCCAGGGAGTCCACCCGCAGGCGGGTCCAGCAGCCCTGGCGGGCCAGCCGTTCGGCGGGGCCCGCCAGGAGGGGATGGGGAGCGGCCGGGGGACGCCGCAGCTCGCCGCTCGCCCGCAGGCGCCAGCCCTCCTGCAGCTTCCGACAGGCGGACAGCCGCAGCTCTGTGCGTCCCCCTGGTGTCTGCAGCAGTGCCTGGCAGGAACCGTCGGGGTGGCGCTGGGGATCGGCCACGAGCGTGCCCTGCAGCACGACCAAAGCGCTGGCGTCTTCGCGCGGCAGGCGGTGCACAGGATCCCGGGGCCCGGGTTGGAGCGGGCGCTGGCAGGCCCAGAACACAAGGGCCAGGCCGAGGGCAAGGGGGAGGAGCCGAGCCCAGTGGCGCGAGGAGCGGGAGGCGGTTGCGGCGAGGCGGGGCTCCGCTGGCTGGTGTCCAGGCATCGGCCGGTCTGGCGGGAACAAGGATCGGGACCGTGGAAGGATTCCCTGGAGTGGACCCGCGCCAGGGAGGAATCGTCAGAGCCCGGGCTTGAAGGGGGCAAGGTCTCGCTGTAGACATACTAATTTCACGAATCTTTTGGCTTGTACGCCCCTCAAACCGCCGCTGGTTTCGGTTTCCTCAGGATCTGGACCTCTCTGGGCTTGCATGTGGCGCTGCTCACGCTGATCGTGCAGCGACGTGATCTCAGCAATCTTGATCATTTCGTCTTTCTCTATCTCCTGCTCCTGCTCAATCTGTCGCTTGAAGCCCTGCATCTGCTGGCGATTGTGGTCATGTTCTTTGTGCGTGGAGCGCCACAATTAGCAGCGGAAGATGTGGCCCTCACCGCCCGGCTGGTGGAGCAGGGGCGGCGCCTGGCCTTCAGCCCTTTTCTTCAGGCCGCCACCGTGGTGCCGGACACCCTGAACAGCCTGCGCATCCAACGCCGACGTTGGGTGCGGGGGTACACCCAGGTGGTCGTTCAGCAGATCTGCCGGCTGCCGCGGCTGCCGCTGCGGGCGCAACTGGCGGCTCTCGCCATGGCGATCAAGACCGTGAGCTGGCCCCTCGACTTCGCCCTCTCCCTCGTCTACGGCGTCCATGCCTGGATTCAGGGGCAACCGGCGGTGTTGCTGTTGGCGATCCTGGCGATGCTGTTCCCGTTTTCCCTGAGCGGGTCGAGCCGTTTCGTTCGCTCGGATCGGCGCACCCTGCTGCTGTTCACCTTCGGCTACGGGATGCTGCTGTTGGGATGGCGGATCTGGGACCAGTTGACGCTGCTGATAACCCCCCACCCCCGCTGGGAGCCCTATCGACGCCGGCAAGCCAGCGGCAGCCGCTAAGCCCCCCCTGCCGTCGTCGTCCCGACAGGCGTCGCCTCCGCCGCCACGGGCTCCGAGGCCAACAGCGGGAAGCCCATGGCCTCCCTTTCCGCCAGCCAGGCCTCCGCCACCTGCTTGGCCAGATGGCGAATGCGGGCGATCGTTGCCGTGCGCTCTGTCACGGAGATCACGCCGCGCGCCTCCAGGAGATTGAAGGTGTGACTGCACTTGAGCACGAAGTCCAGCGCTGGGGCCGGCAGGCCGGCGGCCACCAGGTCGGTGGCTTCCGCCTCGTAAAGCGTGAAGAGCTGCTGGAGGCGTTCTGGATTGGAGCTCTCGAAGTTGTAGGTGCACTGGCCCTTTTCAAAGGGCAGCCAGATCTCGCCGTAGGTGCGTCGTCCATCCCAGCGCAGATCCCAGATGCTTTCCACGTTCTGCAGATACATCGCCAGGCGTTCGAGGCCGTAGGTGATCTCGATCGAGACCGGTCGGCAATCGATGCCGCCGCATTGCTGGAAGTAGGTGAACTGCGTCACCTCCATGCCATCCAGCCACACCTCCCAGCCCACCCCCCAGGCGCCGAGCGTGGGGGATTCCCAGTTGTCCTCCACGAAGCGAATGTCGTGCTCCCGTTGCCGGATGCCCAGGGTTTCCAGGGAGGCGAGATAGGTTTCTTGGATGCCTTCCGGCGACGGCTTGATCAGGACTTGATACTGGAAATAGTGCTGCGCCCGGTTGGGGTTGTCGCCATAGCGGCCATCGGTGGGACGGCGACAGGGTTCCGGGTAGGCCACCGCCCAGGGTTCCGGACCGATGGCTCGCAACACGGTGTGCGGACTCATGGTGCCGGCGCCTTTCTCCGTGTCGTAGGGCTGCAAGATCAGGCAGCCCTGATCGGCCCAGAATCGGCTCAGGGTGGCGATGATGTCCTGAAAATGCATGGCCCGGGGGTCCGTGCGGGCCACCCTACCGGGACGAATCCAGGAGGCCGTCGGCGCCTCAAGCCACCAGCTCCAGCCGCCCCATCAGTCCCAGGGCCACGGGCTGATGTCGCGCCCGGGAGAAGCCGGCCTCCAGCGCCAGTCGCTCCTGCTCCCGTCCCGTGGGGAACCGCCGCAGGCTCTCCTCCAGATAGGCGTACTCCGCTTCCAACCCCACCGCCCCCGCCACCGGCACCA
>VGQX01000147.1 GCA_016882305.1 Cyanobacteria bacterium K_Offshore_surface_m2_239
GGTGCAGAGCACCACGGAGGCGGGACGCCGGGCCCGGGCGCAACGCTCCAGCACCCGCCGCAGCATCGGGCGCCCGCCGATGTCCGCCATCACCTTGCCGGGCAGGCGCGACGAATCGAGACGGGCTGGGACGGCCACCACAAATCGCATCGCCCGCCTCCGCAAAGGGCGGAGCCTATCGCCGCCTCCTCCCCGCCACCCGGGTCGCCGCGGCCCATCCGCGGGCATGCTGGCCAGACGGCTCGGGACACGCCCCGGAGTGACGCGCCACCCCCTCCCCTCCCCCAGCGCCCGCAGCGGCGATGGCCCCCCGCCGGGCGGCGAGGGCTTCCCGTCGGGTGGCGAGGGGGTGGTGGTGGTCACCGTGGCGCACCACAGCGGCGCCGTGCTGCCGGCGTTGGCGCGCGACCTGGCCCGGCAGGACCGTCCCTTGACCCTTTGGCTGGTGGTGGACAACAGCCCCCGCGCCAGCCCCGTCGCCGCCGACGCCCTGGTCCCGGCGGAGCCCCACACGCCCCCTTGTCCCCTGCGGCTCCTGCCCGGGGAGGAGGGGGACGGGTTCGGCGCCGGCTGCAACCGGGCCCTGGCCTGGCTGGACGATCGCGGCTGGGGGGGCTGGGTGTGGCTCCTCAACCCGGACACCGCGCTGCCGCGGGGCGATGAGCTGCGCCGCCTGGAGGAGACCCTGGCCCGGGTGGACCCGCGCAGCCTGGTGGGCACGGCCGTGGAGGACGACAGCGGGGAGCTGGAGGCGAGCGGCGGCTGGTTCCGTCCGGGCCTGCGCTTTCGCTCCCGCCAGCTGGCCCCCCTCCACGCCGAGGCCGCGGAACCGCTGCGGCTGGACTGGTTGAGCGGCTGCAGCCTGGCCCTGCGCCCCAGCGCCCACCAGCCCCCCGCCCGTTTCGATCCCGCCTTTCCCCTCTATTACGAAGACATGGATCTCTGCCTGCGGCTCCAGCGCCTGGGTACCCCCGTGCTCTGGCTGCCCGAGCCCCGCGTCCAGCACCGTCGCGGCCAGGGCAGCGGCAGCGCCTCCCCCCGCCGCTGGCGTCTGTCCACGGTCAGCTACCTCCGCTTTCTGCGACGGCACTGCCCCGGCTGGGTGGTGGGGCTGCGCACCCTGCGGCTGCTGGCGGTCACCACCCTCCGCCTTCCCCTGCGGCCGAACCGCGGCCGGGCGGTGCTGGCCGGGGTGCTGGAGGCCTGGGGGTGGGGCGGCGACCAGGGCGAGGGCGGCGGGGCTCGGCGGCCATGAGCACCCCCTGGGCCCTCTTCAACGGCAGCTACCTCGGCGCGAAGCCGACGGGCATCGGCGTGGTGGCCCGCGATCTGGTGGCGGCCCTGGACCCGGAGCGGGTGCCCCTGCTCGATCCCCTGGGAGGGGGGCGCCCCGGCAGCCTGCCGATCCCCGCGACTTTGTCGCCCGCCCATGGCCGCCGGGGCCACCTGGCGCGGCTGCTCTGGACCCAGAACCAACTGCCCCGCCTGCTGAAGGCCACCGGCGCGCCCCTGTTGCTGTCGCCCCTGCCGGAGGCCCCCCTGCTGCGGGGGGTGCGCTCCGTGGTGCTGGCCCACGACCTGCTGCCCCTGCGCCACCCCCAACCTGGCCCCTTGCTCGCCTACCACCTGGCCTATGTGCCCCTGGTGCTGCATCGGGCGGTGCGGGTGCTGTGCAACTCCGAGGCCACGGCGCGGGAGGTGCGGCAGCGGTTGGGGGTGCCGACACGGCGGCTGGTGCCGATCCGGCTGGGGTTTGATCCCGGTCGGCTGCGGCCCCTGGGGCGGCAGCGGGAGCCCTTCTTCCTGGCCCTGGGCCGCCACGACCCGCACAAGAACCTGGCCCGCCTGCTCCGGGCCTTCGCCGCTCTGCGGGACCCCGACGGCGAGATCCGCCTGCGGCTGGTGGGCCCCCCCGACGACCGCGCCACCCCCCGCCTCCAGACCCTCGCCCGGGAGCTGGGCATCGCCGTGCGCTGCGACTGGATCCCCTGGGTGAGCGATGACGAGCGTCTGGAGCTGCTCAACTGCTGTCGGGCCCTGGTGATGGTGAGCCTCTGGGAGGGCTTCGGGCTGCCGGCCCTGGAGGCGATGGCCTGCGCCACGCCGGTGATCGCCGCCCGGGCCGGCGCCCTGCCGGAGGTGGTGGGCGACGCCGCCCTGCTGGTCGACCCCCGCGACCCGACCGCGATCGCGGCGGCCATGGCGCGGTTGGAGCGGGAGCCGGGCCTGGCGGCGGCCCTGGGCCAGGCGGGGCTGGAACGCTCGCAAGCCTTCCGCTGGGAGCGAACGGCCGACGAGGTGACCGCCGTGCTGCGGGAGCTGCTCTGAGGAGAGCGCGCCTCCGCCGGCGCCCACCCTTCAAGAGCCCGCCCGTCCGGCGCCCACCAGGCTCACCAGGGGCTCCCGGGCGGCCGCCTCGGCCACGCGGGCCCGCAGATGGGCATCCGCTGTCGGCGGAAGGGCCACCACCAGGCGGGTGTCCGGGGGCCGCAGCCGCAACGCCGCCAGCAGGAGCAAGCTTTCGCCCACCACCACGGTGCCGTGCCAACGGGGCAGGAGCGCCTCCGGAGCGCCGGGCCGGCGGCGGTCGCCCGCCCGCAACGGCAGCCGCCAGGAGCGTTTGGCGGCCACGGGATGGGGCACCAGGCACCAGGGGCGGGGGAAGGCCCCATCCGTCTCGCCCAAGCGCTCCAGCCCCGGCGCTTCGAGGATCAGGGTGCCTCGCGGGGTTCGGGGGTCGTCTGCGGGGTCGTCTGCGGGGTCGGGGCCACCGGGCGGATACAGGGGCCCCAGCTCCCGGCAGCGGAAGCGCTGGCACCAGGGGGCCCGCCAATCCGGCGCGTCCGAGAACAGCCAGCAGTCGAGGCCCGCTGGGAAGGCCAGGGGATCGAGGGCTTTCGGCTGGGCGCGGTATTGGTCCAGGCCGTCATCGAGGAGGGTGAGGCGCCGGGCCCGGGCGAGGAGCAGCCGCAGGCCCTGGCCCGCGCCTCGGCGGTGGGCCAGGCGCAGATTCCCCACCAGGCCGAGCAGGGCCCAGGGCGCCAGCAGCCCGTAGCTCCAGGGCCGCGCCGGCAGCCGCAGGGGCCAGCGGCGGCGGTCCGCCGGGGTGAGCACAAAGCGCTCGGGTTCCCACAGCAGCAGCTCCAGGCCACCCCGGCGGAGGGACAGCCCATCGCGGAGGCGGCGGGCCGCCTCCAGGTGAATCGCGTTGGACGCCAGGGTGATGCTGATCACCGCTGGCCCGAGGGCCGGAGTTCACGACCCGGGCGACCGCCCGCCACCAGCCCCTGGCGCCCCGCCACCAGCAGCGCCACCGGCACCGCCAGCAGCCGCCGCCCCGTGTGCCACCAGAGCCGATGCCACCAGCGCACCTGCCAGCGTCCGCGCCGGGCGGGGGGGAAGAGGCTGAAGGGAAGCACCTCCAGGAACACCTCGGGGATGGCGAGGAAATGGCCCCAGAACGTCATGCGGCGCACGTGGTCGAGCTCGGCGGCCACCGCCGGGGGCGGCTCCGGCTGGCTGCCGGCGACGAGGCGCCACACCCCCGGGCGCTCCTCCCGGTAGCGGGAGCGGGGGCTGTGGGGGCCCCAGGGGCAGTGCGCCGCCACGAGGCGATTGGCCAAGCGGGTGGCGCGCATGGCCGCGAGACCCTGGCTGGCCGCCAGGCCGCCGCGCCCCGTGCCCAGCTCCGCCCGTTCGGCGTCGGAGTGGGGGATCACCCCGAGCCAGGCCTCCGGGAGCGCTGCTGCCGGGCGACCGCCCCAATGGAGCAGCCGGGCGAGCAGGTCCTTGTCGTCAAAGCCGTAACCCACCAACAGTTCGTTGAACCCCCCCACCGCCTCCAGGAGGGCGTGGTCGATCAGAAACTGCCCCTTGCGTCCCTCGGGCCCGCTGCCGAAGGCGCAGAGGGGGGCGGGTGTCGGGTCCGGCCCGCAGGGCTCGGACGAGGCCTTCAGGGAGGGAGCCTCGGGATCAAAGAGCGGGGTGGGCCAGGCATCGGCATCCAGCTTGAGCAGCCGCTCGCCCCGCGCCCGGGCGAAAGCGAAGTTGTAGGCGCGGCAGAGCGACCAGCGGGTCTCCCCCTCCACCCGCAGCAGCCGCAGCCGCGGATCCGCCGGCAGCTCCTCCCGCCGCAGGGGCTCGCCGCTGCTCCAATCCACGATCAGGTGCTCCTGGTGGTGGGGCCAGGCGGCGACGCGAGGGGCGGTGGCCAGGAGATGGTCCCGCCGATTCATGCACACCGTGACGATGCTCAGTCCCACAGGCGAAGGGCGTCATCCCGGGCGCTGAACCACTCCGCCGCCAGGGGCCCGCCCATGGTGCGCTGCTCCCGGAACCAGGGTCCTCCCAGGGTCCAGTGCAGGAGGGTGGGTCCCCCGTCCGTGGCGGCCTCGCGGGGGGGCGGCTGCACATCCACGAGATGGTTCCAGCGATCGGGCAGGGCGCCGATGAGGTGGTCGCCCTCCAGCCAGTGGAAGCGATGGAGCTCCAGCCCGCTGGCGGTGTTGACGTAGTCGGGGGTGAGGGCGGCGCAGCGGGCGCAGTTGAGGAGCATCAGGGAGCTCCAGTTCTTCTTCGGATAGGCGCTTTGCACCTCGCCGAGAAACTTCTCCGTCTCGTTGGGCACATGGTCGTGCTGCACGCAGAGGAGGGCGTAGCGGTCATCCCGCAGGGCCCAGAGCTCAGCGATGTCCCCGCGGCAGAGCATGTCGCAGTCCATGAAGATGGCCCAGCCCTGGTAGCCCATCAGCCAGGGCACGAGGAAGCGGGTGAAGGAGAAGGCGGTGCTCTGGCGCGGATCCCGTTCGCGCTGGAACACGCCCGCCAGCTGGGAGGACACGATGGGCGAGATCGCGAGGGGGTGGCGGCTGTGCTGGTAGAGGCTGTCGATCAACACGTTGGTGGCCGCCCGCTCGCGGGGGTCGAAGCCGATGAAGATCGGGATCGGCCGGAAGGAGTTGGCAACGTCCAAAGGCGACAAGCCCTGAGGTGTGACGGATCAATTTAGGTCGCGCCAGGGCGACATCCGTCCCCGCCCTGGCGGCGGCTGGATACCATCCAGACATGAGCTTTCTTGCCGGTCTCAACGACGCCCAGCGCCGCGCCGTGGATCACGCCACCGGGCCCCTGCTGGTGGTGGCTGGTGCGGGCAGCGGCAAAACCCGCGCCCTCACCCACCGGATCGCCCACCTGATCGGCCACCACGGGGTGGATCCGGGCGCGCTGCTGGCGGTGACCTTCACGAACAAGGCGTCGCGGGAGATGAAGGAGCGGCTGGAGCAGCTGCTGGCCCAGGCGTTGGCCCAGCGGCAGTTCGGCCAGCCCTGGAGCACCCTGCCGCCGGTGGAGCAGAAGCAGCTGCGCAGCCGCGTGTATCGCGAGGTGATCAAGGATCTGTGGATCGGCACCTTCCATGCCCTCTTCGCCCGCCTGCTGCGGTTTGACATCGATAAATACAAGGATGTCGAGGGATTGAGCTGGACGCGGCAGTTCACGATCTACGACGAAAACGACGCCCAGAGCCTGGTCAAAGAGCTCGTCACCCAGGAGCTGGGGCTGGATCCGAAGCGCTTCGAGCCGAAGAAGGTGCGCTGGGCGATCAGCAATGCCAAAAACCAGGGCTGGCTGCCAGATCAGCTGCAGGCCAACGCCGAGGGGCAGCGGGAGCGAAAGATAGCGGAAGCTTATCGGCTCTACCGCCGGGCTCTGGCGGCCAACAACGCCCTCGATTTTGATGATCTGCTCCTCTTGCCTGTGCAGCTGTTGCGCCAGAACGACGAGATTCGCCACTACTGGCATCGCCGCTTCCGCCATGTGCTGGTGGATGAGTATCAAGACACCAACCGCACGCAATACGAGCTGCTGAAGCTGCTGGTGGCCGATGGGCGGGATCCTGCGGAGGTGAGCGATTGGAGCGATCGCTCGGTGTTTGTGGTGGGGGACGCGGATCAGAGCATCTACAGCTTCCGCGCCGCCGACTTCAAGATCCTGATGGGCTTCCAGGCCGACTTCGGCGATGGGGCGGCGGATGATGCCACGCGCACGATGGTGAAGCTGGAGGACAACTATCGCTCCACCGCCACGATTCTCCAGGCGGCCAACGCCCTGATCGCCCACAACAGCGAGCGCATCGACAAGGTGTTGCGGCCCACGCGGGGGGAGGGGGAGCCGATCAGCCTCACCCGTTGCGACGACGAGATCGCGGAGGCGGAGGCGGTGGTGCACCGCATGCGCATGCTCACGGCCGCCAACCCGGAGCTGGCCTGGGGCGATCTGGCCGTGCTGTATCGCACCAATGCCCAGTCACGGGCGATGGAGGAGGCGCTGGTGCGCTGGGGGATTCCCTATCTGGTGGTGGGGGGGCTCCGGTTCTACGACCGGCGAGAGATCAAGGACATCGTGGCCTACCTGCGCCTGCTGGTGAACCCGGCGGACAGCGTCAGCCTGCTGCGGGTGTTGAACGTGCCCCGGCGCGGCATCGGCAAGACCACGATCGAGCGTCTGAGCGACGCGGCCAACCAGCTGGGGGTGCCCCTCTGGGAGGTGGTGAGCGACGCGGAGGCGGTGCGTTCGCTGGCGGGACGGTCCTCCCGCGGGCTGCTGCAGTTCGGCGAGCTGGTGCGCGATCTGCGGGAGCGGCTGGAGGGCAGCCCGCCGGCGGAGCTGGTGCAGCGGGTGATGGAGCAGAGCGGCTATCTGGCGGAGCTGATCGCCGAAGCCAGCGATGAGGCGGAGGATCGCCGCCGCAACCTGAACGAGCTGGTGAACGCCGCCCTGCAATACCAGGAGGAAAACGAGGAGGGATCCTTGGAGGGCTTCCTGGCCAGCGCCGCCCTGGCCAGCGATGCGGACGACAAGGACACCGCCGCCGAGAAGGTGGTGTTGATGACGCTGCATGCCAGCAAGGGACTGGAGTTTCCCGTGGTGTTCCTGGTGGGGATGGAGCAGGGCTTGTTTCCGAGCTATCGCTCCCTGGACGACCCCTCCTCCCTGGAGGAGGAGCGCCGCCTCTGCTATGTGGGCCTCACCCGCGCCCGGGAGCGCCTGTTTCTCTCCCATGCCTGCGAGCGGCGCCTCTGGGGCGGCATGCGGGAGCCCGCAGTGCCGTCGGTGTTTCTCTCTGAGCTGCCGGAAGAGCTTCTTCAGGGCGATGTGCCCCGCACGGGCGGAGCGGCCCTGCGCCGGGAGCAGCGGCTGGATCGCCTCACCCGGGTCGATCGGGCCGAAAGCCGCCAGGTGGCCAGCGGCGGCACGGCGGGGGCGGCCGGCAACGCGGTGCGGCGCCGGGCCGCCGCCCACACCTGGGCCGTGGGCGACCTGCTCCGCCACAGCAGCTTTGGCGTGGGCACGGTGACCCACATGTTCGGCTCGGGGGAGAAGATCTCCCTGGCGGTGAAGTTCAGCGGCATGGGTCCCAAGATTCTCGATCCGCGCCTGGCACCGATCGCGCCCCTCCCCAGCCCGCCACCGCCCCCTTGACCCCCCGCTCCACGCCCCCCCGCATCCTCGTGCTCACCGGGGGGCTGATCCATCTGGTGCACCAATTGGCGGTGGTGTGCGCCCTCCTCCTGGAGGGGGTGGACGGGGAGGCGCCCTTCGCGGCGGAGGCGCCCCTCGCGGGGGGCGCCCCGATCGCGATCCTGTTCACCGGCGTGCTGCGCAAACAGCCCGCCGCATTGGAGGCCCTGCAGGCGGAGCTGGAGCGCTGGCTGGCCCTCCTGCGGCGGCAGCGGCCGGAGTTCCGCCGAATTCAGGTGGTGGAGGCGCCCGAGGCCCTCGCCCCCGGCGCCTGGGATCTGGCCGTGCTGAACAACCAGTGGCTGGTGGGGCAGCGGGAGGTGGTGGAGCGCCTGG
>VGQX01000148.1 GCA_016882305.1 Cyanobacteria bacterium K_Offshore_surface_m2_239
CGGGCGCTGGCCTCCAGCGGCTTCGCGGACACCAGCCGGGTGGGCGGCGGCAATCCCGAGCTGGGCACCCTGATGTGCCAGGGCAACCGGGAGGCCGTGCTCGCCGCCCTGCACCGCTACCAGCGGGAGCTGGCGACGCTGACGGCGGCGATCACGGCGGGGGATTGGCCAGACCTGCGGCGGAGGCTGGAGCGCTGCCAGGCGGTCCGGCCGGAGTTTCTCTGAGGGCCGCGACGGCGGGGACCTCGGGTGGCCGCGACGGTGGGGGTCAGGGTTTCGGGCGGGGCTGGGCCAGGGCGTCGGCATCGGCCACGGTGGCCCGCCGGGTGCGCTGCTCGAAGAGACAGAGCTCGCGGCCCAACTGGCCCCGCGGGGCGGGCTGCGCCCAGCGCCCCTCCAGGAGAAGGGCGGAGATGAGAAGGGTGCCGCCGTCGGGGGTGCGATCGGCCACCGGCACATCGACCCGCTCGCCCAACACCCGAGGCTGGCGCAGACGACTCGCCTGAAGGCAGGCGGCGCGCACCTCCCGGTCGTAGTCGCGCCAGGCGGCGGGGCTGGAGGCCAGGGCCGGCGGCAACGCCAGACCCAGGAGCAGCAGCACCCCGCCCGCCCGCGCCAGGCCCCCTCGCCGCGCGGGGGTTGCCGACGACAAAGCGGCCGCGTCCCCGAGAGACGGGCAACCCTGTGGAGCGGAGGCTCCAGGGGGCGGCGGGGATGGAGCGCGGTCCTGCGACATGGGCTGCGGGGGTGGCGATGGCTTTGTCTTAGCGCCTCGCCCCGCCACGGCCCGCCCGACTGCGGGTCCCGACTGCGGGGACCCAGCCTCGCGATCAGCCGGCCAGACAGCAGGCCCAACAGCTATCGGCGAGACTGGCTCCTCCCTTCACGCCCCGCGGGCCTTCCCTCCGCCCGTCCCCCCGCCCGTTCCTCCCCCCGTCCCCTCGCCCATGGCTGCCAGCGGCATCAACAACGACGCCACCCCCCGCACCGGCCCCGCCAACGGAGGAACCTCCATCGGAGGAACCTCCAACGGAGAGACCTCCAGCAGCGCCTGGGCCGCCAGCCGCGCCTTCCCCCTGGCGGCGATCACCGGCCACGGCACGCTCAAGTTGGCGCTGCTGCTCGCCGCCGTGGATCCGGGCTTGGGCGGGGTGGTGATCGCGGGGGGGCGCGGCACGGGGAAGTCGGTGCTGGCCCGCGGACTGCATGCCCTGCTGCCCCCGATCGACGTGCTCGAGCTCGGGCCCGGCACGGGACCCGGCCTCAACCTGCCGAACATCGATCCGCGCCAGCCCCGCGACTGGGATGGGGCCACGCGGGAGCGGGTGGTGGCGCTGGGGGGGGATCCAGAGGGGGCGGATCCCTCCGCGCTGCTGCCGACGCGGGTGGTGCCGGCGCCGTTTGTGCAGGTGCCGCTGGGGGTGACGGAGGACCGGCTGCTGGGGTCGGTGGATGTGGCCGCGTCACTGAACACCGGCCGGCCGGTGTTTCAGCCGGGCCTGCTGGCGGAGGCGCACCGGGGGGTGCTTTACATCGATGAATTGAACCTGCTCGACGACGGAATCACGAATTTGCTGCTGGCGGCGGTGAGCAGCGGCGAGAACCGGATCGAGCGGGAGGGGCTGAGCCTGAGCCATCCCTGCCGCTGCCTGTTGATGGCCACCTACAACCCTGAGGAAGGGGCGGTGCGCGACCACCTGCTGGATCGCTTCGCGATGGCGCTGTCGGCCCATCAGCTGCTGGAGCCGGAGCAGCGGGTGGCGATCGCCCGCTCCGCCATCGACCACGGCGAATCCGTGGAGGCCTTCGCGGCCCGGTATCAGGAGGAAACCGACGCGCTCGCCACCCAGCTGATCCTGGCGCGGCAATGGTTGCCGGATGTGGCGATCACCCGCGAGCAGGTGGCCTATCTGGTGAATGAGGCCCTGCGCGGGGGCGTGGAGGGCCACCGCTCAGAGCTCTATGCCACCCGGGTGGCGCGAGCCCATGCCGCCCTGAGCGGTCGCGACCAGGTGGAGGCGGAGGACCTGCAGGTGGCCGTGCGTCTGGTGATCGCGCCAAGGGCACGGCAGCAACCGCCGCCGGACGCCGAGCAACCCCTGCAACCGCCGCCCCCGCCGCCGCCGGGGGAGCAGGACCCGAACCCGCCCGAGGAGCCGCCCGACACCGATCCCCCGGAGCCGGAGGACCCCGACGACGCGCCGGAGCCCCCCGAGGAGCCCCCGGCGGAGGACGACGCGCCGCCGTCGATTCCGGAGGACTTTCTGCTGGATCCGGAGGCCACGGCCATCGATCCCGACCTGCTGCTGTTCAACGCGGCCAAGGCGAAGAGCGGCAGCAGCGGCAGCCGCTCGCGGGTGTTAAGCGAGAACCGGGGGCGGTATGTGCGGCCGATCCTGCCGCGGGGTCCCGTGCGCCGCATCGCCGTCGATGCCACTCTCCGTGCTGCGGCGCCGCATCAGAAGGCTCGACGGGAGCGGGAACCGCATCGGCGTCTGATCGTGGCAGAGGGCGACCTGCGCGCCAAGCAGCTGGAGCGCAAGGCCGGCGCGTTGGTGGTGTTTCTGGTGGATGCGAGCGGCTCGATGGCGCTGAACCGGATGCAGAGCGCCAAGGGCGCGGTGTTGCGCTTGCTGACGGAGGCCTATGAAAACCGCGACGAAGTGGCGCTGATTCCCTTCCGCGGCGAGCAGGCGGAGGTGTTGCTCCCCCCGACCCGCTCGATCACCGCCGCCCGCCGCCGCCTGGAGGCGATGCCCTGCGGCGGTGGGTCGCCCTTGGCCCATGGCCTGGCCCTGGCGGCGCGGGTGGGCGCCAACGCGCTGGCCACCGGTGATCTCAGCCAGGTGGTGGTGGTGGCGATCACCGATGGCCGGGGCAATGTGCCCCTCTCCCGCTCCCTGGGCCAGCCCGAGCTGGAGGGCGAGGACGCCGTGGACCTGAAGGAAGACGTGAAACAAGTCGCCTCCCGCTACCGCGCCCTGGGCCTGCGCCTGCTGGTGATCGACACCGAGCGCAAATTCATCGGCAGCGGCATGGGCAAAGACCTGGCCGAAGCCGCGGGCGGTCGCTACGTGCAACTGCCGAAAGCGAGCGATCAGGCCATCGCGGCAATTGCGCTGGAGGCGCTGGGGGGCGCGCGGTGAGGGTGGAGGGGGCGGCGCGAGCCATGGGGGGGAGGGCAGGGGGGGGCGATGGAGGAAAGGAAATGTGCTCGGGAAAGGCATGCTTCTCGCTGCCCTGAAGACGGCTCAGTCGCCACACCTTACGCCCACTCGGTTGACAAGCCTCACCCAACGCGACGCACCAGCACGAGGGGCCACGCCGAGCTGCTCTCTTTATCACCACAAACGCTTATACGCGGGTCCGCCCATAAAGCCCGGAACCACATCGTGTTGCGAGAGACTCGGCCTGCAGGAATGGATCTCGGCGAAAGCCTTGGCCAGGACCCTGCTCTTATGCGGCCAACTCGGGGCCCAGAGGATGTTTATACGGGTCCGTCCACTTTGCGCCCGAAGGATCGACTTACAGTCACAAAGCTGGGAAACACTGTTAAGGCGCGCAGGAGAATCAACAGGAACATGGGCAGAAAGGATAAGCTCCATGAAACAGTTGGCCGCGGAGATCTAAAGGCATGAGCAATTACATCACTTACTTTAGTACGTTGCCGCATGGGCTCCCGCAGGCATGCCGTCATTCCGTATCGCCCGATACAAGTGCTTACCTGTTTCTGATAACCACTGTACAATCTGAACACTATCTCTCAACAAGCCCTGCCAGCACTCGTTTTTCCACCCATGATGTGCCCTTCCTAAGCGGTTTGTTTATCGTCCGATGGGTCGCGCTGCCGTGGTTCTCAGAACCAGCGAAATACAAGTTCGAAGGATCAGCAGAGCAAGATTTCAGCTTATATTTGCTTCGTAGTTGCAATCTTGTCACTATATGCCGTTGGTAAATAATTGCGCGAGTGTTAACAATGAAGTGAGCATGCTTTTAGTTTATACCTTGGAGGCCAGCATAGCTCGCATCTGAGTATTGCTCGGACTTGAAGATATCCTAGTTCTTTATCCAATTTCTAGCGGCTGGCCTCATGGCTCGGGATCGTGGTTTTGTATCCTGGTGAACGGTTATAGGCGGATCCGTATATAGCGACAGGGTCTTGGCGAGGTACAATGAAAAGCATTGCCACGACAGGGATCTGGCCATGGCTCCAGTTTGCAGCCGATGTGATAGGCGGCAAAAACTGTGCAAAAGCACTTCATACGAGGATCCGTCCATACAGTGTTATGCTCCCTGCGCCAAGGCATGATCAAGGCAAATCACTGGACACAGACCTATCATCATGAAAAGTTGAGGTGAGGACTGGCAATGCAAGATGAAGATCTCAGCCCTGCTGATGTCAAAGATGTCGTTAATACCCCTCAGCCTCCGAACCCAACCAATGCATCACAGTCTTCTCCAGCAGGAGAAATAACAAACCTTACCGCTGCAAGCAAAAAAGCCAAGACAGCCAAGCCAGTTGAAATACTGGACGCGCTTCTATTTGTAGACACAAATGTACTGCTCGACTTTTATCGGATTAGAAACAGTGATATCAGCCTTGAATACCTAAAGCAGATTGAGGCATGCAAAGATCGTCTGATTATTACTTCTCAGGTCGAAATGGAATACAAGAAGAACAGGCAGGAAGCCATTATTGAGTCCCTTAACAGCTTTGGCTCACCAGATTGGAATAAGCTTAGCAGCCCCGCCATTGTTGCCGATCTTCAGGCAATGAAAATGATCGGAAAACAGAAGGCGGAAATAACGAAACAACAGAAGAAGGTTAACGAGAAAATCCAGATGATACTCAAGAACCCAACAAATAATGATCCTGTTTATCAGTGCTTACAGCGTCTTTTCAAGAATAAATCAGACTATAATTTATCACGCGAGAAAAGTACTCGGTTTAAGGTTAGAAATCTTGCAAGGAAAAGATTCGTTCTTGGCTACCCTCCTAGAAAAAAGAATGATACATCAATTGGTGACTCAGTGAACTGGGAATGGATTATCCAATGCGCAATAGATAGCGGTAAGCATATCATTATCGTAACTCGGGATAAGGATTACGGGGCTATCTACAAAGGCAATTCTTTTCTCAATGATTGGCTCCGCCAAGAGTTTTCCGAGCGCGTAAGCCGAACACGAAAGATAATTCTTACTGAGAAATTGGCAATGGCTCTTAAATTGGTGCATGCTGCTGTTACCAAAGAGATGGAAGAAGAGGAGGATCGGATCATCGCCGAAGTGATCGACGGTTTTCCTGGATCGCCTTTCGATGAGGCATAACATTGGCTTCGAGTCCGACAACCCTACGGGTTGCGGCTCAAGCCAGCGTTATGCAGCTAAGCCTGAAGCTCATTCAGCAAAAGAACTAGAGGCGATAAATCTCTGCTTTGCGCCTCTGACCCACGGGAATTTCAACCCTTACTTCGATATCGGTTTGTTTATGAACCGTTCTAGAGTACCTTGCAGAGCTATAATCGGTCCATTTGGCTTCTATAACCTCACCAGTTTCCGAAGTGAGCCCAATTAGGCGAATGGGAACATCAAAGACTTTCCCCTCAGATAAGGCAGATAGCTGCTTTTGTGCCTGTTCATAATACAGAGTGCTGTTTGAGGAGGGGAACATTCCAGCTTTAGTGATTACAATAAGCAAGTTGAGCGGATCGCTTGGAAGTGGCATTTTGCTCTTGTAAAACAGCTCCGAACGAAGTAGGTTATTTAAAAGAAAAGGATAATTTGAAAATTGAACTTCTGCGACTATGCCTTGCAAGCTAAAATCAACATCGGTTCCAAGAAAGTTGTATTCGGCCGGAATGGTGACATTTGGGTCCCACCCGAGATCGACAAGTGCTGTCTTGATCGCATTGTTAGTTCCAACGGGGTCAAATATTGGAGTTCCTTGCTTTCCTTTTTGGTCGGAAGCTTTCAGATGTAGAGGCAGTCCCTCTAAAGCCGATTGCATCTCTCTGGTCTTAGAGAGCAACGTAGAATCCAGGTCTGATTCCTGAAAGTTGTAGTCCGTAATAAGGAGCTTCACTTCTAGTCTCGGCAAATTTGATGATTGAGTTTCTGAAGCTCTGCAATTGGATCAGCGCCGAGAGCACGGCAGATGAAAAGAAACTCAACCACGTCGATTCGTCGTTCTCCTGTCTCGTACTTAGAGACAAAAGACTGTGGTACACTTAGGGATATGGCTAATTCAGCCTGTGTTAAACCAGCAATGAGCCGTGCATCAACCAAGATTTGGCGAAGTAAACCATAGGAATCCTTGGATACATTCAAAGGTCTTGGCATATCGAGCCCAAACCACTACACCAACCTATTGCTCCTTGCGCCTTATCCCAAAACGGGATATCATCCAGTTGATGGAGCCTCCGCAGCCTCCCGCCCTGCTACCCTGTACATATGTACCACTTCATCCCATGAAACAACTTGATTCCATTTATAATGAAGATTGCTTTGAAACTCTTTCAGGGCTCGAAGATGAGTCTGTCGATCTAATTGTCAGCTCGCCACCATACAATATTGGCAAGGAGTATGAGAAAAGGTCCGCGTTGGCTTCGTATCTAGGCGTCCAGAGTGCTCTATTTCAAGAGTTCTTTCGAGTTCTTAAGCCTACAGGCTCTGTCTTTTGGCAGGTTGGTGTCTATACTGATGGCCCATTTCATTATCCTTTGGATATAATGACATATCCGTCCTTCTGTGAGGCAGGCTTTAAGCCAGTTAATAGGATTGTTTGGATTCGCCAGCACGGTATGCACGCTAAGCGAAAGTTCTCAGGCCGACATGAAACAATCATGTGGTACTGCAAGACACCTGGTTACAAATTTAATCTTGATAACATTAGAGTTCCGCAGAAGTATCAGGGCAAGACTTCCCATAGAGGAGATAACTACGGAGAGCTAACCTGCAATCCCGATGGCAAGAACCCAGGTGATATTTGGGCCTTTCGTAATGTTAAGCATAATCACGAGGAGCAAACGATTCATCCGTGTCAATTTCCTGAGGACCTTATAGCCCGAATAGTATTGGCTTCGACGAATCCCGGAGATGTTGTCTACGATCCGTATATGGGGTCTGGCACAGTCGCAGTAGTTTCACGGGATTATGATCGGCGCTACATCGGAAGCGAGACAGATGAAAGTTATTTCGAGGTATCACTTCGGAGAGTATCTGGAACGCCTAATGAAGAAGGAAGCTTCGCTAATCTGAAGTGCCTGCGAAGCTATAGCGAGGAAAATGGGTCTAAAAGTGTCAACTACACATTTGATTTGCGCGGACAAAGCAACAAAGCAATTAATTTGGCAAAGAGAATTCGTCCAGAGGCAGACCACCTTCAAGAGCTTTACGACAGAACTGATCTAGAGGAGACTTTCTTTGGTGATCAACGAAGGGGTCTTAATCCTGATCCTACTCTCTTGGCTGATCAAAATCATCCGCAGGGCAGGCCAAAGAGTATTGACAAGCCTTCCGCCAAGACAGCGCAGATTAGTCTTCTTGATCACATAGAGAGTGCTTAATATATATTCATCTACTGCATAACAAGCCCTTCGAGTGGACAGGCCGCCATCAGCTCTCAGCTTCGCCACCCAAGCTCCTTGCCTGCCACTCAAGGGCAGCGTTAGCTGCACAAAAAAGCCATGGTCGGTATCGTCAGTGTGGTGGTGCTGATCTCGGATGCCGACAATCCTCAGGAGTGGTCCATACAGGATCTACTTCTACAGTCACGAGCCAAATGAGCCTCCCCATGTTCACATTGAC
>VGQX01000149.1 GCA_016882305.1 Cyanobacteria bacterium K_Offshore_surface_m2_239
CAGATCAGCAGTGGCAGCGGGGTCGGCCAACGGACGGGAGCAGTCCCGACAAAACCGGCTCCAGCATGGCCGCACCAGCCGACCTGTGACGGACTTTCAGTCGGCCCTGCCTGCCGCCCCCACCCAAACCCGAACTCCCCGAGAGCCACACCCCCCACAACCTCCCGGAACGCACCACCAGCGCCGAACGCTTTGTGGGGCGCGCCGCCGAGCTCCAGCGCCTCGCGGACCTGCTGGCCCCTGAGGGCTGCCGGGTGTACCTGACCGGCATGGGCGGTGTGGGCAAGAGCGAGCTGGCCGTCCAACACGCCTACGACCACCTGGAGCACTACCGGGGCGGCATCGTGCGCCTCGATGCCCGCCAGGGGCTCTCGGCCATGGCCGCCCAACTGGTGACTTTCTTTCGGGGCCACTTCCCGGCGGTGGCCCTGCCCGACGACACCAGCCCCACAGATCTGCCCCCCTTGTGTTGGAGCCAGTGGCCGGCTTCTACCAACCCGCCAGAGCCAGTGTTGTTGCTCCTTGACGACCAACGTGGTGTTGCTCATGGCTATGAGGTCGAGCGACAGCTCTTCCAAGGCCTTCCGCCTCGCTTTCGGCGGTTGATCACCCAGCGGGAGATTGCCCCTGCTGGGGCTCAGGTGATCGATCTGCTCTGGCTGCGGCGGGATTCAGCTCTGGAACTATTGGCCCTGCAGGCGGGGGAGAGGGGCAAGGGGCGGGTCGAGGAGGAAGAGTCTGATGCTGATGAACTGTGCGCGGAGGCGGGTGATCTCCCCCTGGCCCTAGTGCTCCTTGGAGCACGCCTATCTGGCCGTCCGGACCTGCGGCTGAGCCAGCTTCTGGAGGATCTGCTGGCCAAAGGGGCAGAAGCCAAGGCGCTGCAACAAGCACATCCGGAGCTGGGGGCTCCCCGGGGGGTTGTGGAGGCGTTGCTGATCAGTTGGGAGCCCCTCTCAGATGCCGCCAAGAGTTTGGGGTTGATCATAGATAACTATTGCACTCATAAACATGCCAAGGTAAAAGCATGGTTGGCAGAACGGCCTCAATTTCATGTGCACTTCACGCCATCCTATTCATCTTGGCTTAATCAGGTTGAACGTTGGTTTGGCATTATCACTGAACGCATGATACGCCGTGGAAGCTTTAGAAGCGTTAAAGAACTGATAGCAAGAATAGAAACATTTGTTGCCAACTTCAACAAGGGTTCAACTCCATTTATGTGGACGGCTACTGCCGATTCCATTTTTGAAAAGATCCAAAGACTATGCGTCCGGATTTCCGGGGCAGGACACTAGTCTTTGAAAATGCAATCAAACAAGATGGTGTCTTTTCGCCTGGCGACTATGAATCTTTTCAGTTTAATAGTTTGCAAGCATTTCGACCTTACGTCAAGGCTCTTGAAGATGCCGGCCTACTTGTAAGCACACATGATGAAGGTGACAAAAGAAGGAAGACTATTCAGGTAACTGCATTGGGATGGCTCGTCAAGTTTGCCATGGAACAATCTCAACTGTCGCAAAATGCCATCCAACAAGATCCTTGAGTGGGCAGGCCACCATCAGCTTTCGGCTTCGCCATCCAAGCTTTCTGCCTGCCACTCAGGGGCAGCGGTGGCCACCGCCGGCCAGAAGGGCCTCAAAATCAACGACGCCGCCGCCCGCCTCCGCCTGCGCCACCTCCCCAACCCTGAGCCCATCAGCGCTCTCCAGGCCGCTTGCCTTCTTGTTTGTGGGGGTGCGTCTGCTCCTGCCGGGTCAGGAGTCGGGGTTTGATTTTGAGCGGGAGTTTGAGCTGGCCAGGGGGTTGGTGGGGAAGGAGGCCTGAAGCCTGCGGATGAAGGATCGGGCTCTTGTTGGTTGTTGTCATGCACTCAACGCATGACAACAACCACCTCCCAGCAGACCAAAGAGGCTAAAAAGAGGGGATCCCTTACCCATCCAGCCGCAGGCCTTGATTCTTTCCCCATCCCGCCGCAGGCCACTGTTAGCCTGATCTCCAGCTCCGTCATACCAACAAGCGTGCACACCCCCCAGGCATCAGAGTCTTCGAGAGGGTGGGTGGGTCAGAGCCAGTGCTTTGGCGACCATCTTTTGTCTCCGGGGGGACAGCCGTGACAGCCCGGCTGGAGGACCTGAAACCTGAAAGTTTGGTGAAGGGGTTGGTAGGCCGCGAAGCTGTGCGGATTGTGTCCGCTGAGATGCTTGGCGCGGCAGCCTGCAAGGTGGTTTATCGCGGGCAGGACGGCGCACTGGGAGAGCAGCTGCTCTTTCGGAGCAATGAGGCCGATCTGGAGCTGGTGGGTGGCGGCCGCAAGTGGACCTTCGCCGGCAGTGGCGATCTGTTCCGGCTGGTGAGCGAAGCCACGCGGATTCAGCTGGCCTGGTTGTTCGACCCCTACGTGGCGGTGAGCGGGAGCGCGATCGACCCGCTGCCCCATCAGATCAGCGCGGTCTATGAACACATGCTCCCCCGGCAGCCGATGCGCTTCCTTTTGGCTGACGATCCAGGGGCGGGCAAAACGATCATGGCGGGCCTTCTGATCAAGGAGCTGCTGATCCGGGGCGAGCTGGAGCGCTGCCTGATCGTGGCGCCGGGCTCGCTCACCGAGCAGTGGCAGGACGAGCTCAAGGAGAAGTTCGAGCTAAACTTCGAGCTGCTCACACGCGACCTGATCAACGCCACGGGGCTGGGCAACCCGTTCGAGCAGCGGCCACTGCTGATCGCCCGGATGGACATGCTCTCCCGCGACGAGGAGCTGCTGAGCCGGCTGGTGCAGGCGCCGGAGTGGGACCTGGTGGTGTGCGACGAGTCGCATCGCATGAGCGCCCATTACTTCGGCACTGAGGTGAAACGCACCAGGCGCTACGAGATGGGCAAGCGAGTGGGCAACCACACCCGCAACTTGCTGCTGATGTCCGCCACACCCCACAACGGCAAAGAGGAGGATTTTCAGCTCTACATGGCCCTGCTCGATGAAGACCGCTTTGCGGGCCATCAGCGCGATGGTGTTCACCGCAGCGATCCCACAGACTTGATGCGCCGGTTGGTGAAAGAAGACCTCTACACGTTTCAGGGCACCAAGCTCTTTCCCGAGCGCCGCAGCATCACAGCCGAATATGAACTCTCGGACGCCGAGAAGGTGCTCTATGAGCGGGTGACAGACTACGTGCGGGAAGAGATGAATCGCGCCGACCGCAACGCCCAGCAGGAGGGTGGAGCAAAGAAGCGGGTGAACGTGGGCTTTGCCCTGATGACCCTGCAGCGGCGGCTGGCGAGCAGTCCGTATGCGATCCATCGCTCCATCGAACGACGCCGTGAGCGGTTGGAGAGCCGTCTCAAGGAGGAGCGGTTGTTGCTGGAGGGCCGAGGGGCTGGCGAGTGCCTGCGACTGGAAGGGAAATACCAACCCGGCGGGCTCAGCGAGGACGACATCGACGATCTCTACGCGGAAGACACCGCAACAGAGATCGAGGGCACGGAGGAGGCGTTCACCGATAACGCCACCACAGCCCTCACCCTGGCCGAGCTGGACTTCGAGATCCAGACCCTGAAGGATCTGGAACAGTTGAGCCGCAAGGTGGTGGACCAACGCACCGATGCCAAGTGGCAGGAGCTGGACCGGATCCTGGATGACCCGCTGATGAAGCAGGCCAACGGCGCCCGGCGCAAGTTGGTGCTCTTCACCGAGTTCAAGGACACCCTGATCGATCTGGCCGCCAAGATCCGCGACCGGCTGGGGCGGCCGGAGGCCGTGGTGGAGATCCATGGCGCTGTGGCCCGCGATCGGCGCCGCCAGATCGTGCATGCCTTCATGAACGACCCGGAGGTGGTGGTGCTGCTGGCCAATGACGCCGCCGGGGAGGGGGTGAACCTGCAGCGGGCGCACCTGATGGTGAACTACGACTTGCCCTGGAACCCCAACCGGCTGGAGCAGCGTTTCGGGCGCATCCACCGGATCGGCCAAAAGGAGGTATGCCATCTCTGGAACCTGCTGGCCAAGGACACTCGCGAGGGTGATGTGTATATCCAGTTGCTCAGAAAGCTGGAGGCCGCCCGCCAGGCGCTGGGCGACAAGGTGTTCGATGTGCTCGGCCAGTTGTTCTCAGGTCGTTCCCTGCGGGATCTGTTGATGGATGCGGTCCGCTATAACGAAAGGCCAGAGGTGAAAGCGCAGCTGGAGCTGGAAATTGAGGGCGCGGTGGACCAGCGCCATCTGGAACACCTCCTGGCCCAACGGGCCCTGGTGCGCCAAGGAATGGATGCCGCCACGGTGGAGCACCTGCGTCAGCAGATGGAGCGGGCGATGGCCAAACGCATCCACCCCCATTACGTGCACGACTTCTTCATCGAGGCGTTCCGGCGTCTGGGCGGCAAGGTGACCCCCCGCGAGAAGGGCCGCTACGCGATCACCTATGTGCCGCCCCTGCTGATGGACCGCAACCAACAGATGGGGATTGGCCTGCCGGTGCAACCCCGCTATGAGCGCATCTGCTTTGAGAAGGAGCATGTGGCCGACAGCCCCCGCGCCGAACTGGTGAGTCCTGGCCATCCGCTGTTGGAAGCCTGCCTGTCGCTGGTGTTGGAGCGCGATGGCACCGTCTTGGGCCAGGGGGCCGTGTTGGTGGATGAACGGGATCTGGGCACGGAGCCGCGGCTGCTGTTCTGCCTGGAGCACGGCCTGCAGGATGGCCGTCGGACGCGATCGGGGCAGCAGCAGTTGATCTCCAACCGCCTGCAGTTCCTGGAGATCAGCCAGGGCGGAGAGGTGAATGCCGCCGGTTCAGCCCCCTATCTCGACTACCGACCCTTGCGGGAGGATGAGCGGCCCCTGGTGGCTCCCTTGTTGCAAGAGAGCTGGCTGTCGCGGGACTGGGACGGTCTGGTGCTCCAACACGCCATGGCCGTCCTGGTGCCCCAACACCTGGAGGAGGTGAAAGGGGAGCGCCTGGAGCGGATCGCCAAGGCGGAGCGGGAGATCAAAGCCCGCATGCAGCGGGAGATCAACCACTGGAGCCGTCGCTACGCCGAACTGCAGCTGCAGGAGCAGGCGGGCAAACAGGCGCGGCTGCCGGCCCATGTGGCAAGGGAACGGGCCGAGGTGCTCGTGAGCCGGCTGGAGAAACGGCTGGCGCAACTGCAGGCCGAAGCCCAGATCACCGCCAAGGTGCCGACGCTCAAGGGCGGCGCGCTGGTGATCCCGGCGGGGCTGTTGCTGAACCTCCAGGGACAGGGGCAGCCGGCGGCTGTGGATGCGGCGGCGCGCAGGCGGGTGGAATTGCTGGCCATGAATGCGGTGTTCGAGGCGGAGAAGGCCCTGGGCCGGATGCCCAAGGATGTGAGCGCCCAGCGCGGCCTGGGCTACGACATCGAATCGATCGATGCCCAGGGCAACCTGTTCTTCCTTGAGGTGAAGGGCCGGGCGGATGGGGCCGACTCCGTCACGCTCACGATCAACGAGGTGAACATCGGCCGCAACGCGCCCCACCGCTTCCGCCTGGCGCTGGTGAGCGTGGAAGCTGATCAGGCCTCGCCACCGGTCTATGTGAGCGGCATCGACTGGGGCCTGCCGGGCTTTGGCGACACCCAGATCACCAAGAACCTGCAGCAGTTGTTGGCGGCTGGAAGGGGTCCGCATTGACGACTGGTGCCATGCTGTCCTCAGAGTCCGACTCCGAGATCCCCAAACCATGAAAGTAACTGTTGAACTTTCTGATCAGGAGATGGCTGAAATCCTGGAACTGACGGGTGAGCGCAAGAAGGGCCCCGCCATCCGACGCCTGATGGAGGAGGCCCTGCAACAGCGCAGGCGGGCTCAGATCGCTCAGCGCTTCCTCAGCGGCGAGTGGGGCGTGGAGTTGGAGACCTATGAGGCCGACAAGGACCGCGAGCGCCTCAGGGCCCAGGAGCTCGCCTCATGACGTTGCTGCTCGACACCAGCCTCTGGATCGACTTCACCCGGTCCCGCAGCCCGGCGGCCCTCAAGCAGTGCATCGCGCCCTACGTGCTTGATCCCGCGGCCCATCTGGCGGAACCGGTGCGCTTCGAGGTGCTCCGTGCCGCCCGCCCGGAGGAAGCCAAGTTGCTGGAGGCCCAGTTCGACACCCTGCCCTTGCTGCCCACACCAGCGGACCTGTGGCAGCAGGCGATCGCCCTGGGCCAGGCCTGTCGCCGGATCGGCCGAACCGTCCTCAGCCTTGACCTGTTGGTGGCCGCCGTGGCCCTGCACCACAACGCCGAGTTGGTGAGCTTTGACGCCGACTTCGACGCCATCGCTTCGGTGAGTGCCCTGCGGCTCAACCGCCTGACCCGCCCTGTCTGACTCCATGACCTCCCACCCTGTCAAGCGCCGCAAGAAGCTGATCGAGGTCGCCATCCCGCTGGAGGCGATCAATGCGGCCTCGGCGCGGGAGAAGAGCATCCGCCATGGGCACCCGAGCACGTTGCACCTGTGGTGGGCAAGGCGTCCTCTGGCGGCGGCACGGGCGGTGATCTTCTGCCAGATGGTGGATGACCCCTCGGCGGTGCCGGAGGAGTTCCCCACGGAGGAGGATCAGGAGAACGAGCGGCTGCGGTTGTTCAAGTTGATCAGTGAGCTGGTGTTGTGGGAGAGCACCACCAACGAGGCTGTGCTGAAGCCGGCGCGTGAGGAGATCCGCCGCAGCTGGCGCCGGTGCTGCGCCGACAACGCCGACCACCCGGAAGCAGCGGAGCTGTTCAACCCGGAGAAGCTGCCAGGCTTCCACGATCCCTTCGCGGGGGTGGGGCTTTACCGCTGGAAGCTCAGCGGCTGGGCCTGGAGGCATACGCCAGTGATCTCAACCCGGTGGCGGTGCTGATCAACAAGGCGATGATCGAGATCCCGCCGAAGTTTGCGGGGATGCCGCCGGTGAACCCAGAGGCCCGCAGCAAGAAGCAGCTGATCGCTCGCGAGTGGAAAGGCGCCGAAGGCCTGGCGGAAGACGTGCGCTACTACGGCAAGTGGATGCGCGATGAGGCTGAGAAGCGGATCGGACACCTTTACCCGAAGGTGAAGATCACGCCGGAGATGGTGAACGATCCGGAGAACCCGCGCCCGGATCTAAAGCCCTACGAAGGGCAAGAACTCACCGTGATTGCCTGGATCTGGGCTCGCACGGTGAAGAGCCCAAACCCTGCTTTTGCCCACATAGAGGTGCCGTTGGTCTCCAACTACATGCTTTCTACGAAGTCGGGCAAAGAAGCCTATGTGGAGCCGGTAGTCGAGGACGGGAGCTATCGATTTACGGTGAAGGTTGGCAGACCGAAGGTCGTGGAGGCCGCAAAGGCAGGGACAAAGCTCGCCCGAGGCGGCAACTTCGGCTGCCTGATGTCTGGAACTCCTATGAATCCCGAGTACATCAAGGCTGAGGGGATCGCTGGGCGAATGGGTGCCCGCATGATGGCGATCGTTGCAGAGGGCGTCCGAGGTCGTCTCTACCTGGATCCGTCGCCAGAGCAGGAAGCTTCTGCCATGAAGGCGCATCCAAGCTGGAGACCGGAAGGGTCATTCGTTGAGGACGCACGAGCCTTCACTCCCTGCATCTATGGTATCAAGAAATGGAGCGACCTATTCACTAATCGCCAGCTAGTGGCGCTTGCGACGCTCTCGGACCTGGTGGGCGAAGCGATGCAGCAAGTTCGCTGCGATGCCATTGAGGCCGGTCGACCAGATGACTCCACGGCCCTGCGCGATGGCG
>VGQX01000150.1 GCA_016882305.1 Cyanobacteria bacterium K_Offshore_surface_m2_239
CAACCTCACCGGGGACAGCAGGCAGGACCTGTACGGACACCTGGCAGAGCTGCTGATCGACAGGCTCAGGTCGGACCTGCAGCTGGGCACAAGAAGAGAGCAGGCCCTGGCTGAGGGTTGGCTGGCCCTGGGAATCAGCCGAGCCACGCTGAAGGGGCCCACCATGGCGGCCCTCTACGGCGGCTCCTGGATCGGGCTCGTTGACCTGCTCGCAATCCAGCTACAGGAGGCTTGCCCGAAACGGATTGCCCAGTGGCAACGGGAGAACGTCCAGCCAGCGCGGTATCTGGCCCGCCACCTCAAGACGATCTTCGCTGAGGAGCTTCGATCGGTCCACCAGCTGGACGCCTGGCTGCGGTCCACCAGCCAGCAGGTGTTGCGCCTCGGAAAACACCTGGAATGGACCACGCCAGCGGGAATGCTGGTGCGCCTTGGCCAGGCGCACGACGCGCACTCACCTGTAGTAAGCCTGACGGCCGGCACCAGGCGGTGGCGGCAGGTGAGTGATCGGGCGGAGGAGGGAGAGTTGAGCGCCAGGGCCACCAATGCCTCGCTGATGCCAAACGTGGTGCACGCTTTCGACGGCAGCTTCTGCCAGCAGATGGTCAACATGGCCGCAGAGCGTCGCGTGCCTCTGCTGACCAACCATGACTGTTTCGCAACAATTCCTGCGCACGCAGACTGGCTCCATCGCAATCTGCTGGAGCAAGTGCAGGTGGTGTTCAGGACTGACCACCTGGCCCGCATGGCAGCCGAAATCGCAGGCGCCGCAGGGCTTCCTGGGCTGTCTCCCCCGGTGACCGCAGGCACCTTGGACCCTGGCCGGGTAGGAGAGAACCCCGAGCACTTCCGCTAATCGGCCGTGCGAGCACTACACAGGTGCAGTCGCACGGGCTATGGTGCGGGAGTTCCACACCACTGCAGAGCATGGCCGAATGTATGGTCTCACCCCCGCTGGGGTCCCGGTACGCTTGCGTGTTTAAAGCACGCATCCGCAACAAGGGGAAGACCAATGAGAGACGCGAGTGGAGTATCGCCCTGGAAGGGCATCGAGAAGAGGATGATGTCAAGCAATTCGCTAGCAGCCTCTGGGCAGAATTTCAGCGTCTAAACCCAGGCGCTAGGCCCGGAAAGAATGGTCTCCCGTATTACGAGGCCCAGGACGAGACCGGCATGGCCACGGGCGTCATAATCTTTAATTTCAGCAGACGGCAGTTGCGCGGGAATGGCACTCCCAACGTGCCGCCATTCGTTCAGGACGCACAAGGCAATCCGTGGCCATCCGACGTGCTCATCGGCAACGGGTCCATCGTCAAGGTGGCCTTCACAGTTTGGAAATGGAATCCGAACGGGGAGGGCGGCGCTGGGATAGGTCTCGAGCTTGAGGGGGTCAGGGTGATCGTTCACTCCGAATATGTGGCGCCACCGCCCGCGGACTACAGCGGGGCATTCGGCGGCCCTGAACCCGGTCACGTGCTGAATGGCACCGAGCGGCGGGCGCTGCCCTACAGCCAACACGAGGACGACGGCATGACAAGGGCCATAAGCCGCGAGGAAATCCAAGCGCTACGCGAGGATCTCCAAGCGCTTGCGCAAGGCGCTGTAGCAGCACCGCCCGTCACGCGCCCTCCCGGCCCAGTCCGGCCTGCGCCGTCCCCGTCCCCTAGCAGACAGGCATTTGCCGCCACGCCGAACGCGCCCGGATGGGCCGGCCAGTACCGCCAAGATGAATCTCAGTGGGACTCTGGAGACAGCGAAGAGATTCCTTTGCTCTTTTGAGGTATTCCAAGCCAAACTTTTCCCACCAACATCACAAGGTTTTGCAATGACTAACTACACAGAAGCTGCTTACTGCTATTATGCTATTGAATGGTCAGGCGAATTGCCATTCTGCACAGGAATAGGAACGAGAGTCTGCAAGTCTACGAGTGCTATATCTCGTGCTACCTTCTCTACAGAATGGAACCCCTGCGGAGAGACGGAAGTAGATCGCTGGGTCCGAGAATGTATTGAATACATACCCACAGGTCTAAACCTGACCCTAGAGGAGCTTTGTGCCAGGCCAGGCACGCTTGCCTCTCGTTTAGGCGATCCCCCGCAGGCGCTTGAGAAAGCCCGTCGGGACTTGGAACGTCGTCGCCAGTTCGCCAATGGTCGTCCCATTTTTCTCTCTCATCCGGCCTGGCCAAAAGACAGCAATCGCCAAGCATGGCGAGATCAATATGCCCTACGCGAAAGGTATCGCAAAACGACACCTGTCCTGCACCTGCAGGAAATGCTCTGCGCCCACGCCCTGCCCACCACCACCACCACCACCACCGAGGAAAATGACTGACTTTCGAGCGCTGTGTGCTCAGCTGCTACGCGGGCTTGACGAAAATCGCCACCCGGAGGTGCGCTATCCAGGCGACTTACGCATTGTTATGGCACGCGCCCGCGCCGCCCTTCTCCAGCAGCAACACCCCCGCAGGGTTATGCGGAAGCAAGAGCGGCATCTCATGCCTGACGACCTGATCCGCTGAAATGGACAGCATTCTCTGCCTTGATCTGGGCACCAAGACGGGGTGGGCGCGGAGAGGTCCTGACGGCAGGATTTGGTCCGGCCACGAAAACTTCACGCCCAGCCGCCATGACTCGTGCGGAGTCAGGTACCACCTTTTTCGCCGCTTTCTGAGGCAACAAGGGATTAAACACATAAACCTTGTTTACTACGAAGCAGTCAATGCCCACAAAGGAGTCGCTGCTGCTCAGGTCTATGGAGGATTTTGTTCACTTCTGATGACTGAGCGTGTTGTGCCCGGCTTTCTTCATTACCAGGGCGTTCCGGTCGGGACGATCAAGAAAGCTGCAACTGGCCAGGGCAACGCGAGCAAAGACGATGTCAAAGATGCCGTATTTAGGTTGTTTTCGCTGGACAAGAAAAGGACTCAAACAGTGACCTATGACGAGGCAGACGCACTCGCCTTATTACACTACGTCATTAGCACCGAACACAAATGAACTGCGCAGATTGCCAAGCACCTGGAATACGAGTCACTGACACCATCGACAAAGGTGATCATAGGCGACGGTATTACATCTGCCCAAATTGTGGGTACAGGGGCGTAACGATTGAGAGGCACGCAATCTTTATGAGTCGCTCCCTCGGCTATGCCGAAGTACAGGTCGATGTTTCGGATCTGGAGCAACCGGAGCAACCGGAGCAGCCGGTTACAGTGCTGGCTCCACCAAGCAGTGGCAAGCCAAATGCCGCGCAGAAGAGCAGCCGTTTTCGCCCTGTCAACGACTACCCTTTTGACTGTCCCCCGCTGGATGAACGAGCGCGACCGCTGTTTTTGCAGTGGTGGAACGAATCAAGGTGGTCCAAGCACAGGACAAAAGCGGTATGGACGCAGGCCGCTTTCAAGGCAGCTGGAAAGCGCGTAGCAGAACTGGCCCCAGGTCTGCAGATCGAGCTGTGCACGGCTGGCGTCGAGCACGGCTGGCAAACCCTCAAGTACGACTACATCCGGGAGCAAGGGGTGTTGCCAGTCATTGACTGCGACATGCTGCGCAACCCGGCCAGCCAGCAAGCCTTGGCACAGGTGATGGAATGGGCACCCCAGTAACGCCAAAAGAGGTGCTCCAGGCGCTGGAGCAGTTGGAGGCATTCCTGCGGGTGCCGTTGGCCCAGCAGCTGACGGTTCAGCAGAGGCAGCTCAAGCTGGCGATGCTGTTGAAGGACTACCCCGAGACAAGCAGTCAGCACCTGGCTTGGTGTGTAGCCAAGTGGATGGAAGATGTGGGCTCGTCCGAGTTCCGCCGCCTTCCCAGCTGGGGCGAGTTGTTGGGCCGGCTCTATCGCCAGATCAACGGGTCTGGTTCTCGCTCTGCGGGATATAGAGACCTGCCCGACGGACTCCGGCCTGCGGTGTGGCAGGTGGAGCAGCTGCGCTACGGCCACCATGACGCGCCGACAGCGGCCCCGCAGCTGCCGGGCACCGTCGAGGCACTGGGCCAAATAATGCCGGACACGGAGCAAAGCACCCGGGCATTTTTCGAGGCCTACCCGGACCACCCGGCCAGAACGATGTACGGGAACATTCTGAACCGACCGGCCAAGGCCGTTGGGCTGCAGCCAGAAGACTGGGCGGCGCACCTTGATTCCCTGACCACGCCTCGGAGCGAGATCACGGAACCACTGATGATTCAATGCCAGGCCCGGCTGGAAAAGCAGCTACTCGCCGGCAACACATCGGTGGCCGAGTGGAATAGGCATATCACCTCCTCACAGGTGGTGATGCCCAGGGCGCAGTTCCTTCTGGACAATCCATTATTCCAGGACTCTGGGTTCAGGGATATTGGGCGAGTACGGCAGAAGGCAGAAAAAGAAGCCGCCAAGAATAGAGCGCGGCAAGAGGCCAAGGCCGCCGCGGCCGACGCCAAAGCCAGAGCCAGGGCTCGCGAGCGGCAGCAGCAGCAGGAGCCACCACACACATGAGACCAGCGCCGCTGTTCTCCCACACACACACACAATCACCACACCATGACCGAGACACGAACCGTTCTTGCAAATGTCACCACCGCTGAGGTAAGAGCGCTGAGCGCTTTTGAAAGCCTCAGCGAGCAGATTGCACTCGCCGCACAAGAAGCCGAAGGCCTGACGTTTGACTACAGCGAAAAGGAAGGGAACAAGGCTGCCCGGTCACACGTCGCGGGCTTGCGTAAGCTCAGTGGAGCAATTGAGAGAGCCCGCAAAGAGGCAAAGGCCGTTCATCTCGAAAGGGGGCGAAATGTGGATGAGGCCGCAAAAGCGCTGGCCAAGCAGGTTGCGGCCCTGATTGAACCCCACGACAATGCGATCAAGGCGATCGAGGAAGCGGAGCAGAGGAGAGTCAAGAGACTGAGGCAGCGGCTATCTGACCTGGCGAGCCTGCTTGACAGTGTCACCACAAGCGACCAGGCAAAAGAGAAGATGGAAGCGGCCCGAGCCGTGGATCCATCGACGTTTGAAGAGTTTGAGGAAGAGGCCAAAGACCTCAAAGTTCGCGTGGACTATGCGCTTTCTCAGGCGTATGACAGCTTGACGGCTCTAGAGCAACAGCAGGAAGAGCTGCAGCGCCTCCGCGCAGAGGCGGCGGAGCGCGAGCGGCGCGACCGAGAGGAGGCCTTGCGAGTGGATGGCGAGCGCCGAGCGGCAGAGCAGCTGGCCCGTCAACAGCAGGCCGAACGGGACCGGGTTGAGGCGAGGGAGCGCCAGGCCCGAGATCGGGCTGAGGAGGCGGAGCGCCGTGAACGGCTGGCAGCTCAGCAGCTTGCGGAAGCGCAACAACGGGAGCAAAGGTGGCGGCAGGAGGAGGATGAGAGGCGGCGCCAGGAAGCGCAACGGGAGAATGAACGGCAGATGCGTGCGGAGACTATGCGCGCAGCCTTTGTGAAATACTTTGCTGGAGAGATCGGCCAGCACCAAATCTCCCCAGAGCAGCTTGGCGAGCTTATCGCTAACGGCGTTTTCATGGGTGGATCTGTCTTTGTGAACTGGGAAAATTTTGATCTTCGATACCAACCGGGAGCGAGGCTTTTACGAGCGGCGATCAAACGCGGCGAACTCGACCAGTCCCACACCACAGCACAATGACACTAACAATCTCAGACGCAATTGCCGCCCTTACCCTAATCAGGGAGGACGTTCTGGACATCAGTCCAGAAGACATGAGCAACGAGCAAATCAATATGATCCTGCGAATCATTGATGAGCACATGCCGACAGAAGCGGTGGCCCAGCCTGCGCTGTCGGTCGAGGATGATCGGTCTCCTTCTCGCGCCGCTGATCTGCTCCAGCAGCATTATGATCTGGTCTCGGTGAGCGAGCAGTTGCCGGACCCAGAGAGGAAAGTTCTTGCGCATTATCAAGACGATCTGGGCAAGGGCCGAACAGTCTGCGCGATATGGGTGCCCAAAAACACCAAAATAATAGATGTGGATTACGATGACATCTGCTGCGACTATGATGAATACACAGATACCTATTACTGGGCGCAGGGATGGTACGAAACAATAGAAAACTGGGACGACATGGGCTATGTTACGATTGACCATCCGGTTTTGTACTGGGCGAGGCTGCCACAGTGGCCTGATCTTATGCCCACCAACGAGGAAGCGAAATGATCATCTCTGACGCCGAAGTCTATGCTCTCACTCTGATCAGGGAGGACGTTCTGGGCATCAGTCCAGAAGACATGAGCAACGAGCAAATCAATATGATCCTGCGAATCATTGATGAGCACATGCCGCCAGAAGCGGTGGCCCAGCCTGCGCCGCCTGCTGAGGGGGAGGGGGATGTGGCGCAAAAGGAGCGCCCGGACTTCATTGCTGGTTATCGGGCCGGACTTATCGACGGACGGCTTGAGGCTGCTGCCCTGCTCGCCCGCATAGACGACTTAGCTGCTGCCCTGCTCGACCGCTGGGGCCATCCTGTCCCGCCAGTTGCCGAGGAATCCTCGGTAACCCAGCCCGCGCCGTCTTAGCGGCATCTGCCCGCTTCTGGTCACCGTTTCGCGGGTGATGCCTCCCCCAAGTTAGCTCAATCCTCCATCGCATTTCTCCATGACTGACTTTTCCAACCTGATTTCCATGGTTGAAATCCCTCCCGGATCGTTTCTGATGGGCTCCCCCCCCGATGAGGAGGGGCACTTCGCCGATGAAGGACCCCAGCATGAGGTGACGCTGGAGAGCTTCCTCATGGGCCGCACCCCTATCACCCAGGCCCAGTGGCGGGTGGTGGCGGGCTTGCCAAAGCTGGAGCGCGAGCTGGTGCGGGATCCGTCGCGCTTCAAGGGCGACGATCGGCCTGTAGAAAACGTGAGCTGGCACGACGCCGTGGAGTTCTGCCGCCGCCTGAGCCAGGCCACAGGTCGCGCCTTTTCCCTCCCGAGCGAAGCCCAGTGGGAATATGCCTGCCGAGCAGGCACTGCCACGCCGTTTGCCTTCGGGGAAACGATCAGCCCGGAGCACGCCAACTACGACGGCACCTACAGCTACGCCAATGGCCCCAAGGGTGAGTATCGCCAGCAGACGACGCCGGTGGGGAGCTTCCCTGCCAATGCCTGGGGCCTGCAGGACATGAACGGAAATGTCTGGGAATGGTGCCTCGACCAATGGCACGACTCGTACCACGGGGCTCCTACTGATGGGAGTGCCTGGATGGAGGTGGATGACACCCTGGGAAAGTGCTCAGGCGCCGCATCCTTCGCGGCGGTTCTTGGTTCGGCAGACCCCGCCTCTGCCGCTCGGCCTCCCGGTTCAGGTGCCGCCCAGCCGACCTCAACGACAACGTTGGGTTTCGCGTCTGCTGCTGAAAGCCTGGGAAAGACTTCAGGAGCCGCCTCCTTCGCGGCGGCTCCTGCATCAGCGTATCCCACATCTGCCGCTCGGCCTGCCGGCGCAGCACCCCCCCGGGCTTCCTCAGCGTACTCGTTGGTTTCCGCGTCTGCCTCTCCTGATATGCGAATCCTGCGCGGCGGCTCTTGGATCCTCGATCCTCTCTACTGCCGCTCGGCTTACCGCTTCGGGGTCCACCCGGCCACCCGCCTTCAGGGCTGGGGTTTCCGCGTCTGCGCCGAGCTGGCGGCCAAGCCACCTACCGACAAAGATCAAGAGGAAACAAAATGATCATCTTTGACACCGAAGCCTACCTCTACCGTG
>VGQX01000151.1 GCA_016882305.1 Cyanobacteria bacterium K_Offshore_surface_m2_239
GTGAGGAAAGCGCCGAGCTCAATCGACTCCGCAAGGAAAACCGGGAGCTGAGGAGGGAGAAGAATTTTTTCAGGCTGACGCCAGCGCACTTTGCCAAGGAGCAGTTGCCACCGAAAGGTTTCGCCTGATTGACCAGTTCGCTGATCAGCACGGAGTGGCTGGCTGTGCCGGCAGCTGGGGGTAGCCCGCAGTGGGTTCTACGCCTGGCGGCAGCGGCATCAGGCGCCGGGAAAGCGGGCGGCCGAGAACGCTCGGCTCACCGCGAAAATTGAGGCGGTGTTCCAGGAGCATCGTGGCTACTACGGCTCGCCTCGGATTCACCGGGAGCTGCGCGCTGCAGGTCACAGGGTCGGTCGCCACCGGGTTGCCCGGCTCATGCAACGGGCTGCACTGAGGGCCAGAACCCGCAATCCCTTCCGGCCCTGCTCCAAAGCCAGCCGCGGTGCCGCTGGTGTGGCAGAGAACCTGCTGCTGCAGGATTTCCAGCCCCCGGCTCCGAACCGCTGCTGGGCGGGCGACATCACCTACATCCGCACCACATCCGGCTGGCGGTACCTGGCGGTGTCGCACCGATAGGTGCGCTGGGCAAACTGGATCGATCTGTTCAGCCGTCGTGTGGCCGGCTGGACGCTGGCTCAGCGGATGGATGCGGCCCTGGTGATCGAGACCCTCAACCGGGCCCTCGTCCATAGGCAGGTGGAGCCAGAGACGCTGCTGGTCCACACGGATCAGGGCAGCCAGTACAGGGCCATCAACTACCGGGACCTGCTGAGGGACCACAAGATCGCCTGCAGCATGTCCGCCAAAGGCTGCTGCTGGGATAACGCTGTGGTGGAGATCTTTTTCTCCACCCTGATGATGGAACTGGATCTCGATGACAAACACCAGGAGCTGATTAATCCGCAGCAGCTGCAGCGAGATCTGGCTTTCTGGATCGAGGGCTACTACAACCGCGAGCGTCGTCATTCAACGATCGGTTACCTCAGCCCGATCGACTATGAGCAGCAGTTCAGCAAGACCCGTACACTTACCTCTGTGAACCCCTGACCGGTGTCCACGAAATCGGGGGAACCCCAGCTTTGGCTTGGGGGTGTCACGGCGACAGCATGGATTGTCCTGTCGCTAATGCCCGCCTCAATAAACACCCCGTTGTTGAATTCGGGACTATGGGCGGGTGTTTGTTCCCCGGTGGCCTCCCCCTTTTTTTGAGGGGCGGTACCTAGTCTCAAAGGTAAACGATCGGGGCTATCCAGAAAAACTGTCCACCTCAAATAGAATGCATGTACCATTAAGCCGCCTTCTCTCCGGCTTGCTCTGCTTCAAGGACGGCCCGCCCTGCACCTAGGCCCTCGCGGCGCTTGTCAGCCGAGTCTTCTAGCCATCCCGTCACTGTCACACCATCCCGGTTATAGGTAGCCATGTCATCGGCGTGAATCTGCCCCCGCCAGCGCTGCACAAACCGCATCCGGCTCCAGCGGGTGTGTCGGATGCGCCCTGGGGCCACGCTTTCGCTGTGAATCGCCGTTGTGGCCGCCGTGCTCACGCACAGATTCCGATCCGGTAGCTGCGTTAGCCGCAGGCACAGGTCCACATCCTCCTGGCTGTTGACGAAGCCGGCATCAAAGCCGCGCACAGCGGCAAAATCTGACGCCCGCAGTGCCAGACAGGCTCCGGTCACGGCCTGTAGTTGGTGGTCGTGTTGGCAGCAGGCGAGCTCCCCATTCAGGCCAGCGTAGAGCGGATAGCCGAGCGTTTGCCCCTCACGGAACACCACCCCGAGGCACTGCACCGTGCCATCGGGCTTGAGCAGTCGCGGCTGCACTGCCGCAACCGCACGATCAGCCAACGGCGCCAGCAGTGCTTCCAGCCAGCTGGGCTGCACCTGGCAGTCGTTGTTGAGGAACACCACCTGCTCACCGCGGCTGGCGGCAAAGCCCAGATTGCAGCCAAGGGCAAATTGCACGTTTTCACCGGGCCACACCGCCCTGATGCGGGGATCGGCGGCTTGGTGTTGCGCCAACACGGCCCGGCTCTCCGGTGACGCATCGTTCATCACTGCCACCACCTCCCAATCGATGCCGGTTTCGGCTTGTCGCACTGCCAGCAGGCAGCCATCCAGCTCTGTCGGATCTCCATACACCGGCACCACCACGCTCACTAGTTTGGGATCCCGCCGCTGTTGCTGTAGGGCCAACCAGTTGATCTCCCGTTCGCTCCACTGCTGATAGCGCCGCGCCATCAATAGGCTGGCCACATCAGGCGCCAAGCTCTCAAGCAGAGCGAGCTGCTGGCCATCCACAGGTTTGGGATCCGCTAACGCCGTCATTACGCAGGGTTCGAGCTTGTTGGCCACCACTGGCAACGCCAGCGCCTCCAGAAACCCCTCCCGGGCGCATGCGCCCTGCCGTGTCAGTCCTTCCGCGTCGTCCAGCCACTGCTGCAGCTGCTCGGCCAGGCGCTCCGGCTCAGCCCGCACCGCCCAGCCTCGCGCGATCGCCTCTTGCAGGGGGGCGGCCTCGCTCACCAGTACCGGCAGGCCGACGGCCATGGCATCGCTGAGCTTGGCTGGGCTCTGGAAAGCCGCCACCTCACCGCTGCTGAGCAGCACCTCCAGATCGGCTAACGCCAGAATGTCTCGGGCCCGCTCAAAAGGCTGGTTGCCCATCAGGCGCAGACGCCCAGGCGGTAGCAGGGCCACCAGCTCCAGCTCGAACTTGGCATCGGGGATGGCTCCAGCCACCACAAACAGCGGCCGCATGCTCTCTGGCAGCGCTGCCACTGCCGCCGCCACCTCTAACAGTCCCTTGTGCCGCCGCGGAGTGCCGAAGAAGAGCACCACCTTGGCGTCTTCCGGGATGCCATAACGTCGCCGCGCGAAGCTGCGCTTGATCGCTGTGATCGGTCGCAACTGCTGCGGGTCGCGGCCATGGGGGATCACCGTGCCGCCATAGCGCTGCTGCAGGGCTGTATTCGCCACCGTGATGCCGTCGAACCGCTGGCCCAAATCCACCGCTAGCTGCGTCCACAGTGGGCCCAGCAAGTCTTCCGGTGGCGGCAGCCTGCCCTGCTGACGCTTGAGGGCATCCACGCTGATCGGCTCGTGCTCCCCCACAAAGCACAGCTCCTCATCGTCGATGTCCATCAGCACCGCCGCCCCCCAGAGCAGCTTGTAGAGCAGTCCAAACACCACCGCGGGCAGCCGCGGCTTGCACAGGTGCACTAGATCCGCCGGATGCTGCAGCACCAGCTCCCACGCCTGCCAAAAGAACTGACTGTGGTCGTTCACTGCTATAGTATGAACGGGTAGGTGAAGGGACAGCAGTGGCTCCCAGAGCTCAGGCGGGCGACTGGAGAGTGGGAAGTGTGAGCCGAGCAACCTCGCCGAGTAGCCCAGCTTCTTGTAAGTAAGTAGCAGAGTGTGGGCTCGTCCCGCTGCGTTGTGGCTGAGTTCGCTTCCCACAACGACCACTTGGGTGCTGACAGGCTCGACGACAACGTCGGTCGCCCGCTTTATCCGGTAGCGACGGCGGCCCAGCTCTAGGTTGCTGAGGTAGAGACCACCTAGCTCAGGTTGCTGTGTAATGCCAAGCTCGGGGAGTTGCCGCAGGCCTTTCGCTGCAGCGGCTATGGCCCCCGGCCAGTCTCCACAGAGCATGCAGGCATGAACGCGAGGCATGCGCGGCTGAAAGGTTGAGCTAATGTGGTCTCCTCCGCTCGCTTTCCCTATCTTACCATGCTAAGTGCGACTTTGCGAAGTCTTTGAAGATGAATTCAAGCTCAAGAAGCTTAAGTGAATTGTTCTTTCGCTTTGAGCGATCAAATCGGGATTATGCAGCGCTCGGCTCTTGGGCGGGCGTTTTGGGTTTTAATTAAGGCGCCCTTTTGCGTGCCTCTCCATCCAAGTTCTGATCCTGCTCAATTTCAAGGGCGTAACTGTCTGTATCTCGAAGTTACGCTTTAATCCACTGGTCCTTCGACGCTAGTATTGATGAATGGCAATGATTCGGGCATTTTGCCAGGGATTGATGAGGACGGCGAAAAGCTCGTTGTCGATGAAGGCGAGCTTCGTGACGCTAAAGAGGAGGCCGAGCGAGCGCTGGAGCAGCTCCTTGAAGTTCAGTCGCGGCTTGAGCTGGAAATCCTGAATCATGCCGATGCATGTCGCGATAAAGATGTGCTGGAGAGCAAGTTGGCCGAGGCGAGTAAGGAAAATGAGTTGCTTCTGATGCGGCTGCATCAAGTGCAAGAAGATGATCGAGAGAAGCTCCGTAAGACGCAGCAAGATTTAGAATATTACTTTCTTGAGTGCCAGAATCTCAAGGTTCAGCTCGGTCGACATGCTGGAAAATTGGATTGGCTTCGTGGTCAGCGTGAGTTGTTGATGCGGATGGTTGGAAAGCAGAGCCAGAGCCTTGGTGAAATGATGGCCCTTGGCGCCAGGGCTGCTATTCCGATGGTTGAGATTCAGGGCGTGAGTTGGTGGCGGAAGATCACTCTGCGATGATCACTTGCTTGGACGGCCTTTCTTTAAAGGCGGCGTTACGCCTTTCTTGATCTGGGCGCCTCCCTCTGCGAGACTGGATGACGATCGGCAAGGAGTAAGCATTGAGTATACAGATCTGGGCGCCTGGGTTGAATGCCGCTGCTGCGGTGCAGGACCTTTCTCTGCACCATCTCAATCCCTTGGTGCTCTCCGATCTTGCGGATCTGCATAATCAATGGCCGCTGCTTTTGCTGTATGCCGATCCAGTGACTTGGATTCAAGCTGCGGAGCCGGCCAAACCTGCTGCAGGCATCGCCGCTTTGCTCGCTATACAGGTTGAGCGACTGACTGCAGTTCAGCCGTGCCGTCTGGTGAATCTCTCCTGCATCTCGCTCCCAAACCTGTTGGCCTGGTGCCTTGATCCCGCATCTCCGCCTCCGGTCACGAACTCACCCAGCATCCCTGGGCCTCCCCCCTTTGATGCCCTGCTCGCAATCGAATGGCTTCAGGCCCACCCGGGGCATCTGCATGCATATCAGGCCCTGGACGCCAATCCCCTGGCCGCTGGCCTTGATCGGCGTCCTCCTGACATCCATTGTCTGGAGCGTTACCGGTTGGCCGCAAATCTGGAGTCTCTGTTGCTGGCCCGCCGGCAACAGGCAGATGCCCTTAAGGGTCGCTACATTGATTTACAGCTTAGCCTCCAAGCCTGGCAGGAAGACCATGAGCAGCTCTCGCGTCGTGTGGCCCTGCTCGAGCAGCTAGTTGCTGCTGGCAGCAATGCCAGCTTGCGTTTGCAGGTGCTACTGGCTCAGGCCCTCGCTTGAGTCTGCGGGGCTGCCGCTGGTCCCGGGGCGGGTAGGGCGCTCAGTTCCATAGCCGCATTGCATCGTCCCGAGCACTGAACCATTCGGCAGCCAAGGGCCCACCCATGGTGCGCTGCTCGCGGAACCAGGGTCCACCCAGGGTCCAGTGCAGCAAGGCGGATTGAGCGGCCTGGTTCGGATCCTGCACGTCCACCAGATGATTCCAGCGCTCCATCGGCAGGGGGCCGATCTGGTTGTCGTCACCGAGCCAGTGGAAGCGGTGCAGCTCCAGGCCGCTGGCGCTGTTCACATAATCAGGCGTAAGCGCCGTGCAGCGGCTCGCGTTGAACAGCATTAGCGAGCTCCAGTTCTTCTTCTCGTAGCGGCTCTGGGTTTCCCCCAGGAATTTCACCTGCTGGTCGGGTACGTGGTGGTGCTGTACACACATCACCGCATAGCGGTCATCGCGCAGGGCCCAGAGCTCGGCGATGTCGCTGCGGCAGAGCATGTCGCAGTCCATGAAGATGGCCCAGCCCTTGAAGCCCACCAAATGCGGGACGAGGAAGCGGCTGAACGAGAAGGCCGTGCTCTGGCGAGGATCCCTCTGGCGCCAGTAAAGCCCCTGGGCTTCCAGCTGGGGCGTCACCAAGGGGGTGACCGCCAGCGGCATGCTGCTGTTCTGAACGAGGCTGTCGATCAGCACGTTTGTGGCCGCCCGCTCTCGGGGGTCGTAACCGATGAAGATTGGCAGCGGTGCAATAGCAGGCATCCGTCCGGCAGCAAACCAGCAGAGGCGACCTTAGATGAGACTCCAACGGCTCCTGCTTTCAGCGCAGTCGCTGATCCCCTCAGCTGGTGGGTCGGCAGGTCAAGATCACTCACGCCCACTCACGCCTATTGGCGCCGCCTGCTGGCGGAGTGGCAGTTCCCTCCCTGGAGTCCAAGCAGCTGCGGCATCTAATCGACGCATGACTGCCCATTATCTGCGGGCGAGTTAAGTAGGTGGAACCTGCTAATCTCCTATCCATCTTTGGGTGATGACTACGCTTGAAAGCTGTGATTCTTGCTGGTGGTCGTGGCACCCGCCTCGCCGAAGAAACCGTGGTGCGCCCCAAGCCCCTGGTTGAGGTGGGTGGTTTGCCGATCCTCTGGCACATCCTCAAAATCTATAGTTCCTTCGGCATCAACGATTTCATCGTGTGCTGTGGATACAAGGGCTACATGATTAAGGAATATTTCGCGAATTATTTTCTCCACACCAGCGATGTGACCTTCCACATGGATGTGGGCAATCACATGGAGGTGCACCAGCGCACCACTGAGCCCTGGAAGGTCACTCTGATCGACACCGGTGATAAAACCGAAACCGGGGGGCGCCTGGGGCGCGTGCGCTCCTACCTTGACGACGAGCCCTTCTGCTTCACCTACGGCGATGGTGTGGCCAACGTCGACATGGCGGCCCTGATTGCCCACCACCGCGCCCAGGGGTTGCAGGCCACCCTCACCGCCGTGCAGCCCCCCGGCCGCTATGGCGCCCTGCACCTCGAGGGCGATCGGGTGGGCAATTTCCAGGAGAAGGCCGATGGTGAGCAGGCCTGGATCAATGGCGGTTTCCTCGTGCTCGAGCCCTCGGTGTGCGACCTGATCCACTCCGATGCCTGCCTGTTCGAGGCCGATGTGCTCTCCGAGCTGGCCCGCCGCGGCCAGCTGTCCGCCTACCGGCACCATGGCTTCTGGCAGTCGATGGACACCCTGCGTGAGCGCACCCGCCTGGAGGAGCTCTGGGAGAGTGGCCAGGCGCCCTGGAAGCTCTGGAGCTGATGCTGGCCCCTTCCCCCAGCCCACTGGATCCCGCCTTCTGGGCCGGGCGGCGCGTGCTGCTCACTGGCCACACCGGCTTCAAAGGCAGCTGGCTCAGCCTCTGGCTGTTGCAGATGGGTGCCCGGGTGACCGGTGTCTCCCTCGACCCCGACACCAGCCCCAACCTGTTCGACGCCCTCGATCTGGCGGCAGCCGGCTTGCCGGGCGAGCTGCACGACCACCGCGCCGACATCCGTGACGCCGAGGCCCTGGCATCGCTGGTGGCGGAGGCCAACCCCGAGGTGGTGCTGCACCTTGCGGCCCAGCCCTTGGTGCGCCGCAGCTACGCCGATCCCCTCGGCACCTGGGCCACCAACGTGCAGGCCAGCCTGCACCTGCTGGAGGCCCTCAGGCGCCTGGATCACCCCTGTGCGGTGGTGATGGTCACCACTGACAAGGTGTATGCCAACAGCGAGTGGTGCTACGGCTACCGCGAGACCGACCGCCTCGGCGGC
>VGQX01000152.1 GCA_016882305.1 Cyanobacteria bacterium K_Offshore_surface_m2_239
CGGCTCAGGCTTCTCCACCGGAGGGGATCCAGCGGCCGACGCGACTGGTGGCAAGGAGGCCCGCCAAGCCGCAATCCACTGCTGGGGCAGCCACTCCCCCTGCCAGAGGGGGATGAGCTCCTCGGCCCGGTAGTGGCGGAAGCCGGCGAGCACTGCCCGCAGGCTCTTGCGCTGGGCGGCGGGGGCCTGGCGGGCCGCGCCCTGGAAGGTTTCGATTGGATCCAGGCTGCGGCGGCTGGCCTCGGCGCTCACCTGCTGGCGCCACTGGGCGGAGAGCTCGGCCGCCAGGGCGTCATCGATGGCCGGGAGCGGCTCTGTGGGGAGCTGGCGGAAGGCCTCGGGCACCGGCAGCAGGCCCACGTAGCAGCACCAGAACTCAGCCGGACCCCAGAGCTGGCCGTCATCGCCGCGGATGGCTTGCGCCTGCTCCAGGGCCTGGCGCAGGTCGGGGCTGTGGAGGGGGCCCCAATCGCGCTCGGCCAGGCGGCGGTTGACATCGGCGAGCTGGAAATGGGCCTGGGCCCGCAGGTCGCCCGCCTTGCCCTGCTCCACCATCGACACGTTGCCGCTGGAGACGGTGGCAAAGCCCGCCTCCCGTCCCCAGCGCTCAACGGTGTACTGGGTCCAGCCGTTGCGCTCGCGCCAGAGTCGCAGCATGCGGCCAAAGGCCTCGCGCGCGGCAGTGTGGGTGTCCTTATAGGTTTGAAACATATCAGCCATGGTGGCTCCGGCTTCCATGGCCAGATTCTAAGACAGGCTTGGTGACGCAAGGCACGGGAGCACTGGTGGCTTCAGGACGTCGTGGCTCGCTCCGCCACCGCCCCGCCTGAATCGGAGCGCATCCAGGCGGTTTTTTCCAGTTTTGATCAGGGTTCAGCGGGATCAGCGCGGCAGGAAACCACTGGATGGGAGGAGCTCCATGGCAACCGGCTCAGCTTTGCTCAAGACAATTCAGGCTTTAGGTTGCGCTCAGCTTTTCAAGCAGCATGGAACCTCTCGCCGCCGCTCCGCCATCGGCGCCCGCAAGCGCGGCTTTGTCACGCATCGCCATAACCCTTCCACCGGCCCTGGCCCCCGCCACGGCCCCAGTCAGGGGGCCACGGCCTGTAGGGGGGTTCCCAGGGCCGATCAGCTGACACCGCAGGGCCTGACAGGCAGCCCCCTGGCGCTTTTCCTTGATCTGCACGGCGGATTGCCGTATGGCCGCCTGCAAGGGAGTCAATATGGCCAAAGATCACACCTCACGCCTGGAGGCCCGCCTCCCAGCCAGCGTCTACGCCATCTGCGCCGATGCGATCGATGCCGCTGCGACCGCCTCCTACCGCAAGCATCAGTTTCAGCCCCTGCACAGCCGCCCGCAGACCCTGTTCCTGCCGATGAAGACCGCCCAGGCCCTGGTGGACGGGTCGGCCCCAGCGCCCAGGGCAGGGGGCTGACTTGGAGGCCGGTTGCCCCACCCCGGCTGGCTCTGGCCAGCAATGAAGACATAGGCAAGGAAACCAGCCTCTATGAACGCATCGGCTGGATCGGCCCTGGCGCGGGGCTGGAGAACAATCACCGCCACGGCTTACCCGCCCTGGCCGGCGGCGCGGCGCGAAACCTTGCGCTTGCGCCCGTCCTGCTTGATCTCCCGGGGGCTCCAGGGGACAGGGGGGCCACTCGCCAGACCCTCCTGGATGTCGGAGCGCAATTGCTGGAGCTGGAGGGCGCGCAGCTGGTCCTGCTGCTCCAGCAGGCGGAGGGCTTCACGGACGACCTCACTGGCGGAGGTGTAGAGGCCTGAAGCGACTTTGGCTCTCACCATCGCTTCCAGTTGGGGGGAGAGATTGACATTCATCGTCATGAGGAGCCACCGCTAATCCTGCCCATGAAGGCATGCTGCCGGCATTGGCAATGCTTGTCAAAGCTTTACAAGGGAGGGGCTTCCCCCACACGGTGATCGAGAACCGCTTGCCCGCTTCAACGGCCCGTAGCAGCCGCGACAACAGGGCCTTGGCCTTGAACGCCGCCGAGGCTTGTGTCCATGACCCTTAAGATCTGGATCATGACCTAGTTTATCTATGGCGACAGGTGGATGAACGGCGGGGAGTCATGGAGGAGGGACTTCGCTTGAGGCTGTTCTGCTCGGGGCTGGGACGCATGGGCAAAACCACCGTTTTGCGCCCTGAATTGGTACCCGATTTGGAGGCCCGAGCCGCTGGCTTCTGCGCACCTGGCCGGACGCCATTGCAACCACCGAACGTCGTCCGGCGAAATGCAAAGAGCCGCCTAACCTCATTGCCGCCGGTCAGCCCAGCACCAGGGCCAAGGCAGGAGCATCCGGTTGCGCAACTTGCACCCTTTCGCTACTCAGTTACAGGGCTGGAAGTGCCGGAATGGCGGGCGCATGACAGCAGGAAGTAATGTGGCAGGTACAGGACTCACAAATGAGAGGGCATCCCAGCATGACAGCAGGAGCAAGGGCAGTGCCAGGGAAGGAGATTTATGATTGTGAGCACGCAAATATTGATGATCTGTCTGGGCCTGGAATCCCCGGGTCGGCAGATTTACTGGGATGACCCAGTTATTGACCGGCTAGCGGTGGAAATAGAAATTCACTGTTTCTTTTACTATTACATAGATAACTTTAAGAGATGTAATTAATTCGAAAATCCGCCACAAGATCGAATTTGATTTAAGCTGCTTACTTGAGATAATTTCATCTTCCTCCAGGGAAGAGATGTCAATCTGAGTCTTGCCTCCAAACGTTTTTGGCTTGTAAACCGCAGTCTCTTTCGGTGTATTTATCACACCAGATCCAAGTAGTATTTAATCCCTTTCCATCGCGTTGATACTGGGGTTCGGATGCGAGGTCAGCACCGATTTAACCGGCACCTTCGCCTCTGCTCTGTTTTTCGGACGCGAGGTAAGCAGCGAGATCGTCGATTCCAAACGCGATGCGGCTGACTCCAGAGCTGATGCGGCGGATTTCAGCATCTGCAAGTTTTCTGTATCGCTCGGCACGTGCTTGGCCATAGATCTGAAGGAGTGCGATGCAGCCCAGCAAAACCGCTGTCATCGTAGGCCCAATGGGCCCAAATGGTCCAGTTGAGTCCCAACCTCTCACAATTGCAATGCACGGAGGGGCGAGCGCAGCAGGAACGGGCCACGCTCTTCCCCCTTCCCATTCAAGTAGGCGGTCCCAGAACCTGACGAACAGAAACACCGCCGCTGGCACCCCAACCAACAGACCCACCCAATGAGGGCGTTCAGCGAACAACTGTAAGACCAGCTGCCAGATGCCTCCAGCGGTCTCAGTGGCTCCCTCAGATTCCACGCAAAGACGCAGCGCAAATGTGAGAGTAAGGCTTCCATGAGCTCAGTAGCTGCGGCCAGAGGCGCGCTATCCCTGGGGCGGTGAGAGCCAGGGGCCTCAGTGAGGAACGTGCGGGCGAGGGTGGGCAGAGACTCCCCAGTTGCCATGGCAACGCCTTGTCATGACGAGCCGCCTCTGAACCCGCCCATGCCGACATGCTTTCAGCCTTGGCAAGGCTTGCCAAACTTTGACAACGGCGAGGTTTCCACCGCACTCTGATCGTGATCCGCGCACCCACCTCAACGGCCCGTAGCAGCCGCGACAACTGGGCCTTGGTCTCAAACGCCGCCGAGGCTCGTGCCCCCGTCCTTGGAACGGGCGTCCCCTGGACGAACAGGAGCCGCCTTCAGGCCACAGCCCACAGCCGCCCGCGTGCTCCGGGCGAGATGCTCCAACACCTGCCGTGCCTGTTGGACGGTGACACCAGGGAACAGCTCGACAAACTCCGACAGGGAGACGCCGTCTTTCAGGTTCTCGAACAGAGCGGCTACAGGGATACGGGTTCCGCGGAACACCCGGGCACCGCTCACCCGCAGGGGGACGCGCTCCACGGCGGGGCAGCCTGTCCAACCGAGATCGGCTTGTGTGGGCATGGCCAGGATCGCAACCAGGGCCCCCTTAGCGTAGGCATTCCTCCACTGGTCCAGGACGCCGCTCCTGAGCATCTCAGCCCTGCCGCTGCGGACTTTGTGGCCGAGGCTGCGGCCGGCTGGTGGCTCCACACCACCGACACGGTGCCCATGCGGCGGGCCTGGAGCTTGCGGGCCCAGTGGTGGGTGCGCTCGGCCGGGATGAAGCGGGGTTTTTTCATCGGCCTGCCGGGGCGGCCATAGAACACCGTGACGCGCTCGGCAGCGGTGGATGGTGCCCTTGCGGAAGGGGGTGGCGGTCCCTCACCGCTCCTGAAACACCCCCACGTAAACGGTGCCCCGCTCGGCCAGGGGGAGCACGCGATCGCGCAGGTCGATGTTGTGGAACTGCAGGCAGCCGAGGGCGGGATGTAGCGCTTGGCGCGGCTGCCAGGCGCCGGGCCAGCCGCAGGCCGAACCGCCCCCGTGGAGCATGATCCCGGCCCGGCCGCTGGCGGCCTCCTGACCCTCCAGCTCCTCCATGTCAAAGGAAGTCCAGCCAAAGGCCATGGCGGTGTCGGAGCAGGGGGGATTGGGGTTGGCCTCGTGGCCGCGGTAGATGGCGCCGAGTTTGTAGAGGCCTGGTGGGGTGTCGCTGTTGCGTAAGCGCCACTGGTTGTCGCAGCCCTGCCCCCAGGCCAGGCAGGGAACCCGCCAGAGCAGCCGGCCGCTGTGGTCATAGGCCTCCATATCTTGATCGCGGTCGTTCACCAGCAGGTAGGAATCGCCCGCCACCACCGGCGCCGCGATCGCTGGCCCCGCCAGGCCCTCCTCCTCCGCCCTCCGCGGATCCAACCTGCCGGAGGGGGCAACGCCAGGGGCGCCTGGCTTTAGGCCAGGGCCCAGGGGGCCTCTTCCACCAGCACCTGCTCCGGGGGCAACCCCTCTCGGATGGCCTGGTGCAGCAGGCGGATGCCTTGCTGCTGGTGGGGTTTGGCGCGGTAGAAGCGGAAGCGATCTTCCAACCGCTCGGGGGTCATGGGGGTGGGCATGGGGGCGACGGGGCTGGGAGCCATTGCCAGGGCATGCATGAAAAGGCCCTGAGTTCTCGCTGTTTGTCAACCCCCTAGAGCATCAGAGTCACAGGATCAGCGAGCGGCAACACCACCAACACAGCTAGCTGCAAGGCAAGGGTTCACCATTGCCCACCAGGGCCGCCAAGACACCGCCACCTCAGCAGGGCTCTTCTGGGTGCCAGGGCCGTTCCGTTACCCTCCCCCTTACGATGCAGCCACCTGCCTCGGCGCGTTTCCGCAGGCTCCCGCCACCCCTGCCTTGACCCCGCCATGGCCCGGGCTGACCTGCTGATCGATATCGTCCGCGCCGGGGCTGAGGGCAACCACGAGCTCTTTCGGCGTGCGCTGGAAGCCCTGATCACCGAGGAACGATCCAAGCAGCATCACGTGCTCGCAGACCGGCTGGCCGCCCATCTCCAACTCAACGGACACAGCAAGACCACAGCCCCAATCACCCCGGTCAGCCTCAACGGTGCCTCTCGCCTGCTCCTGGAGCTGCGGCCCCAGAGGCGGCTGGAGGATCTGCTCCTTCCAGCCACCGTGTTGCAGGCCTGTTCTGAGCTGATTGAGGAGCACCACAGAACAGACCTTCTCCGCGCCCACAATCTCGAACCCCGCCACCGGCTGCTTCTGGTGGGCCCCCCAGGCAACGGCAAAACGTCTCTCGCCGAAGCGCTTGCATTTGAATTGGCCGTTCCCCTGCTGGTGGTGCGCTACGAAACCCTGATCGGCAGCTTTCTTGGCGAAACCGCCCTGCGCCTGGCCCAGCTCTTTGCCCAGGCCCGCGGTCAGCGCTGCCTGCTCTTCTTCGATGAATTCGATGTGATTGGCAAGGAACGCGGCGATCAGCACGAAACCGGTGAAATCAAACGGGTGGTGAGTTCCCTCCTGCTTCAGATCGATCAGCTGCCCTCCCATGTGCTCGTTGTCACCGCCACCAATCACAGCGAACTGCTGGATCGCGCCGTCTGGCGCCGCTTCCAGCTGCGCCTCGACCTGCCGCCCCCCGGGAAGCAGCAGCGCATCGCCTGGTTTCAACACTTTGAACAGCGCACAGGTCTATCTCTCGCCTACAGCCACGACCACCTCGCTCGCCGCCTCGCTGGCTTGAGCTACTCCGAACTCGAACAATTCAGCCTCGACATCCAGCGCCGCTACATCCTCACCATGCCTGCGGCCGACATGCGCCGCATCGTCGCCGAACGGCTGCAGCAGTGGGGGCAACGCTCTAAGGCCTCCTCGATCAAAGAGGTTATTGGACACGATGGCTGAGCGGCCGCTTCTGCTTCTCGCCAAACCCACCGAGGCAGCGAAGGCCAAAAAGGGTGGGCGTGGCGGTGGCCCAACCCCACGGACTGCGCAAGAGCAACTGCAACGCCTTGGGCCACGAATCGATCAACTGACCGAAGCCCTGGAAAACAAACGGCTTCGCCTTCAGAGCACCACCACAGGCCTGCAGCCTGAGGAAGTTTTGGTGCTGGAAACAGCCGGGGCTGTGGATGAGTTTTACAAAGCTGTTCAAAAGATCGAAGGCCTCGGCTTCCTCACCGAGTTTGACGAAGACGACATTCCGCCTGATGATCATTTCTTTGTCCTCAAGAAAGGGGAACGACGGCCCTATCGTGGCAGGGTCTATCTGATGTTCACCAATCAGAAAGCATTCCAACAGCTCGTTCGCCTATGGAAGCGCAAAGATTCACTTCCCAGAGGATATGGAAAATGGCGAGATGTCTTCCTTCTGCTGCGCGACCTACGCTTTTGGTCTGCGCAAGATCGTCTCGAGGAGACTGGCATCCTTGACGACTGGCGTGATCGAATGACTTGGGAACGAGAGCCTCTTCCCTGAGAAATTGAACTCTTCTTTTACCCATCTTTGGCTGACCGCACAGCTGCTTCCGGAAAGGTGCGCTCAGCGGTCGAGGCAGCCGGGGGATTCGTGCAGCACGAATCAGTGATTACAGAGATCCGCTACCACGCCTTGTCTGTGCGCTTGCCTGTAAAGGCTGTCGAACGGCTGCTTGCCGGTGAACGTGATCTGCAGCTCATCCAACTGGAAAATATTCAGTTCTTGCGGGCTTCTGGGCAGATGATCGCGCGCTGTCCAACCTCCAAGCCTGAGGCGCTGCCTGACTACTTCAAGACGGAAAGTCGACCTCCTTCCTCAGTGGAACCATTTGTTGCCCTAATCGATGGGCTTCCCCTTGAGCAGCATCAAGTCCTGGCTGGCCGCTTGCGCGTGGATGATCCAGACGACGTAGGGGGTTACTACCCGGCGGAATTGCGCCGGCACGGGACCGCCATGGCTTCTCTGATCATTTGGGGCGATCTCCATCGCCCAGGAGATGCTCTGGATCAGCCCCTTTATGTGCGACCCATCCTTCGCCCTTTTCATCAGCCTGTGTCCAACGATGAAATCCCAAAAGAAAGGGTGGCCGATGATGCCTTGATCGTGGATCTCATCCACCGAGCGGTGGTGCGCATCTTTGAGGGTGAAGGTAATCAGCCACCCGCAGCTCCAAG
>VGQX01000153.1 GCA_016882305.1 Cyanobacteria bacterium K_Offshore_surface_m2_239
ACCCTTCCCTCCTCCCCCATCCGCGGCGCCCAAGTCACCACTGAAGATGGCGGACGTCTCAATGCCTTCGCCACCGAGCCTCGCATGGAAGTCGTGAGCGCCGACAACGGCTGGGGCTTCCACGAGCGGGCCGAGAAGCTCAACGGCCGCATGGCCATGCTCGGCTTCATCGCCCTTCTCGCCACGGAATTCGCCCTTGGCGGCGAAGCCTTCACCCGCGGTCTGCTCGGCATCGGCTGAGGCCGTTTCCCCTCTCCGGGGAACCCCGTCCGCCGCGGCACATCCTGCCGCGGCTTTTTTGCGACCTGTCACCCGTGTCGACTTCGGTGTCTCCCTCCCCCTCTCCCGGCTCCCGCGCCCCGTGTGCCCTCGTGCGCGGCGCCGGACCCGCAGGCACCCTGGCCGCCCTCGCCCTGGCCGAGGCCGGCTGGACGGTGACCCTGGTCGACCCCGCCTCCCCCGAACGTCTCCTCGCCAGCCAGCGGGCCTACGCCTTCACCCACTCCTCCCGCCGCCTGCTGCAACGCCTCGGCCTGTGGGAGCGGCTCGCCGCCGTGATGCAGCCCTTCGATCAGCTCGACCTCTCCGATCAGGGCAGCCAGTGCGGCGTTCGCTTCACCCCGGCGGATCTCTGGGGGGCGCCAAGACCGGCACCAACGGAGGCGCTGACGGAGACTCCATCGGCGACAGCATCGCAGGCGCAGACTGAGGCACAAGCCTTGGCGCGACCGGTGGGCTGGATCGCCCGGCACGGCCCCTTGCTGGCGGCGCTGTTGGAGGCCGTGGCGGCCCAACCCTCCATCCACCGCGCGCTCGGCGTCACCACACCCGTCGATCCAGAGGCGGATCTGATCGTCGCCGCCGATGGCGCCCGCTCCACAACCCGGGAGGGTTTGGGCATCGGCGTCTGGCGGCATGTCTACGACCAGCGGTGCGTCACAGCCCAGGTCACCCTGCGGGGAGGCCGTCCCACCACGGCCTGGGAGCGCCTGCGGCCGGAGGGACCGTTTGCCCTCCTGCCCATGGGAGGCGGCCGCTTCCAGGTGGTTTGGAGCGCGCCGGGCTGGCGTTGCCGCCAGCTGGAAAGCCTCTCCCCCGCAGCCTTCCTCGACGCCCTGGCCCCTGTCCTGCCGGCGGAGGTGGACCTGGCCTCCCTGGAGGAGGGCGCCCGCGTGTTTCCCGTTCAGGCGCACCTGGCGCGGCGGTTGCGGCGGGGGCGCACGATCCTGCTGGGGGAAACAGCCCATCGCTGCCACCCGGTGGGCGGTCAGGGCCTCAACCTGAGCTGGCGGGATGTGGCGGTGCTCCATCGCCTGGCCCGGCGGGCCCAAGCGGGCCGTCTCTCCCTGGATCGCCTCCCCGCCGCTTATGCCCGCCGCCGCTGGCTCGATCTCTGCCTGACGCTGATGATCACGGATGCGCTGGTGCGGCTCTTCTCCAACCGCCATCCCGCTCTCCTGGCCCTGCGGCGCCCGGCCGTGGTGGCGCTGGGCCGCGCCCCCTGGCTGCGGCGCTGTCTGTTGGGGGTGATGACCAATGGTCCTTGCCAGCCCTTTGAAGCGGCGCCAAGCTGACGCCATGGTGATCAGCAACAGCCGTCAGCCTCCCCCCTCGTCGGAGCTCCTCGCCTTCCTGCGTCATCAGCTCGGTCTGAGCGAAGGGGCCCTGGAGCTGGGCCAACGCCAGGCCAACCTGGAGCAAGCTCCTTTTCCCGCCGTGCTCTGGCGCTACGGGCTGATCAATCTGGAGCAGCTCGACCAGCTGCTGGCCTGGCAGGACAGCCAGGACTGAGCTCCCGAGGCTTCACCTCCCGCCGGGCCCCCGCGAGCGCTCTCAGTAGACGATCAGGGCGTCCGCCGGCACGTTCTCCGGAAGCTTGTCCCGTCCGTTGAGGGCGCTGAGTTCGACGACAAAGCTGAACCCCGCCAACGTTCCCCCCGCCATCTCCACCAGTTGGGCGCAGGCCGCCGCCGTGCCGCCTGTCGCGAGGAGATCGTCCACGATCAACACCCGCGGCTGGTCCTCAAAGCCATCCGCGTGGATCTCCAACCGATCCTGGCCGTATTCGAGGCTGTAGTCCACGCCGTGCACCTGTCCCGGCAACTTGCCGGGTTTGCGCACCGGGGCGAAGGGCAGCCGCAACGCGGTGGCCAGGGCCATGCCCACGATGAACCCTCGGGATTCGATCCCCACGATCAGGTCCGGCTGGCGTTGCTCGCACCGCTGGCCAAGACGTCGCACCGCCTCCTGCCAACCCCGCGGATCGCGCATCAACGGGGTGAGATCGCGAAACAAGATCCCCGGCTTGGGAAAATCCGGCACCTCGCGCACCCACTGACGCAGATCTAAGGAGGGATCAGAAACACTCATGACGGCGGACAGAGATGACGGAAGGCGTCAAGCGCTGGCATCATCGCAGCCATGATCACACCTCCTCCCCCGACAGCGGCAGCGTCTTCTCCCGCGACCCTGGCCGCCCCCGACCCGGCGGTCGAGCGTCCCGCGCGCCCCTTGCCCCGGCAAGGGCTGGAGCGGCTGGATCTGCTCCTGCTCTGCGTGGAGGCCCTCGATCTCAATGGTGGCGAAACCCTGCTCTGGATGGGTCAACACCTTGGATTGGCGCCGCTGTTTCCCAATCGGGTCGCCCTCTGGACCCTGCGCTCCCACAATCCCCTGCGACGCGCCTGCCGACGCGGCACCCCCGAGGCTGCGGAAACCGATGCCCTCATTCGCCTGCTCTGCGCCATGGCGGATCGCGTGTATCCGGTCGTCCGCGGGCTGCTCTCCAGCCGGGAACCAGCGGAGGTGAACCAGGCGCACTGGGCCTTGTTTCAGCAAAGGCTGACCGAATTGCTACGGGAGCGCATGAACGTGCGCCGCAGCAGTGTGCAGGCGTTGATGGATCCCGAGCGGGGGGCTGACGACCGGCGGGCCTTGATCCAGACCCTTGCCCTGGCCGCCGGCACCGGCGGTGTCGATCGCCTCCGGGCCAGCCTTCTGGACGCCGCCCCCTGATGACGCCTGAGCCGCCCCGTCCAGCTCCTTCCGGCAAAGTGCACAGATCGCCAGAGCGGCCATGAAACAGACGTTGACCTATCAGCCCCACAGTTTCGGCAGCCATGCCTGTCGGCTGCGGGTGGAGGGGTTCCCCGATGTCTCCACCGGCCAGTCCATCGGGGCGGTGGGGATCATCACCGGCTGGAGCCTCGACTGGGTGGGTCATCCCCAGCTGGAGGGCCGACGCGATCACCTGCAGGCCCTGCTGACCACCGTGCTGCCCTACGCCCGCCTCCTGCTCAGCGGCGTGGCTCGCCCCGTCGGCGATGACGGCGACGCGGTGCGGATCGCTCCCGATGCGCGGGGAGGGCATCACATGCAACTGCGCAGCGGCCAACCCGACACGCCCCCCCTGGACCTGCATCTCGACGACGCGGAGCTGGCCGATCTGGTGCGGGTCCTCGATCAATGCCGCCTGGACCCGCGCCTGCAGCTTCCGCTGCCGGTGCCCGAAGCCCGGCCCCTGCCCGCCCGGGAGCTCCGCCATCGCCTTCCCCTGCGCCGCCGTCTGGCCGCCCCGCTGGGCGGTCTGGCGGCTCTGGCGGTCGCGGCGGGCGGCACCAGCCTGCTCCCCACCCCGCGACCGGCGGAGACGGCTCGGCAGTCCAACACCAGCCGCTCCCTCAACCCCTCCCCCGCCGCCTCCAAGCCCACCACCCCAACCCCTTCCCCAGCGTCTTCCGCCACCCCACCCCCTTCCGCCCGGGCCACCACGCCCGCGTCCAGCACCACCGAAGCCCGGCTGAGCCAGGCCCGACGCTGGCTCCTGGCCCGTCCCCCCGCAAGCGGCCCGGCGCTCTCCGCCCAGGTCTGGCAACTGGCGGTCGACAGCGGCGGGGATGTGGTGGCGGCCACGCCGGTGGAGGGAAACGACGGGCGGGATCGTGCGCGCCTCGGCCTGCCGGTCACACCCGTGCCGTCGACGCCCGCTCGGGACGCCCTCCTGGTGCGCGGGGCCCTGCGCCCCTCCGGGCTGTGGGAGTTGGCCCCGTGGCATGGTTGGTGATGCGTGTTCCCCCTTGCGGCACCCATGGCGATGACCTGGCCTGAACTGAGGCGCAGAGTCGCCCGACTCGGCTCCGCCCTCGATGTGGTGGTGCGCAGCGATCCGGAGGTCTGCGGCCTGAGCGGCGACAACTTTCATCTCACCCTCCACCACGGTGGCCATGGCGATTGCACGGTCAACGACCTGTCCCTGATCGAGTGCCCCAACGAGCTTGTGCTGCTGGAATTCGAGCGTTGGATGCGCGGTGCCGGCTACCCGCTGGATCGCTGACCCGCCAAGCCATCAGGCCCTTCCCCACCGCTCCTGACCGGTCATGCGCCGCGGCACCCCCAGACCGACGCCCCCCTCCCGGGTCCGCCCGCTCCACCTGCCGACGCCGGGCCTGACCACGCCGGGGTTGCCCCTGCGGGAGTCGCAGCGGACGCCCACGCCCCGCTCCCGGCGACGTCGCCCCTCCGGCCCCTTGCGGCAGCTGGTCAGCGGTCTGCTTTGCGTCGTCGGTGCCGCGCTGCTCCTGCAGGGCTTGATGATCCTGGCCACCCGCCTGAACACCCTGCCGCTGGTGAGCCAGGCCGTGGCCAACCTCATCCGCGGCCTCTCCTTGCTCGCCGCAGGGCTGCTTCAGGTTGTTGCGCTGTTGGCCGTGGCGGCTCTCGCGCTGTTGGCGCTGCTGCTTCTGGTGGGTGGTCTCGCCCGGCTTGTGCGCGCGCTGATCACCCTGCTCGGCACTGGAGGCGCTCCTCGCTCCATGGTGAGGTCCGCAGGGAAGCGGGCCGCGCTCCGCTGATCTCCCGGCGTGGTGTCCGGCGGCGGGGCTGGCGGCCGGGACCCTCAGCCCCGCAGGCGCTGAAACCAGTAGCCGGCCACCTGCCACGACGACCAGAGAAAGATGCCGAGGATCAGCCACTGGAGCCAGGGTGGACGCGGGGGAGGTTCAGACGGAAGACTCATGACGGAGCGACAGAGGAGAAGAGCCGACGCGACAGCGGACCCACCGGGCTGTTCTAGCAAGCACCCCCGGCGGAGCTGGCCTTAGCGTTCAGGATGATGCGCGGGGGCGTGCGGCTTGGATCCGATGATTGCCGCCCTCCTCCGGCCGGACGCCTATCCCCATCCCACCGGGGAGCTTTCCCTCATCGAAACCCACATCTCCTGGGTGCTGCTCACCGGGTCCTGGGCTTACAAGATCAAGAAGCCCGTGAACCTCGGCTTCGTCGACTTCAGCACCTTCGAGCGACGACAGCGCTTCTGCCAGGAGGAGCTGCGTCTCAACCAACGCCTGGCGGGCGATCTCTATCGCGATCTCGTGGCCATTCGCGGTCCGGCGGAGCGGGCCAGCTTGCAGGGGGCGGGCCCGGTCATCGAGGTGGCGGTGCGCATGCGTCAGTTCGACCAGGCGGACCTTCTCCCGGAAGCGCTGGCCCGGGGCCGCGTCACGGGGGATCACATCGATGGCTTCGCCGCGCGCCTGGCCGAGATGCATGGCGCCGCCGCCGTCGCCCCCCCGGAGGGCCCCTGGGGCACCCCCGAGGCCGTGATCACGCCGGCCCTCGCCAATCTGCGGGTGCTGGAGCGGGTTCCGTCTCGCTCAGCCCCGGGGGATCTGGCGACCTGGACCGAGCGGGAGGCGGAGGGGCTGCGGCCCCTTTTCGCGGAGCGCCTGGCGCGGGGGCGGGTGCGGGAGGGGCATGGCGATCTGCACCTTGGCAACCTGGTGCTCCATCAGGGGGTGGTGGTGGGGTTCGACTGCTTGGAGTTCAATCCCGCCCTGCGCTGGATCGACGTTCTCAGCGATGTGGCCTTCCTGGCGATGGATCTGGAAGAACGGCGAGAGCCGCTGCTGGCGGCCCGCCTGCTCAACCGCTGGCTGAGCACCAGCGGCGACTACGCGGGGTTGGCCACCTGGCGCTGGTATGTCGTCTACCGCGCCCTGGTGCGGGCCAAGGTGCTGGCCCTGCGACTGGAGCAACTCCAGGCCGCTCCGCAAGCGGAAACCGACCCGGCGATCCTGGCCTCCCGGTTGGAGAGCTATCTCGCCCTGGCCCACCACCATCGGCGAGGGATGCGGCCGGGCCAACTCCTCTTGACCCATGGGGTGAGCGGCAGCGGCAAGAGCTGGCTCGCCACCGCGCTCTGCCAGCGTCACGGCTGGGTGCATCTGCGCTCGGACGTGGAACGCCGTCGCCTGTTCGGCCGCTGGGGCACCGCCTTGGAGCCGGTGCGTCAGGGAGACCCCTACGCCCCCGCCATCACGGCGGAGCTGTATGGCACGATCCTGCCCCGAGCCGCTGAGGCCATCCTCCGCGCGGGACGCACGGCGGTGGTCGATGCCACCTTTCTCACGCGGCGTCAGCGGGCGATCTTCACCGAACTGGCCGATCATCTGAACAGTCCCTGGTGGATTTTGCGCTGCCCGGTGACGCCCACTGCTGCCAGGGAGCGCCTCGCGCGGCGGCGGCGAGAGGGCGGAGATCCCTCCGAGGCCGATGAGGCTGTGCTGAGGTGGCAGTGGGAGGCCTTGGAACCGCTCACCGCCAATGAGACCCAGCGAGCCGTCGAAGGAAGCGAACTCAGCGGGACGGAGCGAGCTCTTCAGCACCGCGCCCCCGAGCTGTTTAACCTCGCCTGATCGGCGCCGTCAGAACCACTCGCTGACGGCCGATTCCAGGGTGTTCACATGGGCTTCCGGCGTGGAGCGTCGGAATTCGAGGGTGATGCTGCGGCGCTGCTCGCCATCGGCGGCCACCGCCTCGATCGGATAAAGCTGCTGGCCATCGCGGAAGGGCACCTGGATGCGGAAGGTGCCATCGGCGGACAAGGGCACCTCCTCGCCGCCGATGGTCAGCCGCGCGGAGGGATCCGTGGCGCCGTAGACGATCAACTCGGCGTCGGCCACCAGCCAGAAGGAACGCTGCCGCGCGCCCACGCCACCGGCGCCGGATTCGCCGCGCCCGGAGGCCCACAGACCCGCCGCAGAGAGCTGGCCACCAGCGCCGCTCTCCAGGGCGAGGCTGTCCTCCAGCTCATGGAAGGCCTCCGATCCCCGGCCCAGCCGCCGCCAGCGCGACGTGGCGGTCTGATACAGCCGCTCGTGCAGCCCTGGATCGGCGGGTTCCGAGGGGGTGGGCAGCACGGTGGAGGGCGCCGAGTCGAGGGAGAAGGGGATGAATTGATCGAGGATCTGCTCGCTCGGATGCAAGGCCGGCACCCGGGCCACGGAGGAGTGGGCCAGGGAGATCCAGCCGCCGCCGCCCTTGCGGTAGCCCAGCTCCACCCGATAGTCGCGATCGGAGAGGGGAACTGGCAGATACCACTCGGTGGCATGGCTGTCGACCACCACCTCCTGGAGGGTGTGGGGGTGGGAGGAGCCACCAGCCAGGCCGGTCACATCCGCCACTCGCAGGCAGAGCTGTTGAGCGCCGTGGCGCAGGGCCTCTTCGCGATC
>VGQX01000154.1 GCA_016882305.1 Cyanobacteria bacterium K_Offshore_surface_m2_239
AGGCGTCGGCCTCGGCAGCCAGCGCGGCGGGGCCGAACAGCCACACATCCATGCTGCAGCGTTCGAGAGCAGCCGCCGGATCGCCGCCGGCGCCTGCGGGCAGAAAGCTGATCAGGGCCAGCCGCCCGTCCGGCCAGAGCAGCAGGTGGGTCCAGGGCGCCAGGCCGAAGGTGTAGAACGTGCCCCCGCCGTGAGGTGTGGCCAGCAGGGTGCCATGGGGGCTGAGGGCGTGACGGTAGTGGCGCACAGGACCCTGCTCGCGGTGCAGGGTGGTGGGATGGGCAATGGCCACGTGGTAATCGTCGAGCGTGTTGTCGTGGGCCACTTTCCAGTTGCAGGCCAGCGGGCGTTGATCCCGCGCCAGCAACGCCCGGGGCTGGGCGAACAGCTCTGCGCCTCCTGCAGCACCAGGTCGAGCTGATGCTCGAGGGGCAGGGGGTCGGCCGCGAGAGCTGCCCAGATCAGCGGGCCCAGCTGCCGGCAGGGCAGGCTTTGCAGCGGCCATTCGGTGCGCTGGAAAGACTCGAGAAACTCGCCCTCCCGCGCCGCCGCCAGCAGTTGGCCCTGGAGGTTGTAGGTCCAGCCGTGGTAGGGGCAGATGAGGCGGCGGCAGGGGTGCTGGCTGCTGCCGCTCTCCAGCAGGGCCACACCGCGGTGAGGGCAGCGGTTGAGGAAGGCGCGCGGACCCTCGCCGTCGTCGCTGGCGTGGCTGAGCAGCAGGGGAATCCCCAGCAGCTCCACGGCCAGGGCGGCCCCCTTCGGCAGGTCAGCGGCGGCAGCCACCGGGTGCCAGCAGCGGTTGCTGTAGAGGCTGCGCTCCCTCTCGGCCACCACCGCCGAGGTGTATACCCAGCTGGGCAGAAAGGTGGTGGGGCCCATGGAGTGACGATGGCTGGGTGATTCAGGCGACAAGGGCAGGCTCCAGACCCCGCAGGCACTGGGCAAGCTCCTCGCGCAGATCGAGGAACGGGCGGGAGACGCGCAGATGGGCCAGGGAGGAGCGGTCGAGATCCACGGTGACACTGCGCACGATCCGCCCCGGGGCGGGGGCCAGGATGTGAACGGTGCCCGCCAGCAGCAGGGCCTCCTCCAGGTCGTGGGTGATCAGCAGCGCCGTGAGGCCGGTGCGCCGCCAGAGGTTGTGCAGAAACTCCTGCATCGATTCGCGGATCTGGATGTCGAGGGCGCCGAAGGGCTCATCAAGCAGCAACACCTGGGGTTCGGCCGCCAGGGCGCGGGCGATGGCAACCCGCTGCTGCATCCCCCCCGAGAGCTCCCGCGGCAGGCGCCGCGCGGCATCGGCCAGACCCACCACTTCCAGAAAATATCCCGTGCGCTCGCGGATCTCCGCCCGCGGTCGCCCCTGCAGCTCCATGCCGAAGGCCACGTTCTGCGCGGCGGTGAGCCAGGGATAGAGGCTGTATTTCTGGAACACCATGCCACGGTCCGAGCCCGGGGCGCTGAGCGGGCGTCCATCCATGCGGATGGAACCGGCACTGGGCCGCTCCAGTCCGGCGATCAGGCGCAACACCGTGGACTTGCCTGACCCGGAGCTGCCCACCAGCGCCACGAATTCCCCGGAGTTCACGGCGAAGCTCACCTGGCGGAGCACCTCCTTAGTGCGGGCGCCATAGCCGAAGCTCTTGGACACGTCGGCGATCTGCAGATGCATGGCAGGGGATTGGAAGGGGCGGGTCAGTTGGCCCAGGCGCAGGCCCGGCGCATCAGGGCGCGAAAGCCCAGGTCGATCAGCAGACCGATCAGGCCGATCACGATCAGGCCCATGAAGATCTCATCGGTGCGCAGAAAACGCTGGGCGAGGCTGATCCGCTTGCCCAGGCCCTCGGTGGCCGCCACCAGTTCGGCCACGATCACCAGATTCCAGGCCGAGGCCATGTTGATCCGGTAGGTGTCGAGCACCTGGGGGGCGATGAAGGGGGCCACCACCTTCAGCAGAATCGGCAGGGTGCGACCGCCGAGGGTGCGGGCGGTTTCCACCAGTTCGCGCGGCACGAACTTCACCGCATCCATGATCATGAGCGTGTTGAAGAAGAAGGTGCCGATGAAGATCAACAACACCTTTGGCAGTTCATCCAGGCCGAAGTAGATGATCAGCAAGGGGATGAAAGCCGGCGCCGGCATGTAGCGGATCAGCCCCATCAGCGGCTCCAGCAACCGGCAGATCACCGGGCTGGTGCCCATGGTGATGCCAACGGGCAGGGCCAGTCCCGCGGACATGGCAAAGCCGATGAACACCCGCTGAATGCTGGCCAGGGCGTCCTTCAGCAGCAGACCACTGCCCCACTGCCGCTGCCCCGCCTGCCACACCGCCTGGGGCGAGGGCAGGAAGAGCTTGTTCACACTGCCGCTGGCCGTGGTGATCCACCAGAGCAGGAGCACGGCAAGGATTCCCAGAATGCCGAGGACCCAGGGATGCCGAAGCAGGCGTTGAAGGGAAGGCATGGCTGGGAGCGGCCCTACTTGGCGTTGTCCACGAAACTGGAATTGAGCAGATTGCTCAGATCGGGTTTGCTCTTGGCCAGGCCCACCTCCACCAGGAAGGCGCTGATCTGCTCCGCCGCGAACGGCAGGGAGGTCATGGTGGTGCCGGGTTTGAAGTTGGCGCGGTTTTCGGCCAGCGTCTGGATGGTGGTGCCGGCGTCGTAGACCTTGAACTCCGCCTCTGATACCCCCGAGCGCTGCACCAGGATCGGCAGGGTGGTGGCCGGATCGTCCTTCATCATCCGCAGGGTGGCGAACCAGGCATTCACCACCTGCTGGATGGCCTCGGGGTTCTTCTCCACGAACTCCCGCCGACACACCAGCAGGTCGCTGATCGCGCCGGGGTGCTCGCGGGAGGAGGTGAGCACCCTGCTGCCGGGGCGCTTGATGGCCTGGGTGGTGAACGGGGCGTAGACCGCGGCGGCATCCACCTGGCCAGCGGCGAAGGCGGCGGCGGCGGCGCCCGTTTCCAGTGGAACGAACTGGATGTCCGCGGCCGTCATGCCGTTGTCTTTGAGCACCTTGAGCAACAGGTAGTGGTCCACCGTGCCCTCTTCGGCGGCCACCTTCTTGCCCTTGAGATCCCTCACCGATTGGATGCCTTCGGCCACGATGATCTGGTCGTTGCCGGTGGAGTAATCGTTCTGCAGAACCACCTGCAGATCCGCACCACCGGCCACCGAACTGATCGTGTCGTTGAGGGTCTGGCTGTTGCAGTCGAGCTGGCCTGCGTTGAGGGCGTTGATGCTGTCGAGGTAGCCGTCAAACCACTGCATCTGGGCGTTCACCCCGGCCTTGCCGAACAGACCCTTGGCTTCGGTGATGGCCCAGGGGAACCAGCCGGGCCAGGCGCTGTAGCCGATGCGCACCACCGGCCCGCCGCCGCCTGGAGCTTGGTTTGTGGGACTCTGGCAGGCCGCCAGCAGGCCCGTGCCCAGGGAGGTGATCAGGGCGAGAACCGCCAGCCGGCGGCGGGCAGGTCGCCTGGTGGGGCCGCTCATGACAGCACCAGGCTGGGGGACGCGGCCGAGGCGCGGGCGGGCGAGCCGGTGGAGGCCTTCGGGTCGCACACGGCACGCTGCTGAGCCCGCACCCAGCCATGCCAGCTGTCCAGCCCTTCACCGCTGCTGGCCGACACGCGGATCACGGTGCAGCGGGGATTGACGGCGCGGATGTGGGCCTCGATCCGCTCCACCTCCACCGGCAGGTGGGGGAGCAGGTCGGTCTTGGTGATCAGCACGCAGTGCGCCTCGCGGAACATCACCGGATACTTGAGGGGTTTGTCGTCACCTTCGGTGACACTGAGCAGCGCCACCTTGCGGTGTTCGCCCACCTCGAACTCGGCGGGGCACACCAGGTTGCCCACGTTCTCCACCCAGAGCAGGTCGAGGGAGGCGGGATCGAGGCGTTGCTGGAGCAGCTTCAGGCCACCACTGACCATCGCCGCATCGAGGTGGCAGGCGCGGCCGGTGGTGATCGGCACCACCGGCACCCCCACCGCCTCCAGGCGCTGGGCATCGAGCTGGGTGGTCATGTCGCCCTCCAGCACCGCCATGGCCAGGTCGCTGGCGAGGCTGGCGAGGCTGCGTTCCAGCAGAGAGGTTTTGCCGGCGCCGGGGCTGCTCATCACATTGATGCACAGCAGGCGCCAGGCGTTGAAGTGGTCGCGGTTGTGGTCGGCCTGGTGCTGGTTGGCGGCCAGCAGGTTGAGGCCGAGGGTGTCTTGCAGGGGCATGTGCATGGCCGTTACACCGCCGCGGCGGTGGTGAGAGGGTTGGCTGGGGTGAAATCGGTCGCTGTGTCGAGGCTGTACTCCACCGAGCGGATGCGCAACTCGCGCCCGCTGACGATCTCCTCCAGCGGGTGATCGCAGCAGGGGGAGCGATAGGCCTGCCCCGGATCGGGCTTGTAGGTGCCGTTGCACACCACACAACGGCCCACCAGGGGCACGGTGTCGATCACCAGCCCAACCCCCTCAAGCCAGCTGCCCTGCACCGCCGCCCTCCAGGTGGTGAGCAGCTGTTGGGGTTCCACACAGGTGAAGGTGCCCACCTGCAGGTGCACCCGGCGCACCCGGGGCGTGTGGGGCGCATGCCGCTGCTTCCACTGGTTCATGGAGAGAAGCAGGCACCTGGTCATGTCGACTTCGTGCATCGCCCTATCTCCACGCCTGATCGACATTGATATTGCAGACCTCACTGATCCAGCTCGGCTTCTCCTTTCTCGGCAGCTGGCCGCTGACCACCAGGTGAGCCATGGTGTCGCAGATCACCCGGGTGGCCAGCAGCGATGTCATGTCGCTGATGTCATAGGGGGGGGAAACCTCAACAACTTCCAGGCCACACATCGGCACGTTGCGAACAATCAGCTCCAGCAGCTTCAGCGCCTCCCGGGGCAGCAGGCCGCCGGGTTCGGGCCAGCCGGTGCCGGGCACGAAGCCGGCATCGATGCAGTCGATGTCGAAGGAAATGTAGACACAGTCGGTGCCATCGGTGGCACGCTCGATGGCAAACTGCGCGGCCGCCTGCAGACCCATCTCGCAGATATCGGTGACGGTAAGCACGTTGGTGCCGCGCTCGCGGCATACTTTCACCCCCTCGCGCGGCACCTGCCAGCCGCCTATGCCCAGCTGCACCAGATTGTGAGCCGGGGCATTGGCCATGTTGGTGGCGTGGAACCACGGACAGGTGTGCATACGCTCATCGAGATCGATTTCCTGGGTATCGACGTGGCGATCGAAGTGAATGATGCCCACTTTCTTGTCGCCCAGGTGGCGGCAGACACCTCGCAACGTGGGAAAGCCGATCGAGTGGTCGCCCCCGAGGATGATCGGGAAGGCACCGCTGGCGAATACATGGGCGATGCCCTTGGAGATCTGATCGAAGCTCTTCTCGTTGTTGGCGGGGATGGTGAAGATGTCGCCCACGTCGCAGAGGGTGATCTGCTCGCGCAGATCGACGCCCATTTCATAATTGTAAGGTGTGTAAAGCGCTGAGATGCGGCGAATACCCTGTGGGCCGAATCGGGTGCCTGGGCGGTAGGTGGTACCGCTGTCGTGGGGCACGCCCACAATCGCCACATCAAATTCATCAACGCGGTGCACATCTTCGATGTAAGGCGCCTTCATGAAGGTGTTGATGCCCGCGAAATGGGGCAGTTCACCGCGCGAGAAGGTGGAGATGCGCCGGTCGATGATGCTTTCGGCCGCCTCCAGGCCGTAGCGATGCCCCTGTTCCACCTCCTGTTGCCAGCCGGTGAGGGGCAGCCGTGCTTCCTTCGCCAGGGCCTCAGCACCCTGCTGGCCCAACGGACGTGCGAAGGCCGCTTCAGGGCCGGAGGGTGCGCCGGTGGAATCGCTCATGGTGATGCACGGGTTTGAGTGAAGCGGTCTCCCGGGCTTTTGTCCCTCCGTGCAACCAGGCGCGTGCCCGGTGAGCTTCTCTTGGACCAGTCATCCCACCACCATGAGAGGCGAAAGCCCAACACAAATGGGGAACCGGAACCCTAGAAACTGCGTCCGCTCACTCAGATTCACCCTGCTGCGCAAGATCTGTTGTGGCAATGGCTACCAATTCTGCCGGGGGCCATGGTGTGCGGCCCGGAGGGGAACCGGCTCTGATCAGGGCATTCGGGCCTTAGATTTCACACCACGCTAATGGAAGCGCCTGTTCAGGTGGCGCTCCAGCTGGGGCAAGGTCGGCTATTTCAGAGCATTACCAACCTCCAATGAGACTCCGATTTTTCGCCCATTCTTTGGTAGCAACTGTTGCGATTCTGTGCTTGTTCAGGCCAGAACGAGCACAAGCGGCCCTGCTCACCATCAATGTTCAAGACTGCAGGGAATCCATCGGCATCCACACCGTGCCTCGTAGTGCTGTGATGGCCCACCTGCCGACTGACTTCTCGACCCGTTTCGGGTTCGGGGGATTTGGTTCAGCCCCGGGAGCCGATCAAGCTCAGCTCATTGCCCGCACCATGCGCTGCGCCATTGCCACCGTCGCGGGCAGCCAACTCGGCCCGCTCACCACGTCGCACTATGGGGTGATCACCGCCCGCACAGACGCCCAGGTTCTGGCTGGAAGTCCATTGAACGGCATCGACAATTGGCAGCTGGGATACACCACCAGCTCCTCAACCCTGGCCGCCCTGCTGAACAACGCCGGCATGGTCACCCTTGAAGCACCTGCTCTGACCTTCACTGATGACGACCCCTCTGGCTCCTTTGCCAGCACCAACTCCCCGCTCTTCACAACCAGTGGGAACCATCTTCCTCCTGACGTGCCCTATCCGGGAGGCTTCATTGCCCACTGGTGGGGTGATGGACCCAAGGGTGAGGTGCTGTCTCGTCAGGTGATCCCCGAGATTGCCTTCCGGTTCACTGGCGCCGTGACTCTCACACCCGCTCCTGGCACCCTCCTGGAAACGATCCTGCAAGCCCAACCAGTGGCCATGGATGTGCCCCTTGGCGGTGCCTTTGCCTACGGCCTCACTCAGATTGAATCGGTGCCGCCCCCCCTGCCGTAGCTTACAGCCCCGATGCTCTTGGGTTGGTCACGCCGGTTGCGTACTTCCTACCGAGCCCGAACAAACCCACATCCTTGAAGACCCATGGAGGTTGGAGGCGGCAATGACTCCAGCGAAAAGGGCTGATCCCAGTTGCTGCTTCCGATCCAGGGGGTTCTAGTGTTTCCTCAACTTCCACACCCTCAAGTCAATACTTCAATACAAGGCTCCTGAGCAGGCTTTTTCATCAAGGGGGCGGCCCCGGCAACGGTTTGGTGGGGATTGCTGAGGGTGGAAATTGGGTGGTCTTCGGGGCTCAAGCAGTGCTGGACGAACAGGACAAACACGTTTCGTCAACTACTGGCACCTGATCCGCTGGCACCACCCTCCAGCGCCTCGATCAGCAGCACCACT
>VGQX01000155.1 GCA_016882305.1 Cyanobacteria bacterium K_Offshore_surface_m2_239
AGGAGCATTTGGGACTGCCCAACCCGGAAGATGTGCGCAACGGCCTGATCGCTTACAAGATTGCTGCCCATGCGGCAGATATCGCCCGCCATCGCCCCGGAGCACGGGATCGTGATGATGAACTCAGCCGGGCTCGTTATGCTTTCGACTGGAACAAACAATTTGCGCTCAGCTTGGATCCCGACCGGGCCCGCGAATATCACGACGAAACCTTGCCGGCAGATATCTACAAGCAGGCAGAATTCTGCTCGATGTGTGGTCCGAAGCACTGCCCGATGCAAACCAAAATCACGGACCAGGATTTGGAACAGTTGCAGGAGGTCTTAGCCTCTCAAGCCTCACTGGCATGACCTGTTAGACACTTGTGGCCCCCCACAGCTTGTGGCAAATGTCGATAACGCGCTCGCGATACCATCGGCTTACCGGTTGATGTTTTTCATGCCTGGAAGGATGTCGTCATGGAGTTGCCAAGAAGATACGAAGAAAACACAAAAGAGGATGCTGACCAGTTGATTCCGCAGGTTGGAGCAGCGGCAGTCTTGTCGAATCAAGGCAAACAAAAGCCCTGAAACAGATTGTTCCAGGGCGATAATTGAATGACGTGTCTCGGAGATGAAACCTCCCCCCCAAAAACCATGGGGGGAAGGTCGTCCGAACTGGGGGCTTCAGCCCAAGGATTTGGCCGTCGCCACCACGTTGTCCACGGTGAAGCCAAATTTCTCCAAGCACACAGGACCGGGAGCGGAAGCACCAAAGCGGTCGATGGAAATGGAGGCTCCATCCAATCCGGTGTACTTGTGCCAACCAAAGGAACTGGAAGCTTCCACGACGACCCGCTTGCGGCAGGAGGGGGGCAGCACACTGTCGCGATACGAGGCGTCTTGCTCCTCGAACAGCTCCACACAGGGCATGGACACGACGCGCACGTTGCGACCCTCGGCCCGCAGCTGGACGGCGGCCTGCACACACAGATCCAGCTCGGTTCCCGTCCCGATCAGGATCAGATCCGGCGTGCCAGTGCTGTCGTCCAGGATGTAGCCGCCCTTGGCGACGGCAGCCGCGCTGGAATGGGCCTGATTTGGCATTGCCTGACGGCTCAGTGCCAGTGCTGTGGGACGCTTCCGGTTAGTCACGGCCACTTGATAGGCACCCACGGTCTCGTTGCCATCGCCGGGGCGGATGACGAGAAGATTGGGGATCGCCCGCAGATTGGCGAGCGTCTCGATCGGTTGGTGGGTGGGGCCGTCCTCACCGAGGCCGATGGAATCATGGGTGAGCACATAAATCACCCCCAGCTCGCTCAGGGCCGACAGGCGAATGGCCCCGATCATGTAGCCGGCGAAGACCAGGAAGGTGCCGCCATAGGGGATCAACCCGCTGCCGTGATAGGCGATGCCATTGAGAATGGCCGCCATGGCGTGTTCGCGCACGCCGAAGTGGAGATAACGATTGGCTTCGCCACCTTTCTGGAAGCTGGCTTCACCCTTGATATCCGTGAGGTTGGAGTGGGTGAGGTCAGCGGAACCGCCAATCAGTTCCGGCAGTTTCGGACCGAACGCGTTGAGGGCGTTGTACGAGTGTTGGCGTGTGGCCAGGCCTTTGTCCGCCGGCGTGAAGGTGGGCAGGGTGGAATCCCAGCCCTCGGGGAGCTCGCCGCGCAGCAGACGCTCAAATTCGGCCGCTTCCGCCGGGTAGGCCTGCCGATAGGCCGCCAGGGTGGCATTCCAATCCCCTTCGGCGGCCGCACCCCGCTGGATGGCTTGGCGCCAGTGCTCATACGACTCCTCGGGCACAACGAAGTCGCCGTAGGTCCATTCCAGGGCTTTGCGGGTCAGTTCCGCTTCGTCAGCTCCCAGAGCGGCTCCGTGAACACCAGCGGTGTTGGCCTTGTTGGGGGAGCCGTAGCCGATGGTGGTGGTCACCTTGATCAGGCTGGGCTTGTCCGTGACAGCCTTGGCCGCTTCCAGGGCCTGGACGATGGCGTTGACATCGGTGTTGCCGTCGGGCACGTGTTGCACATGCCAGCCATAGGACTCGTAACGCTTCAACACATCTTCGGTGAAGGACACGGCTGTGTTGCCGTCAATCGTGATGTGGTTGTCGTCGTACAGAGCGATCAACTTGCCCAGTCCGAGGTGGCCGGCGAGGGAGGCCGCTTCGGAAGCCACCCCCTCCTGATTGCAACCATCCCCCATCAGCACATAGGTGGTGTGATCGACAAGGGTGTGACCAGGCCGGTTGAAGCGAGCGGCCAGGTGGGCTTCGGCGATGGCTAGGCCGACGGCGTTGGAGATGCCCTGTCCCAAGGGGCCAGTGGTGACCTCCACGCCAGGGGTTTCAAAGGTTTCGGGGTGTCCAGGAGTCCTGGATCCCCACTGACGAAACTGCTTGATGTCCTCCAGGGTCACCGCGTCATAGCCGGTGAGATGGAGCAGCGCGTACAGCAGCATGCAACCGTGACCGGCGGAGAGCACGAAGCGGTCGCGGTTGAACCAGCGGGGATTTTTGGGATTGTGCCGCAGCATCTTGTCCCAGAGCGCGAAGGCCATGGGGGCGCAGCCCATCGGCAGGCCGGGGTGGCCTGAGTTGGACTTGTTGATCGCGTCGACCGCCAGAAAGCGGATGCTGTTGATGCAGAGGCTTTCGATGGAGGTGGTGGGGGCGACGACCATGGCTGAACTGGGGTGGAGGGGAGAAGAGGGCGGGGGTTCAGATCATCCGGCGGAACGCCAGGCAGACATTGTGACCGCCAAACCCGAAGGAGTTTGACAGCACGACATTCACGGGGTGCTCCCGGGCGGTGTTGGGCACAACGTCCAGGTCACAGGCCGGATCTGGGGTGGAGTAGTTGATCGTAGGTGGTATGAGGTTGTGACCGATCGCCAAAACGGCGGCCACGGCTTCGATCCCACCGCTTCCGCCCAGCAGGTGGCCCGTCATTGACTTGGTGGAGCTGACGGGTGTCTGCCAGGCATGCTCGCCGAGGGCGGCCTTGATGGCGGCGGTTTCGTTGCTGTCGTTGGCTTGGGTGCTGGTGCCGTGGGCATTGACATAGTCCACGGACTCGGCCGGCAGGCGGGCATCGGCGAGGGCCAGGCGCATGGCCTGGGCGCCACCCACCCCCCCGGGGGAGGGGGCCGTGATGTGGTGCGCGTCACAGGTGGTGCCATAGCCCATGATCTCCGCCAGAACAGTGGCTCCACGCCGCTGGGCATGGTCGAGGCTCTCAAGCACAAGAACACCTGCACCCTCGCCGATGACGAAACCGTCGCGATTCAGGTCGAAGGGACGGCTGGCCGTAGCGGGATCGTCATTCCGGAAGGAGAGGGCCTTGGCGCTGGCAAACCCCGCCACGCCCAAGGGCGTGATGGCCGATTCCGCGCCGCCGCACACCATGGCGTCAGCCAGGCCGAGCTGGATCAGGCGGAAGGCGTCACCGATGGCATTCGACCCCGCAGCGCAGGCGGTGGCCACTGCGCTGCTGGGACCCTTGGCTCCCAGAGCGATGGCGACCAGTCCTGTGGCCATGTTGGGGATCATCATCGGCACGCAAAAAGGGCTGACCCGATCGGGACCCCTGTCGGCCAACACATGGGCCTGGGTTTCCATCATCAGGAGCCCGCCCACCCCGGAGCCGATGGCCACGCCGATGCGTTGGGCGTTGCTGGAATCAATGACCAGGCCGGCATGGGTGATGGCTTCCTTGGCGGCCACCACACCGAACTGGCAGAAGCGATCCCAGCGCTTCACCTCCTTGGGTTCCAGCTGGCCGGTCGGGTTGAAATTCTTCACCTCGGCCGCGAAGCGGCAGGCGTGGCGAGAGGAATCAAACAGGGTGATGCCGGCGACTCCATTCCGCCCGGACCGCAAGCCCTCCCAATACTCACTGACGTCATTGCCGATCGGCGTGACGGCTCCCAGGCCAGTGACGACGACGCGGCGGAGTCCCTCCACCATCGACGGCCTCAGGCTTGCTTCTCTTGGATGTACTTCACGGCATCGCCAACGGTGGTGATGCCTTCGGCGTCCTCATCGGGAATCTCGATGTCGAAGGCCTCCTCCAGTGCCATCACCAGTTCGACGGTGTCGAGGGAATCGGCACCGAGATCGTTCTGGAAATTGGATTCGGGCTTCACTTCGCCCGCATCCACGCTGAGTTGCTCGGCGACGATGCCGCGCACTTTGTCGAAGATCTCTTCCAGGGACATGGAGGCTGAGAGGGAGGCAGCATCCTATGGGGTCGCCGGTGCCGCACCCCCGCCGCGTATGAACAAGGATGACGGCGCCAGGGGGCAAGGCCCCCGCTCCCCCCCGCCATGGGTACCTTGGCTGCACGCCCACCAAGCCCCATGTCACACGCCGTCAAGATCTACGACACCTGCATCGGCTGCACCCAGTGCGTGCGGGCCTGTCCCCTGGATGTCTTGGAAATGGTCCCCTGGGATGGCTGCAAGGCAGGGCAGATCGCCTCGTCTCCCCGCACCGAGGACTGCATCGGCTGCAAGCGTTGCGAAACCGCCTGCCCCACCGACTTCATCAGCATCCGGGTCTACCTGGGCGATGAAACGACCCGTTCCATGGGCTTGGCCTATTGATCCGCCGCGCCAAGCGGGGTGCTCCCCTGGTGGGGGCGCCCATTCCCCCATAAGCTCAGGCCGGATGTGGGGACCGTATGTGCGGCATCGTTGCCCTGATTGGCTCGCGGGAGGCTGGACCTCAGCTCCTCGAAGGTCTGCGCCAGCTCGAATATCGGGGCTACGACTCCGCCGGGATCGCCACAGTTGACCCTGATGGCTTGCATTGCCTTAAAGCCGAAGGCAAGCTCGTCAACCTGATCGCCCGATTCGAGGCAGAGGGAGCGCCTGGCCATTGCGGGATTGGCCACACGCGCTGGGCCACCCATGGCAAGCCCGAAGAGCGCAACGCCCACCCCCATCTTGATGGCAGTGGCCAGCTAGCGGTGGTCCAGAACGGCATCATCGAAAACCATCGCCCACTGAGAGAGGGCTTGCAAGCCGAAGGTGTCCGCTTTCTCTCCGACACGGACACGGAGGTCATTCCGCATCTGGTGGCCAGACGACTGGCCCATCAGGAGACGCTGGGAGCAAAACCCTCTCCCGCCCTCCTCTTGCAGGCTGTCAGAGAGGTGCTCCCCGGGCTTCACGGGGCCTATGCCCTCGCTGTGGTTTGGTCGCGGGTGCCGGGGGCTCTTGTGGTTGCGCGTCGCCAGGCTCCCCTTCTGATCGGTCTTGGTGAGGGAGAGTTTCTTTGCGCCAGCGACACTCCAGCCCTGGCGGGCTTCACCCGCACCATCCTGCCCATGGAGGATGGCGAGGTGGCGCTGCTGACTCCCTTGGGGATCGAGCTCTACAACGCTTCAGGCGAGCGGGTGCAGCGCACACCCAGCCTGCTCACGGGCACGGAGCACATGGCGGACAAGCGCAGCTTCCGCCATTTCATGCTCAAAGAGATTCATGAGCAACCGGAGACGGCCGCCCTTTGGGTGGCGAGACATCTGCCGGAGGATGCGCTCGTGGCTTTGCCCCTGGACGAATCGGTGTATGCGGGGGTGGAGAACATTCAGATCCTGGCCTGCGGCACCAGCCGCCACGCCTCACAGGTGGGCGCCCATCTGCTGGAGCAGCTGGCCGGTGTGCCGACAAACGTGTTCTACGCCAGCGAGTTTCGCTACGCGCCGCCGCCTTTGCGGCCCCACACCCTGACCATTGGCGTCACCCAATCCGGGGAGACGGCGGACACCTTGGCCGCCTTGGCGATGGAGCGGGAGCGCAGCCAGGGTTTGGCTGATCCAGCCTTCGCGCCGCGGCTGTTGGGCATCACCAATCGTCCGGAGAGTTCCCTGGGACGCCTGGTGCCCCACGTGCTGGACATCGGGGCTGGAATCGAAGTGGGAGTTGCCGCCACCAAAACGTTTCTCGGCCAGCTGCTGGCCTTTTACGGCTTGGCATTGGCCTTCGCGGAGCGGCGCCAGGGTCAGCCCGGGGTGCCCGATCTGGCTTCCCTGCGGAGACTCTCCAGCCAATTGCGAGGCCTGCCGGCGGTGTTGCGGGAGCTGGTGGAGGACCACGATGCCCGCTGCGCTGAACTGGCCCATCTGTTCGCTGAAACGCGGGATGTGATCTTCCTCGGGCGTGGGATCAATTATCCGATTGCCATGGAGGGGGCCCTGAAGCTCAAGGAGATCAGTTACATCCACGCTGAGGGCTATCCAGCCGGAGAAATGAAACACGGCCCGATTGCCCTCTTGGATTCCCGCGTGCCAGTCGTTTCCATCGCCGTGCCTGGCATGGTGTTCGACAAGGTGTTGTCCAACGCGCAGGAAGCCAAGGCCAGGGACGCGCAGCTGGTTGGCGTGGCACCGGCCTGCCCGGATTCCGAGTTATTTGACCTCCTGCTGCCTTTGCCACCCGTTGAGGAACTGCTGAGTCCGCTGCTGACGGTGATACCGATGCAACTTCTCAGTTATCACATCGCTGCCCATCGTGGCCTGGATGTGGATCAACCCCGCAACCTGGCAAAGAGTGTGACAGTGGAATAGATCCCGGTGGAAGTTTCAGTCGGGAAGTGGGATGTTGCGCTTCTTGCCGATTGCCAGAAAACCAAAAGCCAGGATTCCGCATTGGACAGTATTGCGGAAGGCTTCTCTCAGCCAAGTTTGCCAACGCGAGGATGAACGCTGTTCCTGGCGGTTTTTAGCGGCGTTCAGATTGCTTTGCAACTGGGCCAGCAGATTGGTTTTGGCCACTTCCACGGGGACGGTCAGGCGAGGCATCGGTGGTTGGTTGGGAATGCGGGCCATGGCGTTGCGAAGGTCGTCCTCGGAGGAAGCGCTGCTCACTTGGCGGCTGACGCGCTGCAAATTCTGAATCTCTCCGATCTCACGAGCGCTCAAGCTGTTGATCAGGCGCACGCTCAAGAAAAGCTGCAGAGGGATGAGCAGCAGCCAGCCGAGCGCAACCCAGGAGGCAAGATTGCGAATCAAAAGGGTTCGATTACGGATCATGCGATCACTCTGGTTGAGCACGCGGGCCAAGCAAATCAGCAAAGTGCCGAGTAAGGCCCAAATGCCATTGCTCATCAGGTTGCCAATCAAATTGAGTTGCCACGTCGGATCCTGCGCCTGGACGGGGATCAGGTTGAAGAATGGAACCAGAAAGGCAGCCACCAGAGTGATCCCGCCCCAAAATGTAAAGCGAGCGGCGTCCGCACGGTCTTTCCATCGCCGCTCCTTGATTAATTCTGATTCGTTAATCGATTTTGAAAGCTCATCAAAGGCTTGTTCGGATCCTTGCTGTCCTGCCACGATAAGAAAAAGTAAACAAAAAAATTTTAGCAGGCAGTTAGCTTCGTGC
>VGQX01000156.1 GCA_016882305.1 Cyanobacteria bacterium K_Offshore_surface_m2_239
TTCCGCACGCTAGACGGGCCACAACTCCCCCTGCTTCACCGGCTCCCCGTGCCCGTCCGCTTCCACCGGCTCCCGCCTGGACTCTGGCTCCGGCTCCCGCTGGGGCTCCAGCACCGGTTCCGGGCTGAAGCGCACCTTCACCGCCTCCCAGCCGACGGGCTCCCACGGCAGCAGCAGCGGTTCCAGCGCCCGCAGGCCCGGACCGTCCCGCGGCTCCAGCCAGGGGTCTTCCAAACCATCGGGGATCACCACCGGCATGCGGTCATGCACCCGCGCCAGCAGCGGGTTGGGGGCGCAGGTGAGCAGGCAGCAGCTCTCCACCTCGCTGCCGTCCGGCCCCACCCAGCGGTCCCACACCCCTGCCAGCCAGAAGGGCGCTCGGTCGCGGCGGCGAAACAGCCAGGGTTGTTTCCAGGCTTTCCCTGTGGCCGGGTCGACGCGGTTCTGCCACTCGTAGAACCCGTCAGCGGGCACCAGGGCGCGGCGATGGCGCCAGGGGCCGCGAAAGGAGGCCTTCTCCGCCACGGTTTCGCCCCGGGCGTTGATCGGTCGGCGCCGACTCAACGGATCCTTGCTCCACTCCGGCAGCAGGCCCCACAGGGCCAGCCCCACCTCCAGGCGGCCGTGCTCCTGTCGCTGCAGCAGCAGCGGCTCCCCCGGACGCACCTGGGCGCGGGGCAGGTAGTGCTCCACCAGGCCCGCCGGCAGGGGACCCTTCAGGCGCTGCAGAAGCTGATCGATCGGCGTGGTGAGGGAGTAGCGGCCACACATGGTGGACGGGGGAGGAGAGGGCGAGAGGGGGGAGAGGGGCCGGATGGCGTTCGGTTCTCCTGCCCGCCGGGGAGAGCGGGTGGAAGCGGTGGTGCCTAGCTTGGACCCATTCCGTCAACTCCGCCGCATGGCCCTTCGCCAGGATGACAATCGCCCGTCGCGGCGTTTCGGCCTGATCAATCTGCTGCTGATCGGCCTCGGCACCCTGTTTCTGCTCAGCAATGTGCTGACCAACCCCGTCAGCCAGGTGCCCCGCGTCCCCTATTCCCTCTTCATCGGCCAGGTGGATGCCGACAACGTTCAGCGGGCCTACATCACCTCCGATCAGATCCGCTACGAGTTGAAGACGCCTCCCGCAGAGGGGGCGCCGACGGTGCTGGCGACGACGCCGATCTTCGACATGGAGCTGCCGCAGCGGTTGGAGAAGCACGGCGTGGAATTCGCCGCCGCGCCGCCAGCCAAGCCCAATTTCTTCACCACCCTGCTCAGCTGGGTGGTGCCGCCCTTGATCTTCATCCTGGTGCTCCAGTTCTTCGCCCGCCGCCAGATGGGCGGCGCCCAGGGCGCCTTGAGTTTCACCAAAAGCAAGGCCAAGGTGTACGTGCCCGATGAGGAATCCCGCGTCACCTTCGCGGATGTGGCCGGGGTGGATGAGGCCAAGGCGGAGCTGACGGAAATCGTCGATTTCCTCAAAACCCCCGAGCGCTACCTTGCCATCGGCGCCCGCATCCCCAAGGGCGTGCTCCTCGTCGGTCCTCCCGGCACCGGCAAAACCCTGCTCTCCAAGGCCGTCGCCGGCGAGGCCAGCGTGCCCTTCTTCATCATTTCCGGCTCGGAATTCGTGGAGCTCTTCGTCGGCGCTGGCGCGGCCCGCGTGCGCGACCTCTTCGAGGAGGCCAAGAAGAAAGCGCCCTGCATCATCTTCATCGATGAGCTCGACGCCATCGGCAAGAGCCGCGCCGGCTCCATGGGTGTGGTCGGGGGCAACGACGAACGGGAGCAGACCCTCAACCAGCTGCTCACCGAGATGGATGGCTTCACCGCCAAGGACAAGCCGGTGATCGTGCTGGCGGCCACCAACCAGCCCGAAACCCTCGATCCCGCCCTCCTTCGCCCCGGCCGCTTCGACCGCCAGGTGCTCGTCGATCGGCCCGACCTCTCCGGGCGGCGCACCATCCTTGACATCTACGCCAAAAAGGTGAAGCTCTCCCCCGGTGTCGACCTCGATCGCATCGCGCAGGCCACCAGCGGCTTCGCCGGCGCCGACCTGGCCAATCTCGTCAACGAGGCTGCTCTGCTCGCCGCCCGGGCCATGCGCACCAGCGTCGATCAGGCGGATCTCAATGAGGCCATCGAGCGGGTTGTGGCGGGCCTGGAGAAGCGCAGCCGCGTGCTGCAACCCGATGAGAAGAAGGTGGTCGCCTACCACGAGGTGGGCCACGCCATCGTCGGCCACCTGATGCCGGGCGGCAGCAAGGTGGCGAAGATCTCCATCGTGCCCCGCGGCATGGCCGCCCTCGGCTACACCCTCCAACTCCCCACCGAGGAGCGCTTCCTCAATTCCAAGGACGATCTCGAAGGCCAGATCGCCACCCTCCTCGGGGGCCGCAGCGCGGAGGAGCTCGTCTTCGGTGAGGTCACCACCGGCGCCGCCAACGATCTGCAGCGCGCCACCGACATCGCCGAGCAGATGGTGGGCACCTACGGCATGAGCGACACCCTGGGCCCCCTCGCCTACGACAAGCAGGGCGGCAGCCGCTTCCTCGGCGGCGGCAACAACCCCCGCCGCGTGGTGAGCGACGCCACCGCCGAGGCGATCGACCGCGAGGTGCGCGGCCTGGTGGATCGCGGCCATGAACGCGCCCTGGCCATCCTGCGCCACAACCGCGAGCTGCTCGAATCCATCTCCAAGGAGATCCTGGAGAAGGAGGTGATCGAGGGCGATGCGCTCAAGGGGCTCCTCGCCACCAGCGTCCTGCCGCCCGAGGCGGTGGCGGCCGTTTGAGGGCGGTCCACCGCGCGGTGCCGGGGGGTGGGGGTCGGCGGGTCGGCCACCACCCTTGACGCCGGACCCCTTGATCTCGGATAAGGGTTCTTTGGGATGGCGCGATGGTGGACGCAGGCAGGCCCCACGCCCTGGCGGGCCTCAAGGGGTCCGACTATCTCTCCGCCGCCGACCTGGACGGTGCGCAAACCGAGGCGCTCCTTGATCTGGCCGCAGACTTCAAGGCGGGCCGTCGCCGCAGCGACCTCAACGGCCGCACCCTCGGTCTGATCTTCACCAAGGCCTCCACCCGCACCCGGGTGAGCTTCACCGTCGCCATGGCCCGGCTGGGCGGCCAGACCATCGATCTCGACCCCGCCGCCACCCAGTTGGGCCGCGGCGAACCCCTGGCCGACACCGCCCGGGTGCTCAGCCGCTACGTCGACGCCCTGGCGGTGCGCACCTTCGCTCAGACGGAGCTGGAGGACTACGCCCACTGGGCCACGATCCCCGTGATCAACGCCCTCACCGACCAGGAGCATCCCTGCCAGGCCCTCGCCGACTACCTCACCCTGCGAGACGCTTTCGGCCAGCTCGCCGGCCTCACCCTCGCCTACGTGGGGGACGGCAACAACGTGGCCCATTCCCTCCTGCTCTGCGGCGCCCTGCTGGGAGTGAACGTGCGCGTCGGCTGCCCGCCGGGCTTTGAACCCGACCCGCGGATGGTGGAACAGGCCCGGGCCCTGGCGGGCGACCGCTGCGCCATCACCCTCACCGCCGATCCCCTCTCCGCCGTGCGCGGCGCTCATGCGCTCTACACCGACGTCTGGGCCTCCATGGGGCAGGAGGAGGAGCAGAGCCGCCGGGAGGAGGCCTTCCGCGGCTGGTGCCTCGATGAAACCCTGCTCTCCGAGGCGGACAGCCGCGCCATCGTGCTCCACTGCCTGCCTGCCCACCGGGGGGAGGAGATCAGCGCGGGCGTCATCGAAGGGGCCTCCAGCCAGGTGTTCAACCAAGCGGAGAATCGCCTGCATGTGCAGCAGGCCCTCCTCGCCACCCTGCTGGGGGGCCTCTGAGGTCGGCGGTTCCGTCCAACCCCTGGACAACCACCCCCCTTTGGCGGTACACATGTACCAAGTCCGATCCTCTCCCGTGCTCGACGCCCTCACCCCTGCCCAGCAGGAGCTCTACGACTGGCTCGACGACTTCATCCGCACCCGTCGCCACAGCCCCTCCATCCGCCAGATGATGGAGGCCATGGGGTTGCGTTCGCCAGCGCCGATTCAAAGCCGGCTGCGCCATCTGCAGCAGAAGGGCTGGATCACCTGGCAGGAGGGGCAGGCCCGCACGCTCCAGCTCCTCGGCGGCGGGACGGCCGCAGGCATCCCGGTGCTCGGAGCCGTGGCCGCCGGCGGCCTGATCGAGGCCTTCCAGGACACCACCGAGCGCTTGGATCTCACCCCCCTGCTGGAAACCCGCGGCCTCTTCGCCCTCACGGTGAATGGCGATTCCATGGTGGAGGCCCACATCGCGGATGGGGATGTGGTGCTGCTGGAGCCGGTGGCGGATGCCAGTCGCCTGCGGGACGGCACGATCGTCAGCGCCCTGGTGCCCGGCAGCGGCACCACCCTCAAGCACTTCCACCGCAAGGGCAAAACAGTGCGTCTGGAAGCCGCCAACCCCGCCTACGCCCCCATCCTGCTGCCCGCCGACCAGGTCACCATCCAGGGCCGCCTGGTGGCGGTCTGGCGCCAGGTCTGAGGCGCCACCGCCACGGCCACCATCGCCACCGCCAACACCACGGCCGCCATCGCCACCCCGCTTCCGGACGTGCCGCCGCCCGTTCCACCCCGGTGGGGCGCTGGCGGGGGAGGGCTCCCGCCGAAGGTGTAGGATCGGTAAGTGGCAAGCAATGCTGGCCACATCAATGGGGCCATAGCTCAGCTGGTAGAGCACCTGCATGGCATGCAGGGGGTCAGCGGTTCGAGTCCGCTTGGCTCCATTTTTTCCAAATACTTATATTGAAAGATTTGCTACATTGAAAGATCTGATATGCGTCTAAACGCGCCATTTCATAATTTTGTCGGCCTCGAATGGCTCTACATAGTTTTGATGAATTCATGAAACTGATACAATAACTTTTTGATAATGTGCAATTGGGTTCGTCCCAATAAGACTTAAGAGCCTGAGCAGTGGAATCCATGGAAGAGCCCTGGGTGGAGCGGCCACCTGTCGGTCCCTGCGTGATTTTCGTAGGACAACGAACCTGGCTGGCCGTTGAGGCAATGGTCCTCAAAGGGAATCTGCCGTTTCCGCAGCAGTCGCACCGCCCGCAAACCCCAGAGGCAGGCATGGGCCGGCAGATCCATCCGGTAAAGCCGCATGGCATCAAGGGTGGTTGTGGTCGTGTTCACGTCGCCGGGGTGCGGTTCCCCGCAAGATGGACTCTGTTGTTGGGCCCGCAGATAAACCCATGACAACACCACCCTCCGCCGTGACCCTGGCGGAGGCTTCCCGTTTCTGGTTCCAGCTCGGCTGGGTGAGCTTCGGCGGACCAGCCGGCCAGATCTCCCTCCTGCACCGTGAGCTCGTGGACAGGCGCCGCTGGCTCTCGGAAAGGCGCTATCTGCATGCCCTCAACTACTGCATGCTCCTGCCCGGACCGGAGGCCATGCAGCTGGCCACTTATCTCGGCTGGCTGATGCATGGCGTGCCCGGCGGGCTGATCGCCGGCGGCCTGTTCGTGATCCCCTCGGTGTTTGTGCTCACGGTCCTGGCCAGCATCTATGCGCTCTGGGGGCAGTTGCCGCTCCTGGCTACGGTGTTCGCCGTGCTCAAGCCGGCAGTGCTGGCGATCGTGCTGATGGCGGCCTGGCGCATCGGCAATCGCACGCTGCGCACCCCCCTTTTGATTGCCTTGGCCATCGCAGGCTTCCTGGCCCTGTCCCTGTTCAAGCTGCCCTATCCATTGGTCGTGATTGTGGCCGGCCTGATCGGCCTGGTGGTCGCCCGCTGGCGGCCCGCCTTGCTGCAGACGGGCGGCACCCATGGTTCTGCCGCGGCCAAGGCGGATGCGGATCGGTCGGATGCCTTGCACGACGACCACACCGAGAGCCCCGAGCACGCCCGCTTCTCGCGCCGCAGGTTGGCTGCAACCCTCCTGATCTGGGCGCTGGCGCTGCTGTTGCCCCTGGCGGGTCTGGTGATCGCCGGGGGCTGGAATGGTCCTCTGGCGTTGATGGCCCGCTTCTTCACCCGGGTGGCATTGCTCAGCTTCGGTGGGGCCTATGCCGTGCTGCCCTACGTGGCCCAGGGGGCGGTGGAGCAGTTCGGCTGGCTGTCGGCACCGCAGATGCTCGACGGACTGGCGCTGGGGGAAACCACCCCCGGTCCGCTGATCATGGTGGTGGCCTTCGTGGGCTTCATGGGCGGCTGGAACCAGTTGATCGCCGCTGGCTTCAGCCCCTGGCCCCTGGCCCTGGCGGCGGTGGCCGTCACGGTGTGGTTCACCTTCCTGCCGTCCTTCGGTTTCATCCTGGCGGGCGCACCGCTGGTGGAAGCCTCGCGGGGCGACCTTCGATTCGGGGCGCCGCTGAGTGCCATCACCGCCGTGATGGTGGGCGTGATCGCCAGCCTGGCGCTGTTCTTCGCCGGCCCGGTCCTCTGGCCCGGCGGTGCCTTCAACCCATGGGCGGCAGTGGTGGTAGCCGCCGCCCTGATCGTGCAGCTGCGCTTCCGATGGAGCGTCCTTCAGGTGATCGGCGCTGCCGCCCTCGTTGGAGCGCTGCTGACCGGACTGGCCAGGCTTTTGGGTTGACGCATCTTAGCCCCGTTTACAAGGGCAGTCAAGATGCCACAGCTATGGTCACTGAACGATGATCTCCCCGGGTCGTGCACCACGACGAAGCGTTTCTGCGCAGAGCTGCTGAAGCCAAGGCCAGGGTCGTCGGCCTGGTTCCAGAAGACTTGGAGCCGCAACTCGAGCGCGGAGCCATCCTGATCGATGTGCGCGAACCGGATGAAATCAAGTCCGGCACGATCCGCAATGCCCACAACATTCCACTGGATGGGTTGCTGCAAAAGATCGAGGCGACCGTCCCCGATCGCTCGGCCCGGATTGTGTGTTTCTGCCGAGGGGGAAACCGTGGCGCCCTTGCGGCGGCTGCACTTCTCGACCAAGGGTATTCCAATGTCAAAACCCTTGCCCGCGGGCTGGAGGGGGTTCCGGATCGCCTGCTTGAGCCGCCGGAATAGCAGGTCGATCCGCCAAAACCTGTTCTGGGCCTTCAACCAGGCCCGGAGCGCTGGCCCCAGGTGTTTGCCTCCACAGCCGTGGTGCCGCCCCGAGGGGGTCAGGTGTCGATCGGGACGTTCCCTTGGGTCTGGGGCACCTGAAGCGATGCAGTGGACGGCGACTGTGTTGGAGCAGGGGCGGAGCGTCAGCGCGCTCCTACTGGCTGCTCGGGGGGCTTCATGGCGCAAGAACAGGCCTCCCGGGCGCTGTTGGCAGGATCCCCAGGACCTGCAGGCTGCTGCGCCCCAGCT
>VGQX01000157.1 GCA_016882305.1 Cyanobacteria bacterium K_Offshore_surface_m2_239
GCCGGCCCCCCCGATGCCGCTGGCCCCCCCGATGCTGCCGCGCCCCCCGATGGCGAGGACGCCCCCGAGCCCGCCGCCGCCGCCGCCGCGACGCGCCTGCCCAACAACACCGCCCTCAACGCCCGCCTGCCCATGCAGATCGCCATCACGGTCGCGGGGCTCCTCAGCGATCCGCCCCCGCTGCGGGAGGCCACCCGCGACCGCCCCCTGGAGGCCGCGGACATCTGCCTGCTGGTCAACACCCATTCCCAGGCGGAGGATCTGCGCCTGGCCCTGCGGCAGCTGGGCATCCCCAGCCGGCTCGTGAGCCAGTCGGATGTGTTCGCCACGCCAGCCGCCGCCGCCCTGCAACGCCTCCTTGACGCCCTCGCCGAGCCCGCCGACGCCAACCGGCTGCGCCTTCTGGCCGCCTCCCCCCTCCTGGGTTGGAGCGCGGCCACCATCGCCACCGCTTCGCCCCAGCGGTGGAGCGCCCTGGCGGTTCGCCTGCAGCAGCTGGCGCGGGACTGGCCCCACCTGGGCCTGCTCGGCCCCCTGGCCGCCGTGCTCGGGGCCGAGCAGCTGGCGCGCCTGTCCAGCGGCGGGCGATTTCTCGCGGATTTGGGACAGGTGGCCGAGCTGACGCAGCAGCGCCTTCACCGGCAGCGGCTGGGGCCCCAGGCGGTGGCCCGCTGGCTCCGGCGCCGACGGAGCCAGCGGGTGGACGCCGTCCCCGACGCGGAGCAGACCCACAGCGACAAGGTGCGTCAGGCCGTGGCCGTGATGACGGTGCATCGCAGCAAGGGGCTGGAGTTCCCGCTCGTGATCTGCCCCTATCTCTGGCAGGACGCGGGCCAGGGGAGGGGGGAGGGCCGCCGCTGGCACCCGGAGCCCGGCGGTCCCCCCCAGCTCGATCTCCACCGCAACCGCCAATGGGGTCCGGGCTGGCGGGCCGATCGGCAGGCGCGGCGGGAGTTGGAGGCCGAGCGGGAACGGCTGGCCTACGTCGCCCTCAGCCGCGCCATGCATCGGCTCATCCTCGCCTGGGCGCCGGTCAAGGATCGGCACTGCAACCCCCTTCAGCCCTGGTTGTTCGCCGACGACCCCGTGCTCGATCCCGAGGACTCCTGGCCGGAGACCGACCCGACGGTTTGGCGGGAGCGGCTCGACGCGGAGATCCGGCGGCGTCAGCTCCCGGTGCGGCTGGTGGAGCCACCGCCACCGCCGCCGCCGGGCTGGCGTCCGCCCATGGGGGAACCGGCCCTGCCGCCAGAGGCCCTGACCCCGGGTCCCCGTCCGTCCGGCCCCCTCGATCGGGGCTGGGCCCGCGGCAGCTACACCAGCTGGACCCACGATCGCCAGGCCCTGGCCCAGGAGGAGGGGCGTGACATCGGCGATCCCGACGCGCCGCCCGATCCCCCGGCCCTCGCGCCAACCCACACCCCGACGGGGCCGGCCGCGCCGTCCCCCTGGCCGGAGCGCGGCCTCTGGGCGGATCTGCCGGCGGGCAGTGGCTTCGGCGATTGCCTCCACCGCCTGCTGGAGCGCCTCGACTTCCGCGCCGCGCCCACCGATCCCCGCGGCCTGGCGCTGGCGGCCCATGAGCTGCGGCGGGCTGGCCTGCCGGACACCTTGGCGGAGCCCCTCCTCGCCGCCCTGTGCCAGATGCTCGCCACCCCCTTCGGGGGCCCCCTGGGCGGGCTCCGCCCCGCCGATCTGCCCTCCCGGGGGCGCCTCCATGAGCTGCGTTTCGACCTCAGCCTCCAACAGGCCCGGGCCCGGGATCTCGCCGCCGCCTTCCGCCTCCATCCCGACGGCCTCTTCGGGGCGGACTACGCCGACGCGTTGGCCGCGCTGCCGGTGGGCCAACGCGGGTTTCTCACCGGCTCCATGGACCTGGTGTTTCCCACCCCCGGCGCCGACGCGGGGCCGTGGTGGGTGCTGGATTGGAAGAGCAACCGCCTCGGGCGACGCGATGAACGGGGGCAGGTTCTGAGCTGCGGCCCCGGGGACTACGGGCCGGAGGCCCTGCGCCAGCTCATGGCCAGCCAGCACTACCCCCTGCAAGCCCATCTTTATCTCGTCGCCCTGCACCGCTATCTCGCCTGGCGTCTGCCGGACTACGACCCCCGACGCCACCTGGGCGGCTATGTCTATGTGTTTGTGCGCGGCACGCCGGGCGCCCTGCCGGCGGACCGCCTGGAGGCGCCCGTGCCCGGCATGGTGATCGAACGCCCGCCCCTCGGGCGACTTCTCGCGCTGGATCAGGCTCTGGGGACCGCCCCGCCGGGGTGGCGAGCCGGCACCCTCCCATGACGTCTCCTCCCCGCCGCCGCGAGCCGCCCCCCTGGCTGCTCCCCTTGAGCGGCGCCCTCGCCGAGGCCCTGCCCCGGATCTACGGCCAACCGGCGGATCCGCCCCTGGTGGAGCTGATCGAAGCGCTCACCCTGGCCCTGGAGCGGGGGGAGCTCACCCTCAATCTGCGGGGTCCAGCGCCGCCGGGAGTCCACTCCAGCGATTGGCCCGACGCGCACCGCGCGGCGCTCGCCGCGTCGCCCCTGGCCCGCGACCCCCGCGGCCCGCTGGTCGTGGAGGACGGACGGGTGGGCTGGCGCCGCTGGCTCCAGCTGCGCTCCGCCGTGCTGGCCGCCCTGGTGGCCCGTGCCGCGCGGGTCGCTCCCGCGCCGGCGACCCCGGCCGGCGATGAGAGTCTGGATCCCTTGCAGCGCCAGGCGATCCGCACCGCCCTGGAGCGGGATCTGCTGGTGTTGGCCGGCGGACCGGGCACGGGCAAGACCAGCACTGTGGCCCATCTCCTGGAGGCGGCGGCCCGGGACGGGGACGGAGCGGTGATCCAGCTGGCCGCGCCGACGGGCAAGGCCGCGGCCCGCCTGCGGGCGGCCACCGGTGGCCGCTGGCCCTGCGGCACCCTCCATCAGCTGCTGGAAAGCCGGGGGGATGGAACCTTTCGCCGCCACCGCCAGCGGCCCCTCTCCCTCGACCTGCTGGTGGTGGACGAGGTGTCGATGGTGGATCTGGCCTTGATGAAGGCCCTGCTCGACGCCCTCCCGAACCAGGCGCGTCTGGTGTTGGTGGGGGACCCCTCCCAGCTGCCCCCGGTGGCTCCGGGGGCGCCGCTGCGCGATCTGCTGAGCGCGGCCCATCGCCCGGCGCTGGCGGAGGCGGTGGTGACCCTGCGCACGACCTGGCGCAATGACGGCGCGATCGCCACCATGGCCGCCGCCCTGCGGGAGCGCATCGAGACGGCTGGAGACGCCCCGGACCCCCTCGACGCGTTGCGCCCCCTGCTGCGCGACCTTGGCGCTGACGCCAACCTGCGCTGGTGCCAGGAGGCCCCGGGGCCCCTCCCCGCCGCAGTGCGCCAGCGCCTGCTGGACCACCTGGGCCGGTTGCGGGCCGCCGCCGACGCCTGCGTGCCGGGAGGGGATCAGGGTTGGCGGGAGGTGTTGGCCGCCCGCGACGCCTTCCTGCTCCTCACCCCGCGCCACCGCGGTCCTTGGGGGGCGCATGCGGTACATCGCGAGCTGTTGGGAGAGGAGTCCGCCGCCGCCCTGCCGCGCTGGCCCAGCGGCACGCCCGTGATTTGCGTCCGCAATCTCCACGACGCGGGCCTGAGCAACGGGGATCTGGGCGTGTTGGTGGCGCGGGAGGGGGAACGGTGGCTGCTGTTCGGCCAGGAGGAGCCGCTCTGGATCCACCCCGCCCGGGTCAGCGGCGCCCTGGAGCCCGCCCTGGCGCTGACGGTCCACAAGGCCCAGGGCAGCGAGAGCCATGAGGTGATGGTGCTCCTGCCGGGCCCTGACCCCGTCGATCCCCGCCTGCTCTACACAGCGCTCACGCGCGCGCGCCAGAGGGCCTGGTTGTTCACGCCCCCGGACCCGGGCGCCGCGACCCCACCGTCTCCTGAGATGCCCAGGCAACGGTCTGGACTTCCACAACGTCGCCGAAAGGCCGCCAAAGAGGTGATTTGATCAACGCAATTGCCATCTTCCAGGATCCCGATGGATGTCCAAGCCCTCGCGCGCGTGCAGCGTCCTTGGGGTTGGTATGAAACCCTCTCCAGCGGCCAGGGCTATCTCGTCAAACGGCTCTGGTTGTCGCCCGGCCAGCGGATCAGTCTGCAGAGCCATCGCCACCGCTGCGAGCACTGGGTGGTGGTGAACGGGGAGGGCGTGCTGGTGTTGGAGGACGCCACGATCCGCGCCGAGATCGGAACGACGCTGTTCGTCCCCGCCGGGGCCCGTCACCGGGCGGAGGCGGGCGCGAGCGCGCTGGAGATCGTGGAAGTGCAGCGCGGCGCGGTGCTCAGCGAGGAGGACATCGAGCGTTACGCGGACGATTTCGGTCGCCTCTGAACCCGGGGCGCCCTGAACAGGTGGTCGTGCTGTGGTGCTACAGTGTGGTTTCACCCTTTAATGAAGCTGACGCAGCTCCGCACATTCCTCTTGCGACGTTTTTATTGCAATAAATCTGGAATCCTCTTCACGGTGAACGGGTCCCAGTCGGAATGTTTATCATCGAGACAAGCGCCGTTTTGGCGTTTTCTTTTTGGGCCAGCTGCAGGTCTCTGTTGAAGGATCCACACGGCCTTCAAGCCTGAGGTTGTTCCATGTCTGATGTTTTTTCCGGCCCCGAGGCCGCTCTTTGTGTTGACGGCGTTTTGGAGGGCGGCGCGGCTCCCCTGGCGCTGATGGATCTCGCCACACCCCTCCTTCCGGAGACGAGCCCCTCCGCGACGGCGGACAGCGCCGAGACGGCGCAGCCCGTGTCGGGCTTCTCCCGTTTCGGTCTGCGGCCCGAGCTTCTGACCGCTCTGGACGGGCTGGGCTTCCACACCCCCTCGCCGATCCAGAAGGCGGCTATTCCCGAACTGATGCTGGGCCGCGACCTGGTGGGGCAAGCCCGCACGGGCACTGGCAAGACGGCGGCCTTCGGTCTCCCCCTCCTTCACGGCCTCGACCCCGCCCAGTCCCGCCCCCAGGTTCTGGTGCTCACCCCCACGCGGGAGCTGGCGTTGCAGGTGGCGGAAGCCCTGGCCAGTTTCTCCTCCGCGCTGCCCCGCGTGCGGGTGCTGGCTCTCTATGGCGGCGCCGATTTCCGGGAGCAGATGCTCCAGTTGCGCTGCGGCGTCCAAGTGGTGGTCGGCACCCCCGGCCGGGTGATGGATCACATGCGCCAGGGCACTCTCGACCTCTCCGCCCTCACCACCTTGGTCTTGGATGAGGCGGATGAGATGCTCCGCATGGGTTTCATCGAATCGGTGGAATGGGTGCTGGAGCAGCTGCCGGCCGAGCGCCAGGTGGTGTTGCTCTCCGCCACCATGCCCTCGGCCATCCGCCGCCTCTCCAACCGCTACCTGCGCAACCCGGCGGAGATCACCATCCACAGCCGCAAGGGGGAGGAAAGCCGCATCCAGCAGCGTTGGCTGATGGTGCAGGCGCAACAGAAGCCGGAGGCGCTGCAGCGGGTTCTCGAAGCCGAGGGCCAGGGCGGCGTGATCATCTTCACCCGCACCAAGGCCGTCAGCCTGACCCTGGCGGAAGCCCTCGAACGGGAAGGCCACAATGTGGCGCTCCTCAACGGCGACGTGCCCCAAGCGCAGCGGGAGCGCACGATTCAACGGCTGCGCGACGGTCGCCTGGACGTCCTGGTGGCCACGGATGTCGCCGCCCGCGGACTCGATGTGGACCGCATCGCCTTGGTCATCAACTACGACATGCCTTTTGACGGCGAGGCTTATGTGCATCGCATCGGCCGCACGGGGCGGGCCGGACGATCCGGCCAGGCCATCCTTTTCCTCACCCCTCGCGAGAAACGCTTCCTGAGCGAGCTCGAGCGGGCCGTGGGCGAAACCATCCGCCCCATGGAGGTGCCCTCCAACGCCAGCATCAACCAGGCGCGGCTCAATCGTCTGGAAGCGAGCCTCACCGCTCTGCTGGCGGACACGCCCCTCTCCGAGACGGAACAAGCCCTGATCGGCGAGCTCCTGCAGCGGGTGGGCCGCGAACAGGAAGCCGATCCCAAGCAGCTGACCCTGGCGGCCCTGGCCCTGGCCCTGCGGGGCAAACCCCTGCTCCTGAATGAGCAGGAGCCGTCCCCCGTCGCTGTCCCGATGGACGCCGCCAGCCGCCGGCGCGCCCCGCGGTCCGCGCCGGCTCCCCGCAGCGAGAGCGACGACGGGCCCGAAGCCCACATGGAGCGTTTTCGCCTGGAGGTGGGCTGGCGCGATCGGGTGCGCCCCGGCAATATTGTGGGCGCTATCGCCAATGAAGGCGGCCTGACCGGCAAATCGATCGGCAAGATTCGTATTTATGACTGCCACACCACCATCGACCTGCCCAGGAACATTCCCGCGGACGTGGTCGCCAATCTCCAGCGGCTGCGGGTCATGAACAAGGAACTGCAACTCTCCCGCTTATGAGTCGTTTTCGTTTGTTCCTCGCCGGTGGTTCGCTGCTGGCGGGGACGCTCCTGGGCCTGGCGGGCGGCCCGGCCCGGGGCGCGGATCTGGATGCCATCGTATTGGCGTACTGTCAGGTGGCGGTCGAGCAGGAATTGGCCCAATCCGGGAAGGTGCCTCCCGCCGGCCTCACCGATTACGCCTGCCGGTGTGTCGTTGGCCGTCTCACCCAGGGCATGAGCCTCGACGCCGCCCGGCATGTCTGTCGTGCCTCCACGGCCCGCCGCTACTCCCTTTGAGCGCGGCGGGCCGTTTGGCGTGTCAGCTCAAGCGCACAATCCCGTCACGTCGCCCGTGGAGAGGCTGGTGATCTCGGTCAGCGAGAGTTTTTCCATGGCGAACACCAGCGCGGGCTGAGCCTCCGGTGTTTCCACCAGCATCAGGCTCCGCAGCAGGTCGAAGCGATCCTGCGGAGCGAGCTCGCCGTCGTCACGCCAGGAGAGGCTCCAAGGCACGGGGGGGGGAGGAAGGGGAGGGATCATCGGGGATCAACCCAGATCAGCGTTTGCTGACAATGGAGCCAGTTTGCCGCCGAACCCTCCCCTCTTCCAGTTTCCTTCCACCTCCCTTCACACTCCTCAATCATCTGGGGCGGTGGAAGGAA
>VGQX01000158.1 GCA_016882305.1 Cyanobacteria bacterium K_Offshore_surface_m2_239
TACGGCCACGGTGGGGCGGGTGCGACGGCTGCTGCCCTGGTAGCTGAAGCCTTCTTCGGTGACGTTGGCCAGGGTGAACAGGAATGCCGTGTCAGCAGGTTTGTCCTGCGAGACGGTGAGCGAGCCGGTGCTCCAGTAGGGCATGGCCCGGAAGACGGAGCAGAGGTCGTTGATCAGCTTGTACGCCTCTTCGGATGTCTGGATGTTGACGTTGCAGGAGAAGCGGGGCTCGAAGCCGCCGAAGCCGTTTGGTACGAGCTCGGAGGCGTATTGGCTGGCGGAGTAGAAGGACCATTTGTCCAGCTGGGCATCGCTGATGTGGTCCCCGAAGCCGTAGCGCTTGCTTGTCAGTAGGTCGAAGAGGATCCAGCAAGGGTCTGAAGTCCACTGGGCAGCACCGAAGCTGCCGTTCCAGACGCCGGCGTAGGTCAGACGCCCCGTGACGTTGTCCACCGTGGCGTTGTTGGGGATGCGGACCTTGATGCCGCGGATCAGGTAGCTGCGCGAGGGGATTGCATTGAACTGTTCAGCGTCAACGCGGATGGCGACCAGAGCGCTGTTTGGATAGCGCAGCTTTTGGTAGGTGACTTCGGTGTAGCTGTACCAGTTGAAGGCATTGCTGACCAAGCCGCTGCTGCTGTCCGCGCTCGTGCGGGTCACACGGACATCGACGGGGAAGTTCCCGGTCAGATTGACGAGGTAGCTCTTCTGGTAAGGATCCGAGCTCCGGCCACTGATGGTGTCGGTGAGGACTTCGGTGTAGCCGCCGCCGTTGTACTGGACGCTGATGGAGAGGCTGAAGGACGAGCCCAGCTGGTCCCCCTTATTGGTGATCTCCTGGAGAGAGGGCACCGAGATCGTGATCCGGATTGCGTCGACGTTCGTGTCGGTGATGCTGCGGACGACGGGTGTGGACTGGTTGACCGTGACGTTGACGGGCTTCTCGTCCTCGATGTCGGGGGTGAGGGCGATGTAGTCCTGGTTCTGGGTGCCGTTGCGGGTTTCGACTGTGAAATTGCTGAAGTTGTAGGTGCCGTCTGCGTTCTGAAGGGGCGTGTTGTTTACGAAGATGGACTTGTTCCCGTTCTTGAGCCCCTGGATCTCGCCCTCGCTGAGGAGGTCGACGAGCTTGGCGTATTGCTTGGAGTCGAGGGAGTCCCCGACGATGGTGGGGTTGTAGGTGCCGCCACCTCCACCGCCGCCACCTTTGCCTCCGCCCCCGCCGCCGCCTCCCCCGCCGCCACCGGCGATGGCACCTAGACCGAGACCGGCGTTATGGACGCGGATGCCGCCGGCGATGAAGGTGTGATGGCCTTCAACGGTGAGGTTGTAGACCGTGCCGCGGCCATGCTCACTGCGCTCCACGATCGGGCGCAGGTGGTCGTTCTCGTCAACAAGGCAGTCGTCGCTGCCTAGCGAGCCAATCTCGACGAAGGCGTTGAACTGGTTCAGTACCCAGTGGTTGGGTGTGGCGTCAAGGACAGCGCCGCCCCACAGGCGGTAGCGCACTACGCGCTCGCCTTCGTGGACGTGAACCTTGAGGACTTTGGCGTGGTGCAGCGCGCCCCGGTCGTCGAAGCTGACTACCAAGTCGCCGGGCTGCAGCGTTTCGATTGCTTGTTGGCCGTCGGGCGTGCGGACCAGGGTGTGGCCGAGGAAGCATCCGCCGCCCCCGCCTCCACCACCGCCAGCGCCGATGATCCGTGCCATCAGACGGCCACCTGCACGGTGTCGATGCCGGCTGAGATCACCACCGAGCCCACCAGCGTTTCGCCGTAGACGATGGGAACCGGTACGCCCTGGCGGCTGGTCTGCTGGATGCCGCTGAAGCTGTAGCTCTTGCGTGGGTCGGTCTGGGATTCGGTGCCGGAGGTCCCCATGCCGATGCCGTTGGGCGTCTTAGGTTGTGGCGTCAGCAGTTGCGCCGTGCCACCGAGGACAAGGCCGACACCGATGATGCCGACGGCTGTGCTCACGGCAATGGCCCCGGCACCGATGCCGAGGGTGCCGATGGCTGCCGCACCGAAGGGGTTAATGATCGCCAGTGCGATCAGGGCGACTCCGGCGATGATTTTTAAGACTCCGTTATCACCCCCGGCGCCGACGATCACAGGGATGATGCGGATCTCTTGTTGGCCTGCGGGATCGTGGAGCTCGCTCTCGCTGAGTTCGTAACCTCCGACTGTCACGCGGTAGTCGTGGCGTGACATGTGTTGCTCAAGAGCGGGAAAGTTTGCGAGAAGAAAGCGAACTGCTTCGGCTGCTGTTGCAATTTCTGCTTCAAAAACGCGACGTTTTAGGAACGTCGCGAGGGGGCCGTACACACGAATCTTGCGCAGCATGAGTTGATCTAGCCCTGGACCATCGTAGGGAACTTGGCGTGGCGCAATCTTCGACCTGTGCATTTCTGGAGCCAGCCGCCGTAGAGATCGCGGCTGCTCAGACGTCCTCGGATGTGGTGAAGAACCAGCTGGTCCCCGATGTAGACGCCGCAGTGGTTGAGGCCCGAGCCTTGGATGTTCATCAGCAGCCCATCGCCAAAGCGCATGGGTTCGTCATCGTCGAGCTCGTGGAATCCAGCGTCCTTCCAGAAACCGTCGAATAAGGGGGAGCGCTCGAAATCCGCGGGTGTTAGCGGACGGTCCCAATCCGGTAGCGCAAGACCCTGCTCGCCGTACCAGTCTCGTACCAATGTCCAGCAGTCCGTGAGGCCCCAGACCCATTCGCGCCCGATCAGCGGGGCGCGGTAGCCCATTGGCAGCAGCTTGGTGCTCCAGGCTTCGGTCTTGGGGTTGACGATGTACCAGGGCAAAGTGCCGCGCTCGATGGCGACGAGGTCGGCTTGGCTGGGGACCGGTGGCGTAACCGGGTGGCTGTGGACAACAGCGGCGATCTCGCCGGCATCTTCGGCAGCGGCGTAGTCGTCAGGATCGAGGATGAATTGTTCGATGCCGGCAGCGAGGTTGCGGCAGGGCCAGTAGCGCCTGCGGCCTTTGACCACCACAACGAGGCCGCAGGCTTCGCGGGGATCTTCGGCTTGGGCGTGCTCGAGAGCTGCGATTCGCCAGGTCATGTAAAGAAAGTGCCGATACCAGGGAAACTGCCGAAGGGCAGGTTGGCTGTGGTGCCGAAGCGTTTTTGACAGCTGCTGAGGCGTTTGCCGCAGACGTCAGCGGCGGCATTGACGACGGGGCTGTCGTTCTCGTCGAAGTAGTTGGTGCCGGTGTAGCTGCACTCGGTCGAGCGGTAGACCCACTGGCAGATGTTGGCGATGCACTGGCGTTTGGGGGCGCGGACACCTTGCAGGTCAAACGCCGCGGCGAGCTCGAACTCGACGACATCGCGGCTTTCGGCTGTCTTGCGCTCAATAAAGTAGATCTCCCTTGGGAACTCAGCCGTGGGGTCGGGGGTGCCGTAGGGATTGACGTTGCCGGGGAAATTGACGGCGTCGAGGTAGCGGGCCAGGGTGCGGATGCGGATCACCTTCGCGCCCTCGAGGCCGTCCGGGAGCGTCAAGAGGAGGCCCGTCACTGTGCCGAAGATGTTGGAGACGCGGATCTTGGGACGGGGAAGCTGGCTATTGCCGCCTGTGTACTCGAAGCCCTCGGCCTCGATGGGGAAGCTCTGGTAGTTGTTGGCAGCCCAGGTGACTTGGCCGTTCTCGGGTTTGCCGTTAACTCCTGAGTGGAAGTAAAAGGTGAGGTTTTGGCCGTGCTGGGCCGCGTTCAGGACAAGCTGGTACAGCTCGATTATCGAGCTCGGGGCGATTTTTTGGAGCTCCGACGTTGGATACTCCCAATCGTCACCATTGACATAGCCTACTTCCCAATAGCCAGGCTGAACGTATAGATCTTGGACAGCCATTAGATGCGATACCAGCTAAGAGTTGCGGTCTCGTAAATGAAAGCCACAGGGGTTGTAGCCGTGATTGTTGTAGGTGCGCCATAGCTTGTTTGCCCAGTATTTGAGTTTAGGGTTAGCGTTGTGACTGTTGAACGAGTCGATATACGGACCAGTTGTCCATTTACGGGGGTGGCAGGAAGGACTATAGTTAAAGTTGCTATCGTTGCGGTGTGTTTTAAGATGAGGGAAGTTGTTGAATTGTTTATGGTTATTGTTGCGCCCGTTGAAGGGGTAGCAGTTTGTATGTTTGAGTCAGGTACTGAGTTACCGAGATTGGCAAAGTTGGTATCGACTTCTGTATGAGTAAGGGCGGTTCCTTTGGTGGAGCGATTAACGATAGTGCTCATGGACTGGCTCCTGTTAGTTCAGTTTAAGGCTCAAAGACCTGGCGGAATGTGGCCGTGATCTCGTTCCAGTTGGTGCCGACGAAGGTGCGGTTCCAGGAGGCGCAGACGAATTTGGCGGAGGTGCTGGCCCCGGGTGGGGTGAAGTCGAAGCTGGCGGCGTCGGCGGCGCGGGCGTCGAGGAAGGTTTCGATGGTGGCGGCGTCGGCGTCTTTGACCTTGAAGGTCAGCGAGTACTCCTTGGGGTTGTTGCGCCCGGGTAAGCCGAAAACGACGCGCTGCTCGTAGCCGTCACCGAGCTTGGCGGTGCGGACCTTGGGGTTGCTGGCCTTGGATGCGGTGTAGGCCGGCTTGATGTTGGGAAAGGTGGCCATTATGCGAGCAGTCCTCCGGGGCGTTTTTGTTTGATGAGCTCTTGTTGGACAGCCAGGGACATGGCGCGACCGAGCTCGTTGGCTTTGGGGGTGTCGCCCTGGACTTTGGAGCCGCTGGCGTCGACGTTGACCACGACGTTGGTTGTGCCGGCATCGCTCTCGCCGCCATGGGCGATGATTCCGAGCTCGCCGCCGGCGCCGCGGCGCAGGGGCATGATTGCTTCGGGGCCTGCTTCGCCCATGACGCCGGCGCCCATGGACCCGCCGTTGCGGAAGGCGAAGAGCGTCGGTTTGTAGACCACGCTGTTGGTAAAGGCGCCGCCGCGGGCGAATTTGGCGATGCCGTTGGCGAAGCTGGCGCCGTTTGCGGCGGGTTCAAAGACACCGCCCTCGGAGAGGAAGCTGAAGCCGAAGGCTTTGAAGATCGCCAGCAGGGCCCATTTGGCGATCATGTCCATGACCAGCTTGATGAACATCTTGTAGATGTTCTGGAACATGTTGCTGAAGGCTTCTTGGACACTGCCGGTACCCTCGATGATGGCGAAAAAGGCGCTTGATAACGCTGTGCCGAGCTCGCTTTGGACGGTCTCGGCGAAGGCAGCAGTCTCTTCTTCGAGGCTCTTGAGCTCGTCGTTCCACTCGCGCAGGACGTCTTTGAGGTCGCGGCGGTCCTTGGCTTCCGGGGGTTTGTTGTCTGTGGCGTTGTCGCGCTTGTCCTTTTCTGCTTGGAGCTGTTTGATTAGCTCTTGTAGACGTCGGATCTCGGCTAGGGCCGCGTCGAGTTGGCGCTGCAGTTCGTCTTTCTCCTTGGGAGTGGCCGTCGCGATTCGCTGCTGTAGCTGGTCGCGCAGATCGATTTGGGTCTTGAGGGCTCGGCTCAGCTCATCGTTGACTGCCTTGAACTGCTGGGCTGTGCGGAGTTTTTCGAGTTCGCGCTCGATTACTTGAGGGCTAGCGCCCTCGGCAATCAGGCGGTTACGCGTGCGGATGACCTCGTTATCCCGGGCAATCTGAGCGGTCTCCTGCGCGAACTGTTTGGCGAGGTCGACGCCTTGTTGGATGGCGTTGAGGCGTTGGCGGATCTGCTCTTCTTTGCGCAGGCTATTGACGAACTCCTGGTGGCGTTTGATGGTCTGCGCGACGAGGTCACCTTTTTCGCGCTCGCTGAGGTTGGCGCGGCTGCGGATGCTTTCAAGGATTTGGTCGAGCTCGCGTTCAGAGGACAGCAGCTTGGCGGCTTGTTCGGCGGCGATTTGGCTGCGCTCGGGGTTGAAGGCGTCGTAGGTGCCTTGTGCCAAGGACTGCATCACACCGTCGAGCTCGAAGAGCTTGTCCTCGTAGGACTCGAGGCCGACGGGCTGGAAAACTGCCTTGCTGATCTCCTCGAAGGCAGCTTTGGTCTTGGCGTCGGTGAGCTTCTCTTGAATCCGGCGCAGGCGCTCCATGGCGGAGGCGACACCGCGGAGAGCTTCAGCAAACTTGGAGACGGCGGGGGCGCCTATATCGTCGAAATTAGGAGCTTTTGTGTTGACTGGCGTTGGAGCTGCACCGCGGCTGGCTACAGAATCGTTGTGCCCGTGCAGAAAGACGTTGCCGGTGTCCAGGGATGTGGCCATAATCCCGCCACGGCCTCCCTCAAAGGGTGTGCCGGTGCGTCGTGGGACCAAGGTGCCCTCGGGAACAGCAATATCTATCGCACCACCACCCGACCGGCGTGCGTGGGCTCGCTGCTCATCCGCTAAGGCTGCGCGGAGCTCCCGTTCACCAGTGACGGATTTGACGTTTCGACCGATATTGCTCAGCTGGATGTAAGCAACACCCATCTGCTGCCAGGCTTTGATGATGGTGTATGCCTCGTCGATGACAGCTTGGGAGTCTCCTACAGGGCTGCGAATATCCAGGTGAGGACCGGTGCTTCGTCCAGTGCTTCCGACAAGGAAGCCTGTTTCAATGTTCTGGCCGGAAGCCGTCTGTGCTTTTGCTCCGTTTCGTTTGATGGTTTCGATATTCTTGGCGACACGCTCTTCGTATTGCGCAGATTCGGTTTTGATTTTGGCGATTGTTTTTGCGTTTTCAAGTTTGTAGTTCTCGATTTGTCTCTCGAGGTTGGCTACTTCAATCACTAAAGACTGCTTGGCAGACTCGATCTCGAGCTCGCCGCGCTCGCGCACAGACAGGTAGTTGTTGAGGGCCTCGAGCGCGGAGCGAGATGCGCCTTCTTCGCCCTCGATCAGCTTCTTGTTGGCCTCCTCCATCTGGAAGATGCGGAGCTCGCCGGCGGCGCGGAAGATCTCGACTTCTTTTTGAGCTCGCTGTTGCTGGACTTGGAATAGTTGGTCCTGCTGTTGTCTGCGGATTTCGCCGATCTCTTTTTCGAGGTTGATGCGCTTGTCGGCTTCGAGGCGGATGTTTTCTTCGGCAGTTTTTTTGTTTTGC
>VGQX01000159.1 GCA_016882305.1 Cyanobacteria bacterium K_Offshore_surface_m2_239
GATGGGACCAAGCCAGCAGGGGGCGGGAGCCATCCCCGCCGCTGGCGGAGCATTCATCACCACACCATGAAAACCATTGACACCGTTGACGGGCTGCTGTGCCTGTCCATTGCGGTCGCGGATCTCCTGATCCGTGATCTGCTGATCCCTGTCGCTGTGTTCGCGCTGATCGTCGCGGGATGGCAGTCAGGGGCGCCTCGCAGTCTGGTCGCCCAGTCGCCCGTGCGATCGGTCCAGGTCCCGCTTCTGCCGCCTGCTCCTGGTCCTGTTGGGCTCCTGCCGCCTGCTCCTGCCGCCGCGCCTGCTGGTCTGGCAAGCCTGCCGGTTCGTGAGCTGCGCGTCCTAGCTCGCGGTGCTGGCCATCGTGCGCTGGCTCGCAGCGGGCGCAGGGCCGACCTGCTTGCCGCCCTTGCCTGATCCATCACCACACCACACCACACCACACCACCAACGGAGCCACCCGTGACAACAGCCTTCCCGTGCGACTACTCGGACACCTTCCGCACCATCCCCACAACGTTGGGAAAGCGCCAAGTCAAAGCACAACACATTGTTGACGCTGCCAAGGCATGGGTTGAAAGCAACCTAAAAACAGAATACGGCTTCGAGATCAATGGCAACGAGATTTACTGGATCAACTACGCCGAACTAAGCCCAATCTGTAGCAAAGTTGGCGAGCACCTTGTCCGCACGAATGGTCCACTGCTTCGCGTGGGGGTCACTCGCGGCGGCAGTGAGGGATGGATCCTCAGGTGCTATGTGGACGGGCGAAGCGAGCCGATTATCTGGGCAAAGCTCTGGACCCTTGACGCAGCTTGTCAGCTGCAAGCCGCCCTCACACGCGCAAGCGCTGACTGTCTGGCTTGATGCCAGCACGGCCGACCGGGAGCCGTCACCAATCCCGGCCATTACACCACACCACACCACACCACATCGCCATGCCGTATCTCGAAAAGGATCCGCCACGCTGGTTCAGTGTTCTCTGGCTGTTCAACGGCCGCGAAGAATGGGAGGACTACCACGGCACAAAGCAAAACTTGCACCGTTGGATTCGTGAAATGTTTCAAAGCGAAAAAGCGGACGCTGTAATTCGCATCGAAGAGTGGGAACCTGCTGGCTGTCTGGATTGATGCCAGCACGGCCGACCGGGAGCCGTCACCAATCCCGGCCACCAACACCAAACCACAACGGAGCCACCCGTGACAACCACAGCACCACGCAAAAGGAAGCAGCACGACGGGCCCAGTCCCGAGGACTGCCTCATCAATGATCTGATCGCTCTCATGGAAAGCGGCGAGCTGCCGCCATGGCGAAGGGGATGGCAGGGGGAACAAGGGCGCCATCGCAACCTGATCAGCGGCCACTGCTACAAGGGATCGAACCCGGTCCTGCTGGAGGTTGGCAGCTTGCTTCGGGGTCACACCTTACCGCTCTGGTGCGGCGCAGCAGAGGCGAAAGCGCGGGGCTGGTGGCCTCGCCGGGGGAGCAAGGCCACCCGGATCGTGCGGCCACAACTCAACAAGCGCGAGCAGACCGACTCAGAGGGGAAGCCCGTGGTCGATGCGGACGGTTCCACCGTTGTCTCTGCCTGGGTTTCGTTCAAGCCTGTTTGCGTGTTCAATGCCGGCGATCTGGTGGGGCACGACGACGAGACGGCTGCCACGCTCGCCGCGGCCATCAATGAAGCGGTGGGCACCACGGAGCTGACACCGCCGCCCGCCGCACGGCTGGAGGCAGCCGAGGCCGTTCTGGAGGCCTGGCCCGTGCCAGTGCTCTGGGGGCAGCAGCGGTGCTGCTACGTGCCTGCGGACGATCAAATCCACATGCCCGACGCGGCGGCATTCTCCACGCGAGAAGCGTTCTGTGCCACCTGGGCACACGAACAGGCACACTCCACGGGGCACAAGTCCCGACTGGATCGGGACTTGACCGCGCAGATGGGCACAAAGGTCTACGCGCGGGAAGAGCTTGTGGCCGAGCTTGCCGCCGTGCTGATCTGCTACCGGCTCCAGATCGGCTGCCAACTGGAGAATCACGCGGCCTATCTCAAGGCCTGGGCTGGGATGCTCCGAGAGGAGGGGGCAAGATGCCTATTCAAGGTGCTCAGTGACGCCCGCAAAGCAGCCGATCTGATTGCGCCTGAAGCACCAGCAGAGGAGGCCTGAGCCATGACGCACGACATTGACATGGGATTGCCAAGGGATCTGAGCCGTCGGCAGATACGGGTATTTTTGGACGCAAACGCGGAGGACTACGACGGTCCCACGGCACTAGTGGAGGCGGCTGATTTGGCCTTTGACCTGCCGGAATCGTGGCTCGACGACCCGGATCACTGGATCTGGGATGAAGCCTTCGAAGCCAATGAAAGGGCGAGGCCTAAGCCATAAGCAAAGCCTTAAAGCCAGCACTGCCCAGCCTCGCCAGGCTGGGCGCATCGTTCACACCACTCCACCACCAAACAAAATGGAACCCGATTACATCGACGAAGCTAAAACCAGGTACGAAACCGAATCAATCAGAATTGACGACGACGCGGTTGTTTCGGCGTCGAGCAATGGCGCCTGGGTGCAGGCCTGGGTGTGGGTTGACAGAAACAACTGGGCACGTCTTGACGTTCGCCGCTGGATGGACTCTGTTACAGGGTCGTACGAAACCTCGGATGAGCTGGCCAAGGCCGCAGTTGAAGAACTGCAACTTTCTGAAAGCTGGCTTGATGATGCAAGCCACTGGATTCACGAAGAAGCCTGGCTGTCTGTCATGGGGGCGAGATGACGCGCTTCGTCACCATCACCACCACATTGAGACCCGTCAGTATCAAGCCGAACTGGTGCGGGAAGGGGCTGGCGATTCATTACAAGGTCCAGATCATCGACGACGAGCCAGAGTTTGTGAAGGCCCGGAAACACTGGGCCATCACTGACATTGCGTCAGGACAAAGGGCTGGGCCTTATTTCCGGGGCAGCCTGAAGCAAGCAATCTCCTTTGCCAGGGAATGGGATGCCTTGTTTGCTGGCCTCACGGATGAACAGCGAAGCCTCATCGCCACAGGCAAACATCCTCAGTGGGTCAAGGATTACATGAGGGATCTTTGCGCCATCGAGGACCGGTATGAAAAGGGGCTCAAATGATCACTCACCTTGCGCGCCTTTTTCTGGTGCTGGGCGGCCTGGTGCTGGCCTGGCCCGTTGCCGGCCAGGCCAGCCTGATGTTCATCGCCTGCTGGTTGCTGCGCCGTTGGGTGCGTGCCGCCAGGCACGGGCCAGGGCTGGCCCGGCTCAGTCGGTTGCGGCGCCACCGAGCCACGCGGCAGGACGCGGAGCTTGACCGGCTCTACATCGCGGTGCTGGCCCGGCGAAAGCTGGCAGACACGCCCGAAAACCGGGGGAGGGTGAGATGGATCCTCTGATGGTTGCCAGCTTCCTTCACGGCCTTCGCCTGGAGGGCCGGGCGGTGCCGCTCAGTGCTGCTGAGGCGTTCTGCCTCATCGCAGGCGGCATCGACAACCTGCCAGAGCTGCAGCAAGTCATGGGCCTGGATCCTGGCGCCACCAGTCGCGTGGTCTCGTTCCTCAGGGGGCGGGCCAGGCTGTCTGGTGGCCGGTGGATCAAGGGCGGTCCTGGATTTGTTGAGGTACGGCGTCACCCGCACAGGAGGGGGATGCAGTTGCGCCTCTCGCCAGCGGGTGAAGCCGTGCTGAGCACGCTTAGTACGCCTGTACGTGCTACACCGCTTTGTAACACCCCTGCGATCGACGACCCATGGAAATAGTGCTGGTTATCGCGGTTGCGGTGCCTTGCCGCCGGTGCTGGCAAGAGTTTTCCGCGCATCACCACATAGCGGGTTGCCGCTCCTACATACGACTGCAACGGTGCCAGACTCCCATCAGTCGCAACCATGCAGGACGATGGATCTACGTGAACTGGACGTGGCTCTGGCGAGATTCGCCAGCCTGGATCCGGCGCGGCTGCCGATTCACTGGCCACAGATCCTGGTAACCGTGGCGCTGCTTGGCAACCCGACCTATCAGCAGATCGAGGAGCGATTGAACCTGACCAACAGCTCTGTCTCCCGCTCCGTCAACGGGATGGGCGACCACCACCGGCGCGGCGGGGACGGGCTGCGGTTGTTGACGATCACCAAGGACCCGGACTATGGCCGCCGGTACCGGGTCCAGTTGAGCGCCAGGGGCAAGGCCCTGGTGCGAGACCTGCAACTGATCGGCCACCACACCAAAAGAGAATCACCATGACAGGAACCGTGCGCCGTCGCCCTGGAGGGGGCTGGGTGGCCGATGTCACCATCAACGGCCGACGCCGGACCGCCGAGGCCCGCACCAAGGCCGAGGCCACGGCCAGATTGCGCGAATTGCGAGAGCATCTCACGACCCCAGCGGGGCAGGGGGCGATGACGCTGGCTGCTGCCAGGCGGGCCAGCCTGGCCAAGCGATGGGCTGGCAAAGCCTACGAGCGAACCGCCGCCATTTACAGCCAGGCAGCGGTGGACCACTTCGGCGACGTGGTGCTGTCAGAGATCACGGCTCAGTCCGTGGACCGCTGGCGCGACGCGCTGCTTGCTGGCGGCAACCGGCCAGCCACGGTGAACCGGAAAACGTCCGCGCTCCGGGCCATGCTGGTGGACGCCAACCTCCGGGGCGGGCTGGCAGCGGTGCCAACCTTCCCGCCACAGCTGGCAATGAACAACACCCGCGACCGGGTGTTCACCACGGAGGAGGAGCGGCGAATGGTGAAGGCCTTCCACCAGCTTGGCCAGCCCGCCGCGGCCGATCTGTTCGTGTTCCTGGTCTACACCGCCGCCAGGGCAGGCGAAGCACTCAAATTGCGGGGTGAGGACATCACACTGGACGGGGTCAGAAACCCGACCTGCCTGTTCCGGCAAACCAAAAACGGATCAGACCGGACAATCCCGCTCCCGAGCCGGGCCGCTGAAGCGATCCAGCCACACCTGCCAGCGTTGCCCCGGGGGCGGGTGTGGCAGTTCACCTACGACCGGTTCCGTGGGGTGTTCGAGCGGGCGCTGGAGGTGGCGGGGCTCGAAGGTGAGCCCATTACCATCCACACCACCCGCCACACCTGCGCCACCAGGCTGGCCAGCGGCACGGCCGACGCGGCGCCGGTGCCCCTCCACATCCTGCAGTGGTTCGGGGGGTGGCGCTCGCTGGCGGCCGTGAGCCGCTACGCCCACCGCAACACCGAGGCCATGGCCGCGTGCGTGAAGGTGCTGGGGGGCTGAGTGTCCCGCGTGCGGGAAGGTTGGCGCGCCTCAGGCGGATGCGTCCACCGGATCACACCCGCTTGCGCTGACCCTGCGGAACGGCGCCACATTTTGAACCGTTTCGCAGTTGCCAAAATCCGCCAGAACCCTTACCGTTACTGGGCGGGGGCATGGCGGAATGGGAGACGCAGCGGACTTAAAATCCGTTTTTCCGATCTTCACCCCTGCAAAACATCCGTCAGCACTGAGCTTCAGATACCAAAGCCCAGTGCTGCATGGGTGAGGTGGAAATCCTGCAAAATCAGGGCCTAAAGCAGGCCTGCTTGCAAGGCGCATGGAATCCACCACCGACCAGCAGCGTGGACGCGAGCTGGAAGAGCAGCGGCGGGCGCAACAAAAGGCAGACCACTGGGAGGCGCGACTGCGGGAGCGGGGCTCCCTTGCGTCAACCGCCAGGGGGCAGGCCCTGTTCCAGGAGCACGCTGAGCACCTGAGCTGTGCCATCGGTGCCCTGCTGGAGGAGCTGATCGAGGAGCCAGGCAGGAGCGGGCCTCACTTCGCCGCTTGGCCGCTGCTACTGGCAGCAACCTGCCGCGGCCCCCGCTCGATTGCAGCGATCGCTTTGAGCGTGGTGATTGATGGGCTTGGCCAGAGCAGGGAGACAACGGCACTGGCGCGAGCAATCGGGACCGCGCTGCAGGACGAAATGCGGGCGGGCCGTGTCGAGGCCACGGATCGAGACCTGATGCGGCTGATCCGAACGAGGTGCGGGCCCCGTGCGCTGTCCCAGCCATTGGTGCTCCGAGCCGTGCGGGTCGATCCCAGCGGCTGGACCGCAGGCGACAGGGCCGAGGTTGGCGGGCTCCTGCTGGAGATCGTCATCAGCCACCTGGACCTGCTGGTGTTGGAGCCTCGCGGGAATAGGCGGCTGGTGCGAGCCAGCGATGGGGCGCGACGGCTGCTGGCGGCCGGTATCCAGGGGCTGGCGCCAGTCGCCCGGTTCCCAATGGTGGTGGAGCCGCGGCCGTGGGCCGGGATGACGGGCGGAGGCCACCTTTCCAGCAGCGAGCCACTGGTAAGGACCCGCCGCGGGCTGGACCTGAGCCACCTGACGCCGCAGACCATGGCGCCCCTGCTGCGGGCGGTGAACTACCTGCAGCAGCAGGAGCTGCGAGTGGACCCAGAGATGGTTCAGCTCCAGCGGCAGATGTGGGGCGGTGGCGTCCGTGGCCTGTTCCCGGTGACGAGGCACCCGGCCGACGTGCCGCCGCGGCCAGAGACAAGGGTGGGGAGGGAAATGTTCATCCGGTATCTCCAGGCGAAGGCAGCGGCGCAGCAGGACGCACGGGAAGGCGCCGCCACCAGGGCTCGCATCGAGCAGGTGCTGCAGCAGGCGCAGGCGGTTGCTGGACAGCCGATCTGGCTTGCCCACTGCGCTGACTTCCGGGGAAGGATCTACACGACCAACAGGTTTGTGACCCACCAGGGCCCAGATCACGAGCGGGCGTTGATCGAGTTCGCCCAGGGGGAGCCGGCCAGCGAGGCTCACATGGAGAGGGTGTGGCGGGCCGTTCCCGCGGATCTGACCGCCTGCTGGGATCCCCGAACGATCGGGCCCGTTGAGATCGCCATTGCCTGCCGCGGCAGCAAGGACCCATGGCAGGCAGCGCAGGCCGCGATCTGCTGCGCCCGCTGGGTTCAAGACCCATCCATCCCCGTCGGCCTGCCAGTCCGCTTTGATCAGTGCTGTAGCGGGGCGGCGATCATCGCCGGCTTGATGCGCGACGGGCGGCTGGCGAGGCT
>VGQX01000160.1 GCA_016882305.1 Cyanobacteria bacterium K_Offshore_surface_m2_239
GGGGCCAATGATCCCGATGCGATCCTCCGGGCTGAAGTCGCAGCTGAAGCCGCGCAGCAGGCTCCGCCCCTCCACGCTCAGGCACACCTCCTCCGCGCGGATCACCCGTTTCCCCAGGCGCTGCGCCGTGACGGCCAGCTGAAGTTTCCCGCGCCTGCGGGCTGGCGGCGTGTCCCGCAAGGCCTCGATCCGCTGCAGCCTGGCCTTCTGCTTGGTGCTGCGCGCTTTCGGACCCTGCCGCAGCCAGGCCAGCTCCCGTCGCATCGTGGATCGGAAGGTGGCCGCCGCCGCCGCCGCCACCACCTCCTCCTGGGCCCGCCGCTCCAGGTAGGCGGCGTAGTTGCCGGGATAGTGACGGGCTTCGCCCCCCTCCACGGCCACGATGCGTCGCGTGACGCGATCCAGGAGATAGCGATCATGGGTGACCAGCACCACAGCCCCGGAGTAACGGTCCAGCCACCCCTGCAACCACTCCACCCCCTCGGCATCGAGGTGGTTGGTGGGCTCATCAAGCAGGAGCACATCGGGCTGGGCGACCAGCGCCGACGCCAGGGCCACCCGACGACGGTTGCCGCCGGAGAGGGCTCCCATCCGCTGCCCGAGGGCCTCGGGGTGCGAGCCGATGCCCAACCGATCCAGCACGGTGTGGCACTCTCGCTCCAGATCCCAGGCTTCTCGGGCCTCCATGAGGCGGTGCGCCTCCGCCAGGCGGGCGAGCAGCGTTTCGGAACCGGGATCAGCGCTCAGCGCCAGGGAGAGACGCTCCACCTCCCGCACGAGGGCCAGGCGATCCCCCGCTCCCGCAAACACGTGATCGAGCACGGTGGCTTGGGGATCGAAGGTCGGCTCCTGCTGGAGGAGCGCCACCTCCAGGCGGGACTGGCACTGCCGCTGGCCCTCCCCCAGCGGTTCAACCCCCGCCAGCACCCGCAGCAGGGTGGATTTGCCGGCGCCGTTAGGGCCGATCAGGCCCAGGCGATCGCCAGGTTCGAGGGTCAGATCCAGCTGGCGGAAGAGGGGCCGCACGCCGAAGTCCTTGCCGGCGCCCTCCAGGCGGATGAGGGTCACAGCAGGGCCTCCGCCCCAGCCGGGTCGCGGCGCTGGCGCTCCAGATGCAGGAAGACGCTCTTGTCCCCCACATCCGCCGCCGCCGCCATCGGGAATTTGCGCAGGCAGAGCACCAACAGCAAAGCGGCCTGCAAGGCCAAGAGCTGAAGGGTGAGGGACACGGGAAGCAGGCCGGTCAGTCGGCCCAGCAGAGCGGAGGGCAACAGAAGGGTCACCCCGATGGCTTCCGGCCGGCGGAAGCAGAAAAATTCCTTGAAGCCGATCCCGGTGAGGGCCGCGAAGAACGGACCCACCGCCAGGAGCGCCAGTGGCTGGGTCAGGCCTTCGCGCACCATGGCTTCGGGCCCAAGCCGGGCGGCCAACCCCAGGAATCCCATGCAGCCCAGCAGCCACAACAGCCACAGGGTTTGATGAAGGGGGCGGAGATAGATGTGGATCCAGCGCAGCGCCAGCCCCAGTCCCAGTGCCATCACCAACAGCCAGGGCCACAGCGCCCCGCTTCCCCACTGCCGCCACTGGAAGGCCAGGGCCAGCTGAGCCACCGCGACACTGGTCAAGGCCAGCCGGTAGCCCAACACCTCGCGGCGGTCCGCGGCGGTGATGCTGTAAGTCCCGAACACACCCTCAAAAACAGGATCCGCACTGGGTTGGCCCTGGGGGGAAAGGCTGGCGTTCATGGAGGTGTGGGGGTTCCGCTGTTCACCAGTGTGGCGAGGTCGGGTCCCCCCGGGATGAGACCCGAGGGGTGCAGGGGAAAGAGGGCGCCGAAATAATCCCTCCGCCAGCTTTCAGCGCAACAGGTGGCGGCCACGCCGGGGAGGTTGAACACACGACGGCGCCAGCGCCAGAGTGCCTCCAGCTGCCAGAGGGGTCGCTGGCGACAGCCAAACAAGGGCTCGTAGACCATCTCCCAGCGGATCAGGGTGGGGAAGAGCACCACATCGGCCAGGGAGGGGCCCGCCGTGGGGCACAGCCAGCTCCGGCCTTGTCGTTCCGCCTCGGCCAGGGCCTCATCCGCCGCCTCCAGCGCCTGGAAGAGCTCGGCCAGGGCCTCCGCATAGGCCATCTGGCTGCGGGCGAAGCCGCAGCGGTAGACCCCATCGTTCACGGATCCCTGAAAGCGATCGCGCCAGCTCTGAATGCCGTCCAGTGCAGCGGCGGGAGCGAGATTCGGCGCGTCATCGGCCGCGGGCCAGCGGTTGAGGAGTTCGATGACGCGGGCGCTCTCGTTCAGCGGAATCGCGCCGGTGTCCAGATCCACCAGCAGCGGCACCGTGGCGCGTGCCTGGCGGTTGCCCCCCGCGCGACGGTAGAGATCAGCCAGGCTGGCGCAGCCCAGGAAGGGCTCCGGGAAACGCCAGCGTCCCGCCTCTGGATCGGGCTCGACGAACAGCAGCCGCAGGCTGGGCTCCAGGCCCCGCAGGGTCCACACCAACCAGGCCCGATGAGCCCAGGGGCAACTCCGTCCCACGATCAGCCCGTAGCGTCCTGGCCGCCCGGCGTCCTCCGGGAGCGGCGGCAGGGCGGTGAAGGCTCCCTCCGGCCGCCGGTAGCGTCCCTCGGCGTCCGCAGGGGCCAACCCCCCCATGAGTTGACGCCACTGCCAGTGCCAGAAGGCCCGAACATTGCGCACCAGGGCTGGGGGTGGCGTCACGGTTGAACAACAGCTCGATCAACTCTGCGTCAAGCTGAGGCAGTGGAATCTTGCGCTGGTGGGCAATCGAGGAACGCGCCGGGTCAGGCGGCGATGACGGCGGACGAACTCGCGCGTGGTGGGGTGTTGGTGGTGGCCGGCACCCATGGCAATGAGCGCAATGCCGTGCACCTGCTGCCACGTTGGCGCCTGGCGCCGGAGCGTCTCAGTCCACGGGGCCTGGCGGTGAGCTTCACGGAAGGCAATCCCGAGGCGATCCGCGAGGGCCGGCGCTATTGCGATCGCGATCTCAATCGCGCTTTCCTTCCCGCGCTGTTGGAAGATCCGACCCAGCAGGAGTTAGAAGTTCGGCGGGCGCGGGATCTCCTGGACACCTGGGGACCCCGAGGCCGCTTTCCTTGCGCGGTGGCGCTGGATTTGCACAGCACCACCGCCGCCATGGGCAACTCTCTGGTGGTTTATGGCCGGCGGCCGGCGGATCTTGCCCTGGCGGCGGGTCTGCAGGGGCGTCTGGGACTGCCGATCTACCTCCACGAGGGAGACCCGTCCCAGCGCGGTTATCTGGTGGAGCGGTGGCCCTGTGGTCTGGTGATCGAGGTGGGGCCGGTGCCGCAGGGCGTGGTGAGCGCCGCGATCGGCGAGCGGACCGAGATCGCTCTGGCCATGGCCCTGGCTGTGCTCGAAGACGCTCGGGAGGGTGTCCTCCGCTTGCCCGAACGACTGGTGATTCACCGCCATCGGCGCAGCCTTGATGTGCCGCGGGATGGATCAGGGAAGCCGCTGGCCTGCGTCCATCCGCGGCTTCAGGATCGGGATTGGAGGCCTCTGCGTCCCTCTGACCCCCTGTTTTTGGCTCTGGACGGACGACCGCTGAGCTGGGAACCAGGTCCACAGGACCCGGAAGCGGTGTGGCCCGTCTTCATCAATGAGGCGGCCTATGAGGAAAAGGGCATTGCCTTGAGCCTCACGGAACGGGAGGTCTGGACTGTCGACCCCGAGTGGGGCCTCGCCCTCAGCACGCTGGCGGCCCTGCTGCTGTCCGCCGACGACGGGAACAAAACTCGGTTGGCTGTGGAGAAAACATCCCGACCGGGATCCTGAGGGCAGCGGCCGGGATGGGGGCACAAGCCCCGTGAAGGACGTCAGGGGGTGGAGGCGAAATCGGGATAAGCCTCCATCCCATGTTCACCGATGTCCAAACCTTCCACTTCTTCGGGCTCGGTGACACGGATTCCGCCGTAGAAGGAGCCGATCACCTTCCAGAGAATAAAGGAGGTGATAATCGAGAACAGGGCAAAGGCAAGAACGCCGACGAATTGAAGACCGAGCTGGCCGAATCCATGTCCTGTAAGGAGACCTTTATCGGTGTTGAACAGTCCAACGGCCAGGGTGGCCCAGATGCCGCAGGTGCCGTGAACGGAAAAGGCTCCAACGGGATCATCAATCTTCAAAGAATCCACAATCATCACCGAGAACACGACCAGAACGCCTGAGATGAATCCCACCACCCAAGCGGCGGGCATGGAATAGCCATCACAGCCGGCCGTGATGCCCACCAGACCGGCGAGGATGCCATTGATGGTCATGGTGAGATCGGGTTTGCCGCCCGTCACCTGGCTTGTAATCGTGCCGGCGATCCCACCGGCGGCACCGCCGAGGGTGGTGGTAACGGCGATGTAAGGAACCTCAGGAGCCATGGACAGCCAGGAGCCGGGGTTGAAGCCATACCAGCCGATCCACAGGATGAGGCAGCCCAGGGTGGCGATGGCGAGGTTGTGTCCCGGGATGGCCTGGGGCTTGTTGTCAACGAATTTGCCAATCCTTGGACCAAGCAACATGGCACCCACGAGCCCCGACCAGGCCCCGAAGGAATGGACCACGGACGATCCAGCAAAATCGATGAAACCGAGCTTGTTCAACCAGCCTTCACCAACATTCCACTGCCAGGAACCGGAGATTGGATAAATCAATCCCACCAAGATCAAGGAAAAGATCACAAACGGTCCAAACTTGATCCTTTCGGCCACAAGACCGGACACAATCGTTGCGGCCGTGCCAGCAAATGCCGCCTGGAAGAGGAAATCAACACTGGGGACCAGCTTGGCCTCCTTGATCATTTCTGGGGTGACGGCAGGATCGAAGAAGAACCCACCAAACTTGAGCCAACCAGGGATGACCCAGTCAGCGTTGTACATGATTTTATATCCGATAAACCAATACGCCGTTACAGCAAGGGCGAAAACAATTAAATTCTTGGCTAAAATGTTAACAGCATTTTTTTGCCGGCAAAGCCCGGCTTCCACCATGGCGAAGCCAGCGTTCATGAAGATCACCAAAACGGCGCAGATCAACAAAAACAGGTTGTTGGCGAGGAAGCCGGGCGTGAGCTCGGGGAGTTCGGCGGCCTTGGCCGCAAGATTGAAGAGACCCAAACCCAAAAAGGCGACTGGCACGCAGGCCAGCCAGGTGAGCGTGGTGGAGGAGGTCAACCTTTTTAACCGCGCAAAAAGGAGCTGAGGCGCCTTGCGCAGGCTGGTGGTGGGAAGGGAAGCCTTCCACGGCGGTCGAGAGAGCGGTTGGGACATGGCCAATGAAAAAAGAGTCATCCGTTTCGATCTGCTCAGGGCTGAGCGCCCTGCACAGGTGAAACGTGCCTCGCTGACGTAGCGCATTATTGAGATTTGAATGCGCACACTTTGTATCTGGTGTAACGGAAGCCTCCTTCCCGCGCGCGACCGCCTCTCCGTGGCATCCAGTCTTGCGAGAGTCTCATGATGAGCCGTGAGCCGCCCCTTGCCCTCTCGCATCGCCAGGCTCATGCCCCTGTTGAAGAGGGTGTCGCAGGACGCTGGGCTCTTGCGGAGCATGCGGTGCGTGCGGTGCGCGCGGTGCGTGCGGCCATCGGGGGCAGGCTCAGGCGCCCCGTGACAGAAGTGCAACATTTTGTGGATCAATCCCGAAAACTGTTCCTCATGGACAGAAGACGCTCTAGATCAGGGAGACAGCGTTCCTTCACCATGAGCACTCCCCTTCGGTATCGCGGTGTCTCTTATGACGCCTCAGCCCATGAGCGGTCCTCAGATCTCCCCGTTGCGCACACCTATCGCGGTCGGTTCTTCCTCGCTCCTCTGCGCCATGCGCTGGCGTCCACGACACCCCAAAAGGAACTGCGCTACCGCGGTCGTCCCTACGTCAGCCATCGCGGCCAGACCAGGCCACGCTGACCCGGCCAGCGGCAGCGGGGATTAGAGCTTCCCGGCAGCCTGCCCTGACGCGGGCCACGCCACGGGGTGAGAGGGATCGGGGGCCTGGCCTGACCCCCGTTCCCCCCGACGGCTGCTCCTCAACCGCAGACGTAGGTGCTTTGTTCTTTGGTGCAGGGAATATCTGTTTTGCTGCCGTCAGCCCAGTAGATGCGCAGGCGGTCATCCTCACTCCCGAGGCGCAACGTGAGCGACTTGATCACGCCAGCTGGTGGTTTGCCGGCTTTGTCCTCTCCATCCTCCGTGGGCACAGAAAGCTTGTTCAGTCGTTGCTCCAGTTGCTGGATCTTCAGGTCAACCTGATCCAGTCGACGCTGTTCCGGGCTTGGACCACGCTGGCAGCCGCCCACCAATGCGCCAGTCAGGAGAAGAGCCACCAGAACCCGCGAAGCACCGAAGCGGCGGGCGACGACAACGCGAGTTTGGGAGAACCGGAACGGGCTTGGGGTGCGGTCAACAGGCATGGTCAGCCAAGGGGAAACGACTCCTCTCTTAGCGGCTGAGCCCTCTCCAGGCCACTCTCGACCCATCTCCGCCGATCTCGAGTTGGCGGCAGGCGCTCAGACCGTCCTTCATGAGCCTTTTCAGTGTCCGGGGGCTGGCTCCCCGAAGTGAGCGCGGCTCGGGAGATGGACTTTTTGGTGGGGGGAGATCCGAGCCGGATCAGCGGAGCCTCAGGCTGGCTTCGCCGATCTTGGCCCCCGCTTGGCCCCCGCGAGCACTGGGGCTCCAGGTGACCACCCTGCGGCGCCGCTTGCGGCTGGTCTCCCCCTCCCCAACCCGGCTAAAGGCCGTGAAGTCCACCTGCCAAAGGCTTTTTGCCCCCCTGCCGGGGTGATCTGGCCAGCAAGCGGAAAGTTTCTTCATGAACCCCCTTCACAATCGCCGCAACACTGCGTTACATTGCGTCGTGACGGAGGCCTGACGGTTTTCCGTCCATCCATCCGTCCCCTGCAACGGGCTTCGGCCCTGTGCTCTCGACACTTTTCTCGTTTTCATGACCGC
>VGQX01000161.1 GCA_016882305.1 Cyanobacteria bacterium K_Offshore_surface_m2_239
CCATCGAGCAGTGGTGGCTGGTGGTGCGGCTGGAGTCGTTGCAGCCCGCCAGCTTTGATGACGCCATGCAAACCCGCATGACCCAGGAGCTCTTTGAGGAGTGGGTGGACGAGGAGGTGCAGCGTCTGATCCAGGACCACGCGACAACGGCCACCCCCTGAACACCATGGTTTCCACTCCCCCCTCCACCGAACAGCGCCGGAGCTGGCTCAGCCTGGCCCCCTTCACCCTGCTGTCCCCGGAGGCCAGTCGCCGCCTGGAACAGGAGAGCCAGCTGCTGCGCTTTGCCGAGGGGCAGGTGCTGAGCAGCGGCGGGGCCATCGGCGCCCGGATCCTGGTGGTGGTGGAGGGGGAGGCCCGGCTGCTGGGACAGCGGGAGAATCGCCCGTTCACCCTGCGCAAGCTGGGGGAAGGAGAAATCGTCGGTCTGGCCTCCCTGTTGCGGGCCGCTCCGTGCGAACAGGTCAGCGCGGCAACGCCCGTGGTGGCGATCGCCATTCCGGACGCCCTGGTGCTGGAGCTGATGCGCCAGGAGGGGCCATTCCGGGAGTGGTGCGCCACCCATCTCTGGCTGGCGGAGCTCCACAGCCTTCTGGTGGGGCTGGAGGATCGGAACGCGACCGCCGAACCGTTTGATCCCGCCCGCTGGCGGCAACGATTGGAGCGCCTGGCCGGCCAGGCCCGCATGATCCCGCCGCAGCGGGGAGCGGCGCCGGCGGCGGGGGAAACCCTCTATCTGGCCAGCGGCAACGTGTCCGACCTGCCCCTCGGCACGCCGCTCCAGGCCGGTGCTCCCCTCCCCACGCCCCTGCCGCCCCTCCCCCTGCGCCTGATCGCCTTGCGGGACAGCGCGGCAGACGGCGGGGGGCGGTCCGCCGAGGCGGTCGTGGAGCCGTCGTCAGCCCTGGCCGTGGCTCCCCGCGGCGAAGAAGCGACCCTGCCGCCACCCACGAGCCTGGATCTGGGCCAGGCGGGCCCGCAGCGGGGCTTTGCCCTGTTGCGCGCCAAAGGCGATGTGGCGGAGACCACGGCCTGCCTGCAGATGCTGGCCAAGGGACTCAATCTGCCCTTCCGCCGCGACGCGGTGGAGAAGATGCTGCGGGAGAAGGTGGCCCAGGGGCAGCGGCCGAATCTGCAGCTCTGCGCCCAGATCGCCTCGATGATGGGCCTGCTGGTGAGCGGCGCCCGGGTGCGGGGCGAAGCCCTGAACCGACTGATCACCCCGGCCCTGGTGCCGTGGAAGGAGAGCTTCGCGATATTGGTGCGCAGCCATGGCGGCGGCTGGACGCTGGCCTCGCCGCGGGACGGCTGGGTGCGGCTGAGCCCGGCGGAGGTGCAGGCGGCCTATCCCGAAGGCTTGGAGCTGATGCTGGTGGAGCGCAGCATCACGACACCGGAGGAACGGTTCGGGCCGGGCTGGTTCTGGCCGGCCCTGAAGCGCTACCGAGGGATGCTGCTGCAGGTGCTGCTGGCCTCGTTTGTGGTGCAGCTCTTCAGCCTCGCCAATCCGTTGCTGATTCAGGTGATCATCGACAAGGTGATCGCCCAGCGCAGCCTGGACACGCTGCAGATCCTCGGCCTGGCGTTGGTGGTGGTCACCCTGATGGAAGGGGTGATCGGCACCCTGCGCACCTACCTCTTCTCAGACACCACCAACCGCATCGATCTGCGACTCGGGGCGGAGGTGATCGACCATCTGCTGCGCCTGCCGCTCAATTATTTCGAACGGCGGCCCGTGGGGGAGCTGGGCACCCGGATCGCTGAGCTGGAGAAGATTCGCAACTTCCTCACCGGCCAGGCCTTGATGACCGTGTTGGACGCCTGTTTCTCGGTGATTTACATCATCGTGATGGTGATCTACAGCTGGCTGCTCACCCTGATCGCCCTGGCGGTGCTGCCCATTCAGATCGCCATCACCCTTGGCGGCGCGCCGTTGTTCCGCCGGCAGTATCGCCAGGCGGCGGAGGAAAACGCTCGCACCCAGAGCCACCTGGTGGAGGTGATCAGCGGCATCCAGACGGTGAAGGCCCAGAACGTGGAGATGGTCAGCCGTTGGAAGTGGCAGGACTATTACGCGAAATACATCTCCCGCACCTTCGACAAGACCAAAACAGGCACCTTACTCAATGAAACCAGCCAGGTGTTGCAGAAGTTGTCTCAGTTGCTTGTGCTCTGGGTCGGCGCGGGGATGGTGCTGAACAGCGAGCTCACGCTCGGTCAGCTGATCGCCTTTCGCATCATCAGCGGCTATGTCACCCAGCCGCTCTTGCGCCTGTCGTCGATCTGGCAGAGCATCCAGGAATTGCGGGTGTCATTTGAGCGGTTGGCCGATGTTGTGGACACACCGGAGGAGTCCAACGAGGCGGACAAGGCCAACATCCCCCTGCCGGCGATTGATGGCCAGGTGGTGTTTGAAAATGTCAGTTTCTCCTTCGTGCCCGGCGGCGCGGAGGTGTTGAGCAACATCAATCTCACCGTTGAACCCGGAACGTTTGTGGGGGTGGTTGGCCAGAGCGGCAGCGGCAAGAGCACGTTGATGAAGTTGCTGCCCCGCCTCTATGCGCCGAACAAGGGCCGGATTCTGGTGGATCAATACGACATCTCCAAGGTCGAGCTCTATTCCCTGCGCCGTCAGATCGGCATTGTGCCCCAGGAGCCCCTGTTGTTTTCCGGCACGATCAGCGACAACATCGCGCTCACCAATCCCGAGGCGAGCAGCGAGGCGATTGTGGCGGCGGCGAAGATTGCGGCCGCCCATTCCTTCATCATGGAGTTGCCCGCTGGTTACAGCACGCCTGTGGGGGAGCGGGGCGCCGCCCTCTCCGGTGGTCAGCGCCAGCGCATCGCCATCGCCCGCACGCTGTTGGCGCGCCCCCGCTTGATGGTGATGGACGAGGCCACCAGCGCCCTGGACTACGACACCGAACGCCAGGTGTGCGAGAACATGCGGGAGTCGATGCGGCACTGCACGGTGTTTTTCATCACCCACCGGCTGAGCACGATTCGTCGCGCCGATCGAATCATCATGTTGCATCAGGGTGCGCTGGTGGAATCCGGCACCCACGATGAATTGATGGCCCTTCGCGGCCGTTATTTCGCCCTTTATCGCCAACAGGAGGCAAGCTGATGATGTCCCCCTCCGACTGGCGTCCGCCAGAAGATCCCAACGGCTCCCCGGATCGGGAACGGGAGCGGTTGTTCGCCATCGGCGACAGCGAAGAGGTGGCCTTGCAGCAGTCGCGCTTCTGGGCCCGCAGCATCACCTGGACCCTGATGGGCGTCACCGCTTTTGGCCTGGGTTGGTTGGCGTTGGCCAAAACCGAGGAGATCGTCACAGCACCCGGCAAGTTGGAGCCGCTGGGTGTGGTGAAGGAGATTCGGCTGCCAGTGGGAGGGGTGGTGGATGAGCTGCTGGTGAAGGAGGGGGAGATGGTGAAGAAGGGCCAGGTGTTGCTGCGGCTCGACACGGAAGCCACGAAAGATCGGCAGCAAAGCTTGCTCAACAGCATCGCCTTCAAGCAGCAACAGCTGCTGCTGAAGGTGGAGGAGTTGAAGCGTTATCTGGATGTGAACGATACGGAGCAGCGCATGTTGGTGCGCAGTTTGGGGTTGGAGAAGGAGGTGCTTGATCGTTTGGAAGTGCTGAACCGGGAGGGGGCCACGGCGGAGTTGCAATTCCTGACGCAACGGAACAAGGTGCAGGAGGTGGCGAGCAAGCTGGAGGAATCGAAGGTGGATCGGCTGCGGCAGCTGGCGATTCTCGGCCAGGGCATCCGTCAGTTGCAGACGGAGCTGGCGGATCTGCGCAGCAAGTTGATCGAAAACAATGTGAATCTGCGCTATCAGGCGCTCACCTCCCCGGTGGATGGCGTGGCGTTTGATCTGAAGCCCAAGGCCAAAGGCTTTGTGGCGCAGACCAGTGAGCCGGTGTTGAAGGTGGTGCCGCGCGACAAGTTGGAGGCGCGGGTGGAGGTGCCGAGCAAGGACATCGGCTTTGTGAGTGTCGACAAGCCGGCCGACGTGAGTGTGGATTCCTTCCCCTCCTCGGATTTCGGTGTGATCAAGGGCCGCGTGCGGCGCATCGGCTCCGACTCCCTGCCGCCGGACCAACTGAAGAATTTCTACCGCGTTCCGGTGGACATCGCCCTGGATTCGCAATATCTGCGCCTGAAAGATGGCACCAAACTGCCGTTGCAGGTCGGCATGTCAATCACCGCCAACGTGAAATTGCGCAAGGTCACCTATCTGCAATTGCTGCTGAGCGATTTCAAAAACAAAGCCGATGCCCTCCGCCGAATCTGACCCCGCTGCAGCCCGACCTGGCGCTGCTCGACCCGGCCCTGCTGGACCCGCCTGCACCGTGCCGGACGCGATTGCCCGTTGGGTGAAAACCCCGTGCGGTCGCGCCAAGTATTTGGAGCTGGCCGAGCGGCGCGGCCCCTTGGCGCGCCTGCGGCGCTGGTGGTTTGTGGGCGTCGCCGCGCTACGGGATTGGCATTTGCCGGCGCCGCCACCAGGGAGCTGAGGGGCGGGGGCTGACCGTCATTGGTCGGTGGGCGCCTGCAACGCCTGCCGCGCCACGCGGTTGACCACGACAACCACCGCCAGGGTGGCGGCCAGCCCCAGAACGCGTACAGCCCAGGTGAACGCATCCGCCTCGCCGCTGAGCACCGTGGAAAAGCGGGCCACATCCCCCGCCAGGGCGCCGAGGCCGCAGAAGAGAATCGTGCCGGGGAGGATGCCGATCAAGCCAAGGGTGTAATCGCGCCAGGTGACGTCGCTGAGCCCATAGGCAAGGTTGAGCAGGCTGAAAGGGAACGCGGGCGAAAGGCGCGTGAGCAGCACCAGCCGCAGCCCCTCCCGACTCACCGCCTCCTCCACCGCCCGCAGCCGCGGGGCGCCCTCCAGCCGACGCCGGGCCCAGCCCCGCAGCCAGGTGCGCCCCAGCAGGAACACCAACAGCGCCCCCAGGGAGGCGCCCACAAACACCACCGCGCTGCCCCACCAGGTGCCATACAACGCCCCGGCCAGCATCGACGCCCACACGCCCGGCAACAACAGGGTCACCCACAGGGCATAGAGCGGAATGAACAGCAGAGCGCCGAGGGGACTGCGGAGCAGCGGCAGCGCCGCCTCCAGCCAGGCGTGGGGATCCAACCGAAGCGAGGCGGAGGGGTTGGCAACTTAGCCCCGATGGGTTGGGATGGGGGGCTCCGGAGGCGCTGGGCGGTCGGCGGACTGCCCTGGAGGCGGCTTGGATCCATCCGCACACGTGCAGATCCGTTGCCGTGAACCACTTCAATGCGAACCTATACGAACGCCATCTCTTGTCATCCCTCGGCTTGGCCCTGACGAGCAAGACAGACAGGCGAGCCGGTGGGGTTCACAGACGAGTCGGTGAGATTCATAGGAAGGAGAGCCCAAGAAGATCTGGTTCTCGGAAACCACGAAATCCAACTCCGAAAGATCGAATTGCAGTCACAATGCTGGAAAAAAACTATCGAGGTGAGCAGGGTTATCAGTAGTGACATGTGCAAAACAGCGAGTCGCATGAAGGAGTTGACTGCGAAGATCGAAACAAGACGAGAAAATGCATCGCCTACCTTGGCGACTTGGCGCATGAGCACCCGCAAGCATGCAACCACTTCGCAGCACCCGATACAAGCGCTTACCCGTTTCTGAGTAGCACTCTGCGATCTGAACATAATCTCTGAACAAGCCCTGCCACGACTCGTTTTGCCACCCAGGATGCGCCTTGCTCCACGGTTTGTTCATCGTCCGATGGGGTGCCCTGCCGTGGTTCTCTGAACCAGCTACATGTTCGAAGGTTTGGAGGCCAGGGCAAGAATCCCTAACATAAGATTAGTGGTCTTGACATTGATGGGTCAGGGATCTTTTCTGTGCCAATTGACAGCCGGGCATAGCAGAGAAGATTTATCATTCAAGAAACCGTTATGAGTCGATCGCCATGGATGACGATTGTCTGACAATATCACCGCCGATCTATATGGTCGGAATGAAGATCGGATGTTGGAGGTGCGGGGAAAGAATGCCGGTGGTAGCGTTGTTAGCGCCGACGGTTGAGGGCACAGATGATCAGGTTTGTGTCCTGTTAGATGTTGTTTCTCTTCCTAAAGACGTGCTTGGATACGTGCAGAAGCGAGTGCCAACTTATCAGCTTAGCTACTCGAAAACAGTTCAAAGCAAATACTATGCGAATGTCTGCCCCAAGTGCAGAATTTTGTCCGGTGACTTCTTCCTGCATTCAGAACCAGGTGCACCGTTTTTTCCGACGTGTGCAGAGGAAGCTGGTCTGCTTTATCTCGCAGAAATCCCTGTGCAGGGTCCGGTGCGCATTCGGGCTGGTTTTCACGTGGGAACGGGCAGGTTGATCCTGAAGTATGCGAAACGAATCCCATAAACAGGCTCGGAACACGGACGACAAACCCGCATGCACTTTTGGGTAAGAGCTGCACGTCGGTTTAGGCGGGCGTTCGAAGGATTGGCAAGTCAAAATCACAGCCAATCTCTTTCGAGCTGTTGCAAGTGCGCAAGCTTGCCTTTGCAATCAGCATATCAACCATGAAGGGGCGCAAAGAGTTCAAATAGCCGCAGACTGCCAAATGTGTTTAGTCCTAAATTGAAGATATCCCGGTTTTAGTGGCTCATGTCAAGTGGCTGGGCTCGGGACGCGAGAACAGTCTTTAGTATCAGGACGAACGGTTATAGGCGGATCCGTCTACGGCGACAGGGACTTGCCAGGGTATTATGAAACCCATTGCCACAACAGGGATTTGGCCATGGCTCCAGCTTGCAGCAGTTGTGATAGACGGCAAAAACGGTGCCGAGACCCTTCATACGAGGATCCGTCCACTTTGCGTTAGCCTCACCATTTGTAAGCCGATGTAT
>VGQX01000162.1 GCA_016882305.1 Cyanobacteria bacterium K_Offshore_surface_m2_239
GTCAGGGGCAGCCGCACCTCAGCGCGCACCTCGCGCACGATCTCCTCCATCTCGGCTTCCAGGGAGGCGCTGTCGCGGTCGGGATCGGTGGGCAGGGAGAAGATGTTGAGCTCGATGGCGCTCGCGCCCGCCCCCTCCAGCTGGCGGGCGTAGCGCACCCAGCTGCCGGGATGGTGGCCGTTGAGGCTGGCGATCAGGGGGATGGTCAGGCGCGCGCGGGCCTGTTCGAGGTGGTGCAGGTAGAGCTCCGAGCCGACGTGGAAGAGGGAGGCCTGGGGCACGTAGCTGAGGGATTCGCCCGTGCTGTCGCTGCCCACCAGGCTGAGGTGGTGGAGGTTGAGCTGCTCCTGCTCCAGCTGCTCCTCGAAGAGGGAGTGGAGGACGATGGCGGCGGCGCCCGCCTCCTCCAGGTGTTGGAGGTTGTCGGGATCTTCGCTGAGGGGCGCCGCTGCGCCGACCACCAGGGGGCTGCGCAGGGGCAGGCCCAGCCAGGTGGTGGAGAGATCCGGCTGGGCCATCACGTGGCGGGCCCGGGGGGCGCAGGGGGGACGGTTCAATTGTGGGGGTTGGGGGCCGGGGGCGGGGGTGTGCCGGTTCAAGAGATCGGGTTCTTTTTCGTTTTCTTGTCGCACGACGGTGCTGTTGCGAAAAAGCTGAGGGCCTGGTCCTGCTTTGCCCGCCCTTCATGCGGTCCAGATCACTTCAACCATGTTTGCTGGCTGGGCAATGAACGATGCCAGCATCCTCATTCACGGACCAATCGACTTGCCCACTTCGCCAGGCTTCCTGTAGAGAAATCGAAGAGCGCCGCTGGCGATAACGGGTTCGGATCAAATCCCCCTTGATCTACCTTGCAATCCACCAGGTCCAGTGCAATGCTCTCTCTTTGAATTTCCTCTCTTGGAATGCTCTCTTTGGAGAAATTGCCTAGCATGCCCTCGGCTGCATTGGCCGCCAACGGCACCCTTCGCAGAGCGGATAACGGACCCGCCCATACAGCGTTAGCTGTATGGGTCCCTGAAGAATGTTGCGTAGTCTGGCAGTCGAAGATTGGGCATCTACTCTTCTATAAGCAGAAGGTACTCAATAATGTGCTGGTCAATAGTCAGGGCATATTTACGCATCAGCTTCGGATCGTCGATCGACTTTGAAAGGTGATACTCACGGCGTCTACCATGAGCGATATCATTGCGAATCCAACGTATTCGTGAGATGCTTTCCTCCATTTCTGCATCATATGGCATTCCTGGCCCATCAAAAACTATCTCGCAGATACGACTCGCACGAAATCCACCTTTTGAGATTGCCTCTGCAAGCTTTTTGATCCCATACGCCGAAGCCATCTGAGAGGGGAACACTAAGCCCTTGAACTCCAGTTTTTCTATACTTTTCCGATACTTCCCTTGCTTACCTGGCTTGCGAGATTCGCTAAGGGGCTTTATCTCCGGAAACTTCGCTAAGCGCTCTGATCGAGACTCTACTCTTGACCTTCTTTTCGCGAGAGCATGAAGTGCTGTGATGCCACCATGGAAGTCGAAGATTTCTCCAGCAACATCCTGAATGTATGCCTCGAAATGTCTAAACGTTGAAATTAACATGAACCTGCCAAGAGAGTCTTTGTAACTCTCTTTGATTTGCTTAAGTCTACTATGATCCCCTGGCTGGCCAAAATGATCGGGATTTGGAATCTTTGGGGCGGCTCCTTTCTCGACCGCTTTCATGTATGCGTTTAGAGCTGGTACCGCGTGGCATGTCAGATATGCATAGTCAAGCGACTCTTGAATATATGATCGAAGGAGTAGATACGATTTAGTATTTATCAGCATCTAGGGAGCCCAACCAAGTCGGGCTTGACAGCCTCTTCATCTGTGCTAGATAATATATGTGTCATTTGTGTAACGGTAGTACCTCTACTCTCCAATGCCCTCTGATTCGAAGGCAATCTAAAGTAGAGAGTTCCAGTTCGACTCTGGAGTGACATATTTAACAAGGTGATCTTTGCATAGGCTTGTTCTTCCTAGGTGCAAAACGTTAACAGCTTACAGCCAGATTCAGAAGTCTGGAGCGACAGGTCTTTTTTGGATCGCATTCATTTTCGCCCGCTTCTGATCTGGAGCGTTAGAGAGATCTAGGAGAGCAAGATCTCAGCTTATATTTGCTTCGTGGTTGCAATCTTGTCACTATTTGTCGCTGGCAAACAATTACGCAAGTGCCAACATTGAAGGCAGCAAACTACTTGTTTATACCTCGAGGCCCAGCACATCTCGTATTTGAGTATTGCTCGAAAAATCAGATATCCTAGTTATTTATTCAATTTCCAGTGGGTGATCTCATGGCTCGGGGTCGGGCTTTTGTATCCTGGTGAACGGTTATAGGCGGATCCGTATATGACGGAAGGGTCACGGCAGGGTAGCATGATAAGGGTTTGCCACGATAGGGATCTGGCCATGACTCCAGCTTGCAGCCGATGTGATAGGCGGCAAAAACGGTGCCGAGGCACTGCTTGTGCGGATCCGTCCATTTAGCGTTAGCTGAACACCTACACCGAAACAAGCTTTGGAACCATGAATTTCAACATCTTTGCTGAGGAGGAACTGAGAGCCTTCCTTGAGCACAAGGCTCATGCGGTGCTGTCAGGCATAGAGCAGGAGAAAGACGATTATTTGCTGAATGTTAACGAAGATGATTACTTGCAGTTCAAGACCGCGGCAATGAGCGTAGATGAAGTGATTATCCATGGCGAACATATACATGCATCATCTGCTGAACGGATGATTCCGGCGGACTTGTTTCCTAGACACTTTTATGTTCGGCCTGGTGAGAGCTACAAAAAGGATGTAATCACATTTCATATTCCCGTCTCGGGAAATCTTGAGCTGCTTAAGACAATTCCATCAAGGAGAATCATATGGACTATGCCGGTAAATGCGAATCAGACGGAAATATCATTTGACGTGATTAACTTCCAGGATGATGCGGCCGCGATTGTCAATGCAAAAGATCAAAACCTAAGAAACATTATGCAGCAGCTTGACAATGTCAACGAGGAGGTCAAACAGTTTAATGCTCAAGTCGAGAGTCGCGTAAAAATGGCCATGCAAACAAGGAAAGAAAAAATTCAAAAGCAGACTGGCGTGCTCGCTGCTTTAGGTGTACCGATTAGAAAGTCTTCCAATACTCCAGCAACTTTTGCGGTTCCAGCACCTCAGATAAGGAAGAAAATCGAGGTTACGAAGCCTGCAGTTCATGCCACAGGCTTCATTCCTGAACCGGCTCTCGATTCTTCTACTTACATGGAAATACTTTGCTTAATCAATGATGTGGGCAAGCAGTTTGAAAGGCTTCCAAGCATTTACAAAGGAAAAGAAGAGGAACATCTTCGAGATCATATTCTAATGATCCTCGAGCCTAACTTTACTGGCTCTGCCACGGGCGAGACTTTCAACAAGTCTGGCAAGACGGACATATTGCTTAGGCATGAATCCAGTAATGTATTTATTGCCGAATGCAAGTTCTGGAAAGGAGCTAAAAGCTTTACCGATGCAGTATCACAGCTTTTGGGCTACCTCACATGGAGAGACTCGAAGGCTGCGGTCGTAATCTTTGTTCAGAATAGTGATTTTACCCAAGTCCTGGAAACAGTAAGACATGAAATAATGAGACATCCTAACTATCTCAAGTTTGTACGTGCTGAGGATGAGGCCTGGTCGATTCATAATGTTCACTTGAATGGCGATCGCAATAGAATCGTAAACTTGGCGGTGATGCTCTACCATTTGCCAAAGTAATCAGCTAACAAGCCCTTAGAGTGGACAGGCCACCATCATATCTTAGTCGCACCACCCCAAGCTCCCTGCCTGCCACTCAAGGGCAGCGTTGGGTGGATTGAAACGACGGCGAGGCGGATCTCCAATTAAAAGGTCTTAAGTATAGCGGGAGACGAAGAACTTCAGAATAGTCTTTAGCCTGTGGCGTACCCCTGCTTCAATGATTAGCGTTATGGCAGGCCTGTGCCTCATTGCTTCCTGACCAATGGCCCGCGTCTTCCTCTCCCACTCCAGCCGCGACAACGCCACTGCGGCGGAGTTGAAGGCCTGGCTGGATGGGCAGGGATTCGCGCCGGCCTTTCTCGATTTCGACAAGCACAGCGGCATTCCGCCCGGCGCCGCATGGGAGCGCACGCTTTACGACCAGATCCAGCGCTGCCAGGCCCTGCTGATCCTGCAGTCGCCGAATTGGAGTGCTTCCCGCTGGTGCTTTGCCGAGTTCACCCAGGCGCGTGCACTGGGCAAACCGATCTTCCAGTTGGTGCAAACCGACGAGGCGGCCGCCGAGAAGCCGATCGCGGCAGATCTGCAGCGGCTCGATCTGCGCCACGACCGACCGGCGGGCCTGGAGCAGTTGCGGCGCGAGCTGGAGCGCATCGCCCTGCAGGATCAGGGCGGCTTCCGCTGGCCGCCTCGTAGTGATCTCAGCCGGTCTCCCTTTCCGGGCCTGATGGTGTTCGAGGAAGAGGATGCTCCGGTGTTTTTCGGCCGCGACAACGACTGGCGGGTGGTGATCGAGCGGCTCAACACCCGCCGGGTGCAGGGAGGGCCGCGGCTGCTTGTGATCCAAGGATCGTCGGGATCCGGCAAGTCGTCACTCCTGCGGGCGGGGGTGCTGCCACGGCTGCGGCGGGCGGGGCGCCAGTGGCTGGTGCTGCCGGTGTTACGGCCCCAGGCGCAGCCCCTGGAGAGCTTGGCCCAGTCCCTGGCGCTGGCCCTGCAGCGTCGTGAGACCTGGCGGGAGCTGCATCAGCAACTGCTCACCACAACGGCGGCTCCGGCCATGGCCGGCCTCGTGGCTGGCTGGGCGGCGGATCTGCGCCTAGCCGCAGCCGCGCCGGAAGCCCAGCTTCTGCTGCCGATCGACCAGGCGGAGGAATTGTTCACGGTGGCCGAGGCAGCGGAGCGAGAGCGGTTTGTGGCCGTGCTGGCGGCGATGCTGCAGCCGGCACAGCGGCTGCAGGCGTTGATGACGATCCGGGCCGACGCCATGGGCTCCCTGCAATCCCTGCCAGAGCTGGTGAACAGCCTGGACACCCTGCCACTGGGGCCGCTCTCACTGGAGCGCTACCGGGAGATCATCGAAGGCCCGGCCCGGGTGGCTGGCCTGAAGGTGGAGCCCGCGTTCGTGGAGCGGGCCATTCAGGACACCGCCACGGAAGATGCTCTGCCCCTGCTGGCTTTCGCCCTGCGTCAACTGCACGAGCGGTTTGGCGCCGATGGGGTGCTTTCCCTGAGCGATTACCAGTCACTGGGGGATCCGGCCGCCGGCCTTTCGCCACTGGAGAACGCGGTGAAGCAGGCGGCCGATGGCGTGCTCCAGGCCCTGCGGCCGGATGAGGCGAGCCTGAAGGCGCTGAAAGAAGCGTTTGTGCCGGCGATGGTTCGCGTTGGCGAGCAGGGGGTCTACGCCCGCCGCGCCGCCACCTGGGACTCGCTGCCCCAGGCGGCCCGGCCGTTATTGGAGGCGCTGGTGGCCGCCCGCCTGCTGGTGCGCCGCCAGGGCGAGGGGCAGCCGAGCACGGTGGAGGTGGCCCATGAAGCCCTGCTGCGGGTGTGGCCCCTGCTGCGCGGCTGGCTGGATGAGTCCCGCGATTTCCTGCTCGGCAGCCAGCAGCTGGAGCAGGATCTGGCCCAGTGGCAAGCGGCCTCACCGGCCGACCGGCCCCGGGCGCTGCTCAGCGGCCTGAAGCTGGCGAGGGGCCGGGCTTGGCTGGCAGAGCGGAGCGAGCAGCTCCGCCCCGAGCTGCGCGCCTTCATCCAAACCAGCCAGAAGCATGCCGTGCGCCAGCGGCGGATTCTGCAGGGCTCCGCGGCAGGCGCCTTCGCCGTGATCAGCTGCGCCGGTGGGCTCGCTTTCCTGCAGTTGCAGCGGGCGCGGGCAGCCCAGGCGGCGCAGTTCGAGGCCACCCATCGGGCGCTGGTCACGAGTGATCCTTTCCTGAGTGTGGTGTACGGCTTGGCGGCGGCACAGCCGCTGCTGGATGGCAACAAGCCTTGGGATGCGGCCCAGCTGAGCCAGAGCCTGCAGGAGGCCGTGATGGCCAACATGGCGCGATCGGCTCCGATCGCCACGGGCCAGGACGGGGTATTGAGCCTGATCGAGCTGAAGAACGGCGAGCTGATCAGCGGCGGCTTTGATGGTTCGCTGCGGCGCTGGCGGGATGGCAAGCCGGTGGGCGATGGCAAGCCGATCGCCACGGGCCAGGGGGCGGTGGAGAGCCTGATCGAGCTGAAGAACGGCGAGCTGATCAGCGGCGGGGGTGACGGGACGCTGCGGCGCTGGCGGGATGGCAAGCCGGTGGGCGATGGCAAGCCGATCGCCACGGGCCAGGGGGCGGTGAAGAGCCTGATCGAGCTGAAGAACGGCGAGCTGATCAGCGGCGGCTTCGACGGGACGCTGCGGCGCTGGACGCCCGTCCCGATCGCCCGCGCCGCCTGCCGCCAGATCGATCTGGCCTCCATTCCCACCGACACGGGCCTGGCTCCGGTGGTGGAGGCAGCGCAGGCAACATGCCGAGAGCTTGGGGTGCGGAAGTGAGAGGCTTTACGTGAATCAGCATACAAACCTGAAAGGCGACCACCTAACAACATCATTCACCCGACCCGGCTCAACAGGCCTGCATTGGACGAAAGATTCTGCGGGCGGGTGATGATGAGCGCTGGGCGTAAGTTTTGGCGGTGTCTCAGCCCGTGATATGCTTTCTATCACAACAGCACGTGCTGTGAGTCAACCTACCTCTTGATTACGCATAAAGCTCCGCGACTCTCAAAGCCCGCTCTGGGCAGGGTTTACACACACAGACAGCGTTAGCGATCCGCTCCGTCATCGCCGCCATCTTAAAGCGCCTGTTGAAA
>VGQX01000163.1 GCA_016882305.1 Cyanobacteria bacterium K_Offshore_surface_m2_239
GCTGAGGCCCCGCCGGCCAGCCCGCCACCCCCCGGTTCGCCCACCCCGCCGCCGCCCGTGCCCGCCCCGAGCGGCGCCGAGGCCACCACCACCACCACCCCCTGAGTCCCGCGGGGCTCAGATGCGGGCGATGGCCGCCCGGGCTTCCTTGGCCTCCTGGCGGCGCTTCTCCTCATGGCGCTTGTCATGGAGCTTGCGCCCACGCCCCAGACCCAGGGTCACCTTGATCCAGGAGCCCTTGAGGTGAAGGTTGAGCGGAATCAGGGTCAGGCCCTTCTGTTCCAGGGCGGTGCGCAGTTTTTCGATCTCGCGGCGGTGGGCGAGGAGCCGGCGCACCCGCAGGGGCTCATGGTTGAAGAACCGACCGGCGTGGCTGTGGGGGGAGATGTGCACGTTGTGCATCTGCAATTCCCCCTGGCGGATCAGGCAGAACCCATCCCGCAGGTTGCAATGTCCCGCCCGAATCGACTTGACCTCCGTGCCCAGCAATTCGATCCCGGTTTCCAGGGTTTCGAGAATCTCGTATTGATGGCGAGCAAAGCGGTTGTCGGCCAGAAGCTTCGGGGACGCGGTCCCTTTGGCGCCGCCACCCCGTCTGCCGGGCCCCTTGGCCATCTCGCCTCCAGCACTGCTTTGACGTTAAGGGGTGTCCGCCCCCCTGGCGGAGCCCGTTACCCTCCCCCCATGGCCATCGTCTCCTCCCAAGCCAGCTCCGCGTCCGGCCCCGAGGCCCCGGGGCCGCCGCGCCAGCGAAAGACCGAGGCCCCGGGGCCCGCCCGCGCCGATCGCTTGCTGGATCCGCGCGCGCGGCCGGAGGGGGGGGAGTCCGAGGATGCGGCGGGGCTTCAGCGAGAGGACGGCCTGCGCCCCCGCCGGCTGGCGGAGTACATCGGGCAGCGGGAGCTCAAGCAGGTGCTGGCGATCGCCGTGGCGGCCACCCGCGGTCGCGGGGAAGCGCTCGACCACGTGTTGCTCCACGGACCTCCGGGGCTGGGGAAAACCACCATGGCCCTGGTGCTCGCCGAAGAACTGGGTGTGCGCTGCCGCATCACCAGCGCCCCGGCCCTGGAGCGCCCGCGCGACATCGTCGGACTCCTGGTCAACCTGCAGCCGAACGACCTGCTCTTCATCGATGAGATCCATCGTCTCAACAGGGTTGCGGAGGAAATCCTCTACCCGGCGATGGAAGATTTCCGCCTCGATCTCACTGTGGGCAAGGGCACGACAGCGCGCACTCGCAGTCTGGCGCTCGCCCCCTTCACCCTGGTGGGTGCCACGACCCGAGCGGGGTCGCTCAGCTCGCCGTTGCGCGATCGGTTCGGGCTGATCCAGCGGTTGGAGTTTTATCAATTGGAGGATCTTCAGGCCATCGTGGCTCGAGCGGCCCGTCTCCTGGCCCTGGAGTTGGACGAGGCGGCCGCCCTTGAGGTGGCGCGCCGCTGCCGCGGCACGCCGCGCATCGCCAATCGCCTCCTGCGCCGGGTGCGGGATTACGCCACGGTGCACGGGGCCGGGCGCATCGGGGTGGAGGTGGTGGATACGGCCCTGCAGCTCCACCGGGTGGACGCGCAAGGGCTGGATGCCAGTGATCGGCAGCTGCTGCGGCAACTGCTGGAGTCCCACGACGGCGGACCCGCCGGCCTGGATACCCTGGCCGCGAGTCTCGGCGAAGATCCCGCCACCTTGGAAACCGTTGTGGAGCCCTTCTTGTTGCAACTTGGTTTCTTGCGGCGCACCCCCCGCGGCCGGGTGCTCACCGAGGCGGGGCGGGCCCATCTCCAGCGGCCAGAGGAGGCCCTCTCGTGACCACGCCTTGGCGGGGCCTTGGTCTGGCTCTGGCGGTGGTTCTGTGCTTGTGGTCCTGCCTGGCGCCCTGGCCCGTGGCGGCGGCCGAGCGGGACGCCAGCCCCCGGGCTCGCTTTGAGCAGGCGCTGACGGCCACCCGGGATGGCCGGCTGGAGGAGGCCCTCGACCTCTGGACGCGGGTGGTGGAGGAGAGCCCCCGGGATGGGGCGGCCTGGAGCAATCGCGGCAATGTGCGCCTGCTTCTGGGGGATCCCCGGGGGGCGATCGATGACCAGACCCGGGCCATGGCGGTGGAGCCCGAGGCCCTCGATCCCCATCTCAATCGCGGCACCGCCGAGGAGGCCCTGGGCTTGTGGTCGGAGGCGGCCGCCGACTATCGCTGGATCCTGACCCGCGAGCCCTTGGAGGCGGCGGCGCTCTACAACCTCGGCAACGTGCGGGGCTCCGAAGGCGACTGGGAGACGGCCCGGGCCTGTTTCACCGCTGCCGCGGAAGCCCGCCCCGGCCTGGCCATGGCGCGCTCCAGCGCCGCCCTGGCGGCCTTCCAGCTCGGAGAGACCGACACCGCCGCCCATGACTTGCGCGCCTTGATTCGCCGCCATCCCCTGTTCGCCGATGCCCGTGCCGCCCTCACGGCGGTGCTGTGGCGGGAAGGCTCCCGGGGAGAGGCGGAGAGCCACTGGGCCGCGGCCTCCGGCCTGGATCCGCGCTATCGCCAGGAGGAATGGCTGCTGCGGATACGCCGTTGGCCCCCTCGGGCGGTGCAGGCTCTGAGGGAATTTCTCACCCTTGCCGCCTGATGCGGCTCCAGAGTGCCCCGGTGACCTTACCCACCCCCTCGACCGCCGTGCCGGCCCCCCCCGCTGATTGGCTCGCCTCGGGATTGGACAGAGAGCTTCAGGCGGCGTTGCCCGAGCTCGTGCGTCTGCGCCGCCACATCCATCGCCATCCCGAGTTGAGCGGCCACGAGCAGCAGACGGCGGCTCTAGTGGCCGGGGAGCTGCGCCGCTGGGGTTGGGAGGTGCGCGAAGGGGTGGGGCGGACGGGCGTGACGGCGGAGCTGGGTCCGCGGGAGGCCCCCCTCGTGGCGCTCCGCACCGACATGGATGCCCTGCCGATCGAAGAGCGCACGAATCTCTCTTACGCCTCCAGCCAGCAAGGCCTGATGCATGCCTGCGGCCATGACATTCACACCGCGGTGGGGCTGGGGGTGGCCCGGCTGCTGGGCGCGCGGCCGGAGGCGTTGCGCTGCCGGGTGCGGCTGCTCTTCCAGCCCGCCGAGGAGACCGCCCAGGGAGCCCGCTGGATGCGGGAGGCCGGGGCCATGGAGGGGGTGCGGGCCCTGTTCGGCGTGCACGTTTTTCCCAGCCTGCCGGTGGGAATCATCGGCGTGCGCGCGGGCAGCCTCACCGCCGCCGCCGGAGAACTGGAGATCGAGGTGTTGGGGGAGAGCGGCCACGGCGCCCGTCCCCACCAGAGCACCGACGCGATCTGGATCGCCGCCCGCGTGGTCAGCGGCTTGCAGGAGGCGATCAGCCGCCGCCTGGATCCGCTGCATCCCGTGGTGGTGAGCTTCGGGAAGATCGAGGGAGGCCGTGCCTTCAATGTCATCGCCGACCACGTCCGCTTGTTGGGCACGGTGCGCTGTCTTGATCTGCAGGTGCACGATCGGCTGCCGCAGTGGATCGAGGAGACCGTTCATGCCCTCTGCCGGGGCCATGGCGGCGAGGCTCGCGTGCACTACCGCTGCATCTCCCCGCCGGTGCACAACGCTCCGGCTCTCACCGAGCTGGTGGCTGAGGCCGCGGAAGACCTCCTGGGTCGCCAGCAGGTGGTCTGGCTGGATCAGCCCTCGCTCGGGGCGGAGGATTTCGCCGAGTTGCTGCAGACCACGGAGGGCACGATGTTTCGCCTTGGGGTTGCCGGTCCCGAGGGGTGCACGCCTTTGCACAGCAACACGTTCACGCCCGATGAGGGGTGTTTGCCGGTGGGCGTGAAGGTGCTCACCCTCAGCTTGCTGCGCTGGGGCGAAGCCCAGAAGGCGGCGGTCGCGGCAGCGGTGGACCCTTCCGCGGCGCGCCAGCCATGACCCGCCCCCCGCGGGGGATGGCAGATGAGGGGCGGATCCCTCTTCCTCGGAGGCGCACCGCGGATCTGCTGGCCCTGTCGTCGCCGCTGTTGATCCTGCTGGCCCTGGTGTCCTTGCTCAACAGGAGCCCGGCCACCCGGCTTCAGGCCGTCCCCGCGCTGCTGATTGGCGTTGGACTGCTTGTGTTCAGCCTGGTGCGTCGGCGTCGGCGTCGCACCATGATGCTGAGGGTGTTGCGCGAGCCCGGGCCAGGCAAGTCCTGAAGAGAACCGCGTCCCATGGCGATCGACAAGGTCTTGGGGCTTCGATCCCCATTGCTAGCGTTCCCCCTGCTGATGGGCTTGAAGCACGGTGCCGCCAGATCTTGAAGCCATCCGGCGGGTCATCGCCGCGGCCGATCCCGCCCTCGCCATGCCGGCCTTGGTCAGCCTGTGGGACTGCGCCGTTGAGGAGGCCACTCCGCTCTTCCTGCTGGGGTTGGAGCAGACGCCCTTTGTGATTCGTTCGTTGAGTTGCGCCGGCCTCGGGGTCAAGCGCAGTCCCCAGGGGCGGGAGGCTCTGGCGCGGGTGGTTCGGGAGGATGGCGACGCCAACGTGCGGGCGGAAGCGGCCAATGCCTTGGCCAGCTATGGCGTGGAGGACGCCTGGCCGGTGCTCCGTGAGGTGTTTGCTGCGGATGGCCAGTGGCTGGTGCGTTGCAGCATTCTCGCCGCCCTGGCCGAACAGCCGGAGATGAGCCCACCGCGCCTGCTGGAACTGGCCCGATTGGCCTTGGACGATGCCGATGGAACGGTGCGGGTGGGGGGAGCTGAGCTGCTGGGACGGATCCTTCTGGACGCTGAGGAGCCCCATGATGCCGTCACGCGGGAGGCGCGGGAGGCCATGACGACCCTTCAACGGGATGAGGATCATCGGGTTGTGGCGGTGGCGCTCAACGCGTTGCAGGGTCTTCGGCCTGTCCAACCGGCCCATCCCGAACCGGATTGAAGGCCAAGCGGTCCACGCCTTCGGATGTCAATCGCGGCCCAGCGCCTGACAGAAGCCCTCAAGCATGGCGATGCGAGCCTTGTCTTCTCGATAGATGATTCCGTAATGCTCGCGCTTATTGAGAAGCCAGAGCAGCTCAAAATGCAGAGCATTCAGGAGCGCTCTCGGGAGGCTTGGCAACGCGAGGACTCCGCTGTCAAAAACCACCTTGCGGGTTTCAAATCTGCTGAGATAGATGGCCTGGAAACGCCGCAGATTGGGCAGGGCATCCATGGAAATGGCTCCTCCAACAACGAATTGTAAGTTGCTGGTCAAGCAAGCTCTTGAAACGGTTTCCACAGCGGTTGAAACCGTTTCCGCCTCAGTCCCTGTGCGACCCAGTCCCAAGGATCGGCTGAAATCAACCCTGCCAAAGACGATGCCATCGCATCCGGTGTCTCCAGCGGCCATCGCGACCATCTCTTCAAGATTCTGAAAAGCCGTGATGGTTTCCAGATTGAATAAAAATGAAATATCATCTTGCTCTTCGCTCGTGAAAACCCTGTTTTTGGCGTCGATAAACTTGGATAACGCGTATGGGGTCTCAACCATGGGAGCAATCAAATATTGCACGCCAAACCGCTTGGCATCCAGCATGTCTCGGATGGCTTCGCAGCCACCCACTTTTAAGGCGAGGCCAAGTTCTGCTTTGTGTGAAAGTTCCAGCAATCTCAAGAGTTCGTCTGTGCGGGTCCCCTCCGCCTCAAATTCAGCCTTGGTGGCTATTATGCCGAATTCGTCCTTGCCTTTTCGCAAGATATCAAGCATTGTCTTTTCTAATTTGTTCATAATTCAGGGGCGATTGGCGTCAATGAATAGTTATTTATTAAGCTATATCCCGCTCGCGTCTGTGGTCAAGAATGTCTGCCTTGGTTTCCGCCACCGCAGCGGAAATGGCATCGGGAGATGGGTGGATGGAGGCTCCTGGCTGCCGCTTGCCTTGCCGCGACGGCTTGTTTTGGAAGGGCGGGAGCCGCGCGGACCCGCCTGCGGCGCTGCGAACCTGGCCCAACCATGCCGTGCTCGGACTGCTCGGACTGCGCGGAGGAGATCCCAGGCTGCTCGGGCTTCCGCTGGGTGTCTCCCGGGCTCTCGGCCGACGGGAACCGGTGGGCCAGCCGTTCCCGCCGGCCCCCGCAGGGAAGGGGCACCACTTTCAGAAGCCTTGCTAGTGTGAGCGGGACACTAGGGGTGCCCGAAGCGGGCTGAGATCACACCCTCGGAACCTGATCCGGGTCATGCCGGCGCAGGGAAGTGCGGCCAACCTCCTCGCACGGCATCCCCCTACCTCTCCCAGCCGTCATGCGCAGCTCCTGGATCGAGAAACGCCGTGGTGCGGCCAACGTGACCCAATTGCATTACGCCCGAGCCGGGATGGTCACGGAAGAGATGGCGCATGTGGCCCGCCGGGAAAACCTGCCCGAATCTTTGGTGATGGAAGAAGTGGCTCGTGGTCGCATGATCATTCCGGCCAACATCAATCATCTCAACCTGGAGCCGATGGCGATCGGCATCGCCAGCCGTTGCAAGGTGAATGCCAACATTGGCGCCTCACCCAATGCCAGTGATGTGGCTGAAGAGCTGAAGAAGCTGGAGTTGGCTGTCAAATATGGAGCCGATACGGTCATGGATCTCTCCACGGGAGGGGTCAATCTCGATGAAGTGCGCACGGCCATCATCCAGGCCTCACCCGTTCCTATTGGCACGGTGCCTGTCTATCAGGCCCTGGAAAGCGTGCACGGGCGCATCGAAAATCTCACCGAGGACGATTTTCTTCACATCATTGAGAAGCATTGCCAGCAGGGTGTTGATTATCAAACCATTCATGCCGGCTTGTTGATCGAGCACCTTCCCAAGGTAAGAGGACGTCTCACGGGCATCGTCAGCCGTGGCGGTGGCATCTTGGCCCAGTGGA
>VGQX01000164.1 GCA_016882305.1 Cyanobacteria bacterium K_Offshore_surface_m2_239
GGCCGGGGTGGTGGTCCTGGTGGGGCCTGGCCACAACGGGGGCGACGGGCTGGTGGTGGCTCGGGAACTCCACCTGGCCGGGGTGTCCGTCCGGCTTTGGTGTCCGTTTGAGCGGCGCAAGCCGCTCACGGAGCGGCATTGGGCCCATGCCCGCTGGCTGGGCATCCCCGCGCTGGAGACCGCCCCCGATCCCGAAGCGCCAACCCTGTGGATCGATGCCCTCTTCGGCAACGGTCAGAGCCGTCCCCCGGGGGACGCGATCGAGACCTTGCTGAGGAAGCGCGAGCGGGCCGCTGCGGGCCCTCTGGTGGCGATCGACGTGCCGACCGGTCTTTGCGGCGACAGCGGGCGGGTGCTCGGCCGGCAGGCGGCCCGCGCCGCGCTCACCCTCTGCGTCGGCCTGCTGAAGCAGGGTTTGGTGCAGGACGACGCCTTGCGCTGGGTGGGCCGGCTGGAACGGGTGGATCTGGGGCTTCCCGAGGCTCTTCTCCAGCGGCTGCCGGGGGAACAACCCCTCGGGCTGGGGGGGCCGGAGGTTGGCCAAAGGGACGCCCGTCAGGCTCCGAGGCCCGAGCTGGATCCGGCTGCGGGGAAGTATGCGCGGGGGCGCTTGCTGGTGATTGCCGGCAGCGAGCCCTACCGGGGGGCGGCGCATCTGGCCTTGGCCGGCGCCAGCGCCGCAGGGGTGGGAAGCCTGCGGGCCCTGGTCCCGCCGCGGGTGGCGGAGCAGCTGTGGATGGTGCTGCCCCATGTGGTGGTGGAGACGCGCCCACTCGCCGATGGCGCTCTCGACCGGCTGGACGCGGTGCTCGTGGGACCCGGGCTCGGTCCGTGGCCGGACGGAGAGGAAACCGCGAGCCCCGCTGGCGCAAGGGAGGCCTGGTGGGACGATCTGCGGGGCTTTCCAGGCTTGCTTGTGGTGGATGCCGATGGCCTCAATCGCCTCGATCCCGCCTGGCTGCGGCAACGGCAGGGTCCCACCTGGATCACGCCCCACGCCGGCGAATTCCGACGCCTCTGCCCCGATTTGGCGGATCAACCGCCGCTGGAGGCGGCCGCCGCCGCGGCCCGACGCTGTCAAGCGACGGTGCTTCTCAAGGGCGCCCGCAGTGTGATCGCCGCGCCGGACGGCCGCCGCTGGCAGCTGCTGGAAGCCTGCGGCGCGGCGGCTCGGGCGGGACTCGGGGATGGGCTGGCCGGCTACGCGGCCGGCTTCGGAGCGCGTTTCGTCGGGGAGCCGGAGGCCAGCGGACTGGCCGTGGCCGCCCTGGATCACGCTCTGGCTGGATGCAGAACCGTCCGAGCCAGGGGCCAGGGAGGAGCCAACCCGCTGGCGGTGATCCAACAGCTTGCCCACTGGCCCGAGCCCGGCTCGTGCGGGCCTGGACCCAGCCGGCTCTGACGGGTCGCTTCTCCACGGCGGAACGGAAAGGAGGCTGGGGGTGCGATGCAAATCTCATGGACATCGCTGTACAAGGGCCTCACCTCCGCGAGGGCGTGAGAGTCGAGAGGAGGGTAATATAATGATCGACGCCCAGACTTTATGAAAAGAACCTCACTTTTATGGCCTATATTTCCAATTTTATCCGGGATTTATCTGCTTTATTCGCTCTTCACCTATGCGGTGCTTGGGCGGGTTGCGCAAGGGGCGTTTGGGATGATGGGGCCGACTAAGATTCCTGGATTCTATGACCTGAAATGGTTACTCAGCTTCTCCGCCTGTCAGGGTGATATTCAAGAGCTTATTGCTTCGGATGCAAGATGCTTTGGATATGGCAATCCCATGTATCCCCCGCTATCAATCGAACTGGGAAGACAGCTGGGCATGAGCCCAAATGACGCGAATTGGGTCGGACTGCTATTTGGCTTAGCCCTGATCACGACCATCGCCCACACCTGCTGGCTCTGCACAAAAAATCTCAGATCATGGTCGATTATTGTTAGCTTGTTGAGCCTTACATTTCCCATGCAGATTTTACTTGAACGCGGAAATATAGACACTGTGCTTTTTCTTTTGCTAAGCCTGTTCTGTTTGAGCGTCTGGCTTCCCGGAATCGCGGCAATTCTTCTGGCCAATATTGTAAATGCATTTTAAATCAGCTTGAAGCTCTATCCATCGATCGGCACCATGGGCTGGTTGATTTATTCCATCATCGCTCCCATGTCCACCACAAGGAAACGCGTCCTCAATCTTTCCCTCGTTTTCATCACCGCTGCCTTGGTGGTGTATACCGCCAGTACGATGGAGATCACCAACGTCGTTTCTTCCGGCGGGCTTGGCAGCCACGGTCTCGCGGCGGTGGGATACCTCAATGCCATGGTCATCAACACACTTGGCCCAGGGCCAGGGAGAATTGCGATTTACAGCTTGATCGCCCTGAAGCTGCTGTCTGCTACGGGAGGGCTAGCGAGCGGCCTGCTCTTTGGCAAAAAGCTGGCTCTGTCTCGCGAGATGCGAGGCCTGCCAAACGGCAGCCTGGCAGACCTCTACATCAATACCTTCATCATGATTTCGACAACCCTAGGCCTAGGCTGGTATATCTCGAATATAGGCTATGATTATCGCCTGATTTTCTTATTCCCGTTAATTGCCCTCATGCTATCAAATCTTCTTGACAACCCTCATTTATCTCCCACCCGCAGACAGCTTTTGATGGTCGTTGCTGCTGCTTTCATGCTTGTCTTCTACCTGCCATTTTTCTCATTCTTAGATTCAGACACATTAACTTCTCTGGAAATGGTTGATGAAATCATTGCCGCCCCATTCCTCTTTTCTTGTCTTGGCGGGTTTTGGATCAATCTTTTCCAGAGCCTGCCGAGCAAGGTTGCGTCGCGCCTTCCCGTGTCTGCCCCCCTTCGCTGACCCGCATCACCCGAGTCCTGCCGAGTCAGGGGGATGAACGGCCAAGGGGTTGAACGGCAAGGGCGGTTCGGGCAGGCATTGGCGCCCCCCGGGGCCGCAACCGTCGCCATTGCCACCCAAGAGGCGCCCGTCCAACGCGGAGAATGGTGGTTCCCGATGGCTGACGACAGCAGATGAGCGCCTCCCCCCTGTCCCCCGCCGACCTACTGCCCGCATACCGCACGGCGGCGGCGGAACGAGAGGCCAAAGGCATCCCTCCCCTGCCCCTCACCGCCTCCCAGGCCCAGGCCCTCACGGAGCTGCTGGCGAACCCTCCCGCCGGGGAGGAGGCCTTTCTCCTGACCTTGCTGAGCGAGCGCATTCCCCCCGGCGTCGATGAGGCCGCCTATGTGAAAGCGAGCTGGTTGAGCGCCGTGGCGCGGGGAGAGGTGGCCAGTCCGCTGGTGAGCCCGGTGGAGGCGGTGCGGCTGCTGGCCACCATGATCGGCGGCTACAACGTCGGCGCCCTGATCGCGCTGCTCTCCAGCCCCGAGGCGGCCATCGCCGAGGCCGCCGCCACCGGCCTGAGCCGCACCCTGCTGGTCTACGACGCTTATCACGATGTCCTGGAGCTGGCGGCCAGCAACCCCCACGCCCAGCGGGTGATCGACAGCTGGGCCGCTGCGGAGTGGTTCACTGCCCGGCCGGAGCTGCCGGCGGAGATCACGGTGACGGTGTTCAAGGTGGAGGGAGAAACCAACACTGACGACCTCTCCCCCGCCACCCACGCCACCACCCGGCCTGACATCCCGCTCCATGCCACGGCGATGTTGGAGACACGGATGCCCGGCGGACTGGAGACGATCGCCGCGCTGAAAGACAAGGGTCATCCCGTCGCCTATGTGGGCGACGTCGTGGGCACGGGAAGCTCGCGCAAATCCGCCATCAATTCCGTGTTGTGGCACACCGGCAACGACATTCCCCACGTGCCGAACAAGCGCGGCGGCGGCGTGATCCTCGGGGGCAAGATCGCGCCGATCTTCTTCAACACGGCCGAGGATTCCGGCGCCCTGCCGATTGAATGCGAGGTCACGGCCCTGGCGACGGGTGACGTGATCACGATCCGTCCCTACGCGGGCACGATCGAGCGCGCGGCCGGGGAGCCCAACGCCGGGGAGCTCCTGGCCCGCTTCACGATGAAACCCAGCACGATCACCGATGAGGTGCGCGCGGGTGGCCGCATCCCGCTGCTGATCGGCCGCTCGCTCACCGACAAGGTGCGGACCCACCTCGGCCTGCCCGCCAGCGAGCTGTTCATCCGACCGGTGGCTCCAGCGGACACGGGCAGGGGCTTCACCCTGGCCCAGAAGATGGTGGGCCAGGCCTGCGGGCTGCCGGGGGTGCGTCCGGGCACGAGCTGCGAACCGTTGATGACCACCGTGGGCAGCCAGGACACCACCGGACCGATGACCCGCGATGAGATGAAGGAGCTGGCCTGCCTCGGCTTTTCGGCGGATCTGGTGATGCAGAGCTTCTGCCACACCGCCGCCTATCCCAAGCCGGTGGATCTTAAAACCCACGCCGAGCTGCCGGAGTTCATGGCCTCCCGCGGCGGCGTGGCCCTGCGCCCCGGCGACGGCATCATCCACAGTTGGCTCAACCGCATGTTGCTGCCCGACACGGTGGGCACGGGCGGGGACAGCCACACGCGCTTTCCCCTGGGCATCTCCTTCCCGGCCGGCTCGGGCCTGGTGGCGTTTGCAGCCGCGATTGGCGCCATGCCGCTGGACATGCCGGAATCGGTGCTGGTGAAGTTTTCCGGCTCGCTGCAGCCGGGCGTCACCCTGCGGGATGTCGTCAACGCCATCCCCTATGTGGCCATTCAGCAGGGCCTGCTGACGGTGGCGAAGGAGGGCAAGCGGAACGTCTTCAATGGCCGGATCATGGAGATCGAGGGGCTGCCGGATCTCAAGCTGGAACAGGCGTTTGAGCTGACGGACGCCACAGCGGAACGCAGTTGCGCCGGCAGCACGATCAAGCTGAGCGTGGAGACGGTGAGCGAATACCTGCGCAGCAATGTGGCGTTGTTGAAAAACATGATCGCCCGCGGCTATGGCGACGCCCGCACCTTGGCGCGGCGCATCATGGCGATGGAGGCCTGGCTGGCCGATCCGGCGCTGTTGGAGGCCGATGCCGACGCGGAGTACGCCGCCATCATCGAGATCGATCTGAACCAGATCACCGAACCGATCCTGGCCTGCCCCAACGACCCCGACAACGTCAAAACGTTGAGCGCGGTGGCGGGGGATCGCATCGATGAGGTGTTCATCGGCTCCTGCATGACGAACATCGGTCACTACCGGGCGGCGGCCCAGGTGCTTCAGGGGCAGGGGGAGAATGCCGCGCGTCTCTGGGTGTGTCCGCCCACCCGCATGGATGAGGAGAAGCTGAAGGAGGAGGGGTATTACGCCATCTTCGAGGCGGCCGGGTCACGGATGGAGATGCCGGGCTGTTCGTTGTGCATGGGCAACCAGGCGCGGGTGGAGGACAACACAACGGTGTTTTCCACCAGCACCCGCAACTTCAACAATCGCCTTGGCAATGGCGCCCGGGTGTATCTGGGCAGCGCGGAGTTGGCGGCGGTGTGCGCCCAGCTCGGACGCATCCCCAGCAAGGAGGAGTATCTGGCGATCGCCGCCGAGAAGATCGATCCTTACGGAGCTGAACTGTATCGCTATCTCAACTTTGACCAGATCGACGGCTTTGCCGATGCGGGCCGGGTGGTGAGCCCGGACGAGGAGGCCAAGGTGTTCGCGGAGGTTTGAGCCTCGCCTTCACGCTCCCTCCAAAGGGAATTCTGATCAGGAGATGTGACCGTCAGCTGTGGCCGTCCCAGGCAGGGAGAGTTTTTGCGGGGTCTCCAGCCGACAGCACGCAAGTGTAGCAATGCTTACATTAACCTTTAGAAATGGCTCTCTCCGTCCAGTGTCCGTACCCTTCAGAAGACATTTCCAATTCATCGCCATGAGCCGTGCTCTCCAGGTCGGCGGTCGCCTCCTCCCTGCGGGGCTGGCCCTTGCGCTTGCCGCTGGCCTCGGCCTGACCGGTTGTTCCCCGTCCACCAATGAGGCTGTGCAGCAGTCCGGTGAGGCTGTCGGCCAAGCCGCCAAGGAGGGCGCTGGCGCCATGGGTGAGGCCGCCAAGGAAGGAGCCGGCGCCATGGGTGATGCGGCCAAGACTGCGGCCATCTCAGCGGGTCAGGCGGCGCTGACGCCGGCGGTGTCGCCGGTGTTGGATCTGCTGAAGAAAAGCGAAGCTGACCTCGAGACTGGCAATCTCGGCGCCGCTGTCACGGCCATGGGTGGCTTCCAGTCGCTGTGGAGCAAAGCGGGCCCTGTGATCCAGCCCCTGGCGGGCGACAAGTGGACCGCCGTCGACACTGCCGCGAAAGCGGTGATCAACACCTTTGGTGGAGGCGCCCAACCCGATGCCGTCGCCGCCGGCTCGGCCATCACCGGCCTGCTGGGCCCCCTCAGCGGCCTGATCGGCAAGTAGTCAGGCCGGGCTCATGAGGGCGGCATCGGCTGGTTGCGCGATGTCGCCCTTGAAGTCCCGGACCTTTCACGCCAGGCACGGGAGCCTGACGAGTGGCGACATGATCGCGAGTGCGTTTGTCGTCGCCGATCAACACGAGGAGCATGCCTGCCGACTCCAAGGCCAGGCAGAGAAAGAGGTCAGGGCCAAGAGTGAGGGCCAAGAGAACGCTATTTGGGGAGAACTGTTTCAGGCGGCAAAAAACAAAAAAATCGAGGCGCCTTCGGCGCCTTCCCAGGAACAGCCAACAACCAACAGCCTACAGCCACAAACCAACAGCCGAGGATAAAGATCTATAGAGTTTAAGGGTAAAGAATTAGTCCTGGGGGAGGCAACAGACGCGGAAACCCCTGTTCTGAATGCG
>VGQX01000165.1 GCA_016882305.1 Cyanobacteria bacterium K_Offshore_surface_m2_239
TGGGCGTGGATTCCGCTGAAACAGCCGAGGCGATTGGCGCCGCCGGGACGGGATTGGCCATGGGGGGACGCTCAGCGGCTGCGGGGGGTGGGAACGCGGAAGGCGGTGGCGATGGGAACGGGGAAGACGGTGGGGCGGCGAACGCTGGGACCGCTGACGGCGAGGAGGACGGCGGGGAGAGGGCCAGGGGAATCGACCCGCCAAACCCGGGGGACATCGGCGCGGGAGCGGCCACCGGCATGGCCACCGCACCCTGGCCGAGCTGGGCGCCGAGACCGGCCAGGGTCATCCGCAGGCTCTCCAGCAGGGCGTACTGGGTGAGGTGCTGGGCCTCCAGGATCGGGCTGGTGTCGAACATCGCGCCTGGGTGTTGAACGATCCGGGTGGGGATGGAAGCGGCAGGTTGCGCCGGAGCCCGGCCGCTGACCTCCCCATCCCCATGGTGGCCAGAGGGGGAGGACGCCCCATTCCCGGTGAAGCCGGAAGCATCGAGGGAACGCAGATCAGCCATGGGTGGAGGAGTGGCTCGGGACGGGTGAGGTGATCGGGGATGGACCTGTGGCGGTGGCGGGGGCGGGGGCGCCCCCCGAGGGGAAGGGGGAGGGTAGGGCTTGCCGAGATTCGCGCCACTCAGCGCCACCACAGCGGGTCCCGCGGGCACAGCCGGTGGCGGCGACCAGGGACCAGCGGCGTCGTGGAGCGCGCCATAGTCAAGGTGGAATCCGAGCACGGAAAGCTGCCCCACGGCCCGCCAAAAGGGTTGAAGATCTTTGGCTCCCCGCTGATCGAGGCTGATCGCCACATGGCTTCGCTCCGCCAGACACTTCGTCGTGAGCCGAGAGAGCACATCGCCCGCGCCCACTTCAAGAAACACCCGACAACCCTGCGCGTAAAGAGCCTCGATGGTCTCGCGGAAACGCACCGGCTGGGCCATCTGTTCGGCGAGCAGAGCCCGCGCCGCCTCCGGGTCATCGGGATAGGGAGCGGCGGTGGCATTGCTGAACACAGGGCGCCCGGGGCTCTGAAAACAATGCTTGAGAAGATGGCTTGCGAAAACGTCCGCGGCTCCGGCCACGTCCGGGGAGTGGAAGGCGGCAGCCACATTCAAGGGATGGGTGGCGAACCCCGCCCGGGCCAGATGGGGCGCCATCCGCTCAAGACTGGTCAGGGAACCGCTGATCACCGTTTGTTGGGGATGGTTGTCATTGGCCAGGACGAGCTCCCCATCGCCATGCTCCCGCAGCAGCGCGGCCACGGTGGCGGCATCTGCGGCCACGGCAACCATTCCTCCGGCAGGGTCACAGGTCCCCATGGCCCGCCCCCGGGCGGAGGCCAGATCCAGCAGAACCTCGCGATCGAAGACCCCGGCGGCATGAAGGGCGACCAGCTCCCCGAAGCTGTGCCCGGCGACCGCCGCCGGCACCAGGGAGAGCCGCCGCAGGACAGCGAGCCCGGCAAGGCTGACCAGCGCCAGGGCGGGTTGAGCCACGGACGTGGCCTGCAACGCCCTTTCCTGGTCCTGACGTTCCTCGGCGGAAAAGACGGAGCGAGGAAAGACCCGTTCAGCCCAGCCACCATCCCCTGGCGTCTCCGGCGATGACCCGGCCCGCTCGAGCTCCACCAGGGACTGTTCCCAGCTGGAGAAGGCATCGGGGAAACCAAGGGCCAGCCCCAGTCCCATGCCCACGCATTGACTGCCCTGACCGGGGAACAAAAAGGCCAGGGACGATGGCGAGGCTGGGGGGCCCATCGCCAGCAGGCAGTGCTTCCCTCTGGCCAGGTCCGGAGTTCCGGTCAGCAAGTGTGAGGCTTCCGAACAGGCCGGGCCAAGCTCCTCGCGGGACCCCACCAGCAGCGCCAGCCGGACCGCCTCCGCAGGCGAGAAGCTCCGCTGGCTTTCACGGGCGAAGGACTCCAACTCCCCTTCGCTCCTCAACCGCTGGGGCAGGTGCTCCAGGCTGCGCTCCATGGCGGCGGCATCAGCCGCAGAGAAGAGCAGCAGCCACGCCGACGAAGCGTTGAGGCGCCCGGCGGCATGGACACCGCTGTACTCTTCCAGCGCCACATGAAAATTGCTGCCACCAAAACCAAAACCGCTCACCGATGCGCGCCGGGGATGGGTGCGTGACGCGAACCAGGGCCTCGGCGCTGTATTGAGATAGAAGGGGCTGGTGGCGAGGGCCAGCGCGGGGTTGGGATGCTCCACCTTGATGGTGGGAGGCAGGGTCCGGTGGTGCAGGGCGAGCACCGCCTTGACCAGACTGGCGGCACCGGCCGCTGCCTTGGTGTGACCGATCTGCGATTTCACGGAGCCCAGTGCGCACCATGGGCGCCGATCGGGGGCCGCCTCGGCGAACACCCGCCTCAAGGCTTCGAATTCCGCAGCATCCCCCGCCACCGTGCCGGTGCCGTGGGCTTCCAAGAGCTCAACGGTGTCCGGTCCGTATCCCGCTTCGGCATAGGCCCTGCGCAGGGCGAGCATCTGCCCTTCCGGTCGGGGTGCGTAAACACTTTTGGAGCGACCGTCCGAACTGGTCCCGAGGCCCCGCAGCACGGCGTAGATCTTGTGGCCATCGCGCTCCGCGTCCTCCAGTCGCCGCAGGGCGAGCATCGCCAGCCCCTCGCCGAGCATGGTGCCATCCGCTTGCTGGCTGAAAGGCCTGCAGTCACCGCTGAGCGAGAGGGCCTGGGTTTGAGAGAAGCACAGAAACATCAGCACGTCGTTGAGGGCATCGACGCCGCCGGTGAGCACGGTGTCGGCCCTGCCGCTCTGAAGCTCGCCCACGGCCATGGCCACCGCGGCCAGGGAGCTGGCGCAGGCCGCGTCGAGGGCACAGTTGGTCCCCCCGAGGTCGAAGCGGTTGGCCACCCGCCCGGCGATCACATTGCCGAGCAGACCGGGGAAGGTTGTCTCCTGCCAGGGCACGAATTGATCCGCGATGGCATCGCAGGCCCGTTCGAGCTGTTCCTCCTCCATGCCCAGCGTCCGCAGCCCCTCTCGCCACATCGGGCGAGCCATCCTTCCGGACATGTGAGCCACCAGCGCTGTCGTGGCCGCAGCGCCGAGGATCACGCTGGTGCGGCTGCGATCAAAGCGAGGCGTCTCGCCATTGTCGGCGTCCTCCAGACAGCGTTTGGCGATGAGCAACGCGAGCAACTGGGCCACGTCCGTGCTCGGCAGGCTGGAAGGGGGGATGCCGAAGGCCAGGGCGTCAAAGGGCTGAGGCGGCAGGAAGCCCCCGCGGCGGCCATAGGTCTTGTCCTTGGCACGGGGCACCGGATCGAAGTAGTCATCGATCCGCCAATGCCGTTCGGGAACGTCGCTGAAACAGTCTCGGGCCTCGATCAGACACCTCCAGAAACCCGCCAAGTCATCGCTGCCCGGCAGGAGGGAAGCCAGTCCCACCACGGCGATCGCAGGACTGTTCATCGGGTTGTCGCCAAGGCCATGGGCTTGGCGACGAAGGCGCCATCCGGCAGGGCCACACCCGCCGTCCGCAACTGCTGAGCGCGGGTGATGCGCACGGCGCCAGCCAGGAGATTGAGGCCGATGGCCTCGACGGATCTGCCCCGGGGATCGGCCAGAGGAGAGCCCTCCACCCAGGCGTTGAAGGCGCCGATGGCCGGGCCGCACCAGATCTGGTAATCCTGTCGCCGATCGGGCACGCCTTCTCTCGCCCAGCGGTTGGAATTTCCAAGGTACCAGCGAAAGATCAGGGCCATGCGGTGATGGGGATCATGAAGGGCCTTGTCCAGCTGGGCGGGCTCGCGACCCTGCCAGAACCGCTGACATTCGTCCCAGATGCCAGCGATGGAAACCTTGAAGATGTCCCGTTCAAGCATCTCCAAAAGGTCGCCTGGCAAGTCGTCGATACTACCGAAGCGGCGGTAGATCTCATAGAGACGAGACGCCCGCTGGGGAAATAAAGTCCCCCTTCTCAACACTTGTACACGCACCCCCATCTCAAACATGTCTGCGGCTGGCGCCATAGTGACATCGGCGAACCCCGCCTGGGCCAACAACGTCCTGGCCGCATCGGACGTGCCGGACTCCCGCGCCAGCTGGTTCACCGTTCCGGTCACCACATAATCGGCACCGAGCGCGAAGGCCGCCGCCAAAGCCGCTGGGTCACCAAGACCACCCGCCGCCCCGATGCGCACCGGGCGCGGCCAGCCCTCCGGCGGAGCAAGGCGATCGCGGAGTTGACGGATGACCGGCAGCAACACCGCCAAGGGGCGACTGTCCGTATGGCCTCCGGAATCGGATTCGCAAGTGATGTCGTCAGCGAGGGGCACCAGGGCGGCCAAGCGGCCCTCCTCGGCGCTGATCGCGCCGGAACGCACAAGGTCCGCCAGAAGATCAGAGGGCGGCGGCTGTAGAAAATGGCGGGCCACCTCCGGTCTGCTGATCTTGGCCATCACCCGATTGCGACGGTGCAGACGTCCCCAGGAGTCCAGATGCAGGCCAGAAGCGGCATAGCGAACCAGGGCAGCGGAAAGGCTCATGAAGGCGGAGGCTTCGATGCGATGCACTCCGCGCTGCAGGAAGAGATCCACCAGCGCCTCTTCCAAGGCCGGTTGATCAGGAGAGTGGATCAGGTTCACTCCCCAGGCGGCCCCGGGATGCCGGGCAAGGTCCTCCCTGATCTGATCCACGCAGCTGGCGACATGGTTCAGGCTCAAGCCGCCGGCACCGAAGAAGGAGAGGAAGCCCGCTCGCGCTCCCGCGCACACCAACCCCACAGAAGAAATACCCGTGGCCATGGCGCCGGTCACATAGGCGTAGCGGGTGCCGTGATCCTCACAGAAGCCGCGATCCCCCAGCCATTCGGCATGGACCGGGCTCACCAGGCCATGGACGGGAAAGGATGTGGGCCCGGACGCGGAGGAGATCTCGCCGCCGCGGACGGGGACCAGACGCAGGCCCGCAGGCTCCTGAAGACCGATCAGCCAATAGGGGTGATCGCAGTGAGCAAGGGCAGCAAAGACAGCATGGGGTCCGTCATCAACAGGAACGTCTCCTGAGGGTTTCCAGTAACAACCAAGAGATGTCATTCAAAAAAGATCAGGGGACGTCCAGTCTCGATCGACCGTTGAAGATGGGAACCGTCGAACATGGAAACTGCTGAACGTGGTAGCTGTTGAGCGGAGCCACTGTTGAACGGGGCCACTGTTGAGGGAAGCCACTATTGAGCGAAGCCACTATTGAAGGTCAAGATCGCCCCGTCTCACAACCCTGACGTTCAATCCATCGCAAACGAGACAAGCGAAGTAAAAACCCTCTTTGGCTGAATCCGCGGGGAAGATGAAGTCATACTCACTAATGAATACCTGGAGGGCAGTCATGGCATAAAAAAGAGCAAGATATTTACCCAGACACTCACGCCCACCGCGACCAAAGGGCCAATAAAAAGCACTTCCGATAGGGGCTTTGGCTTCCATCTCATGCCAACGAGCAGGCACAAAATCATCAGCGTTCGCCCCCCAGAATTCACGGTTGCGATGCAAGGCCATGGGGGTGATAAAGACCGTTGTGTTCGCAGGCCACGTCACGCCCGCAAAATCAAGTGGGGAATCCACTCGTACATTGCGCATGAAAAAAATGAGCCCCAGGGTAGAGACGCATCGCTTCATAGAGAGCAAATCGCAAGGCATGACAAGCATTCAGCGTGGACCAAGATGGATCCGGACCCATTTCGTCCAAGGCCCGACGCACCTCGGCCAGATGATCAGGGTGCTGATGCAACATGTACAACGTATGCATCACAGTCGAGGTTGTAGAGAAGATGCCCGCCGGGAAGATATTTGCGACTTCGGCGCAGAAGTCTTGCTCACTGTATTCAGTTTCAGGCAAGAATTTGGCCACAGGGTTGTTACCCTTAAGGCATGATTCACTATGCATATATCGATCAAAAACCGCAAGCCAGCGGTGATGGGCATGTTTGAAGACGGGATTGATCTCTGGAAGATGGATCGGACTGGACAGTCTCTTTGTTCCTTCGTCAGCAACGCATTGAAAATCCTTGTATGCCTGCTGGTCAAGCGTCTCCCCCACCGCCATCACCGCAAAGGCGTCAAAAGTAGCACGCTCCATGGAATTGCGGAAATCGAGATGATCTTCAGATGATTTTGTCGTCAGATCCTCTCCACTTACTCGTGTCTGATGACGCAGGCTGTGGAGCTGGGAAATCAACCAGCCATGAAAAGAATGCGCCGAAAAAGGATGGGCTTCCCTTTTTTCACGCCACTTGTCTCCATTCGCAATGAAACAGGAGGAATCGGTGGTAATCGGCAGGAGCTGAGGCCTGGGACTATCTTTATAAAAGTCCACTCCATTTGCGACCAATAACTCAGCGATCAGGTCAGGGTCATTGAGGAGCAAAGCAGGATTGCTGCCAATCCAGATCAACACTCTGTTTCCATATTCCTTGATCCACTCCACTGCGGGCACCCAGGGATTGTTACCGATAAAAGAACCCGCGTTGCCCAAGGGAAAGCTTGGGGGAGGTCCGCTGATTTTTCCCTCAAACTGAGCAAGCTGCTGTTGATAAAGCAAATGAAAAGCTTTTTCTGTGAGAGTCATTGAAAGAAATGGTTAGATGTTGATGGATTGCGGGATCTTGGAGGGTAACAAATGGGCACCTCGAATAATGCGTGTTTTTGGCTTGCAACCTCGGATATAAAAAAGCCGCCTCGGGGGCGGGAAGGCATGAATCTTCGCACGATTCTTTCGCTAGAACTTCAAGGAAAATGAGCCCTCCTT
>VGQX01000166.1 GCA_016882305.1 Cyanobacteria bacterium K_Offshore_surface_m2_239
GGCCTGGGCCACTGCAGCAGAGGACAAGCTCATGGGCTACAGAGCAAACGAACGGGGCAAGTTGTCCGAGGATTTCGTTGCCGCAGGCGATGGGCTCGTGGCCTTTGGCGCAGCCCTTATTCTACCAGTACGAACGCACTTGGCGGCGGGCAAAGCGGCTGCGGGGCAATGGATCTACGCAAAGCAAAGCCATACGCTGATGGATCGGACAAGCTGATAAGCAAGGCCACCAGATTGAGCCGTGAATGCCCAGCTGGCCGCGCAGCCGCGCGAGGAAACCTGGGGCCTTCCCCTTCCCATCAACGCGGGCGAAGGCCCGGCCACCGCAGCTGCGGGAGAGCCGCCATGCCCGCCCACCCCCACACCGGCCCCGGAGCGGAGGGCGGCGGCGGCTGGCCGATGCACGCCACGGCGCAGCCGTGGCACGCTGAAAGACGGCCGTCGTCGCACCGGGAGGTGCGCTCAGCGAATCCGACCGGAGCCCTGCGGCGGTTGCTCAGCTCTCTCGGGCAAAAGCCAGCAGTGCAGTGAGATCACCGCGGTCAGCTCGCTGAAGAGCGCTGATGTACTGCTGTCTCAGGGCTGAGGCATTCACCAGAGAACTGCTGCCGCCCCAGGAGAAGCGAGGTGCGCCCAGCTGCTCGATCAACACGTCAGCGATCAGGCGGGCGTGGCGACCGTTGCCATTGGGGAATGGGTGGATGGAGACGAGCCGGTGATGGAAACAGATGGCGATCAGATCCACCGACTCCACCTGATGCTCCACCTGGTAGGTGATGTCGGCCAGCAGGGCCGGCACCTGCATGCGGATCTGCCGCCAGTCGGCACCGATGCTCTTGTCGCTGCTGCGGTACTGACCGGCCCACCGCCAGCTCTGGCCAAACATCTCGCGGTGCAGGCGCCGCAGCCAGCTCTCCTCCAGCGGCTTCGGCCGGCGCTGGAGGGACAGCCAGAGCAGAGCGGCTTCGATGTTCTGCTGCTCCCATTCGTTGAGCTGACTGCGATTCACCAGATGGGAGGGCAGCAGCCCCTCCAGCTCCTCCCCATCGAGAGGCGTCGCTCCTGCCGGCAGGCCGTCGTTCAATCCCACAGCCGGGTGCCGCTGCTGCGCAGGATCTCCTGAGCCATGGCTTCGAGCCGCTCCTGTGCTCCCTCGGATGGCGCATCAATGGGCTGGGCTTCCAGCGCCATGGTCCGGCCGGCGCGCTGCTGCCACTGCTGCGCCAGCCTCAGGGCCTGCTGCCGTCGCATCTCCCGCAGCGGGCGCCTGGGCACCAAGGCGTACTGCAGGTCGCAGTCGAGGGCCTCAGCCACCCGCCGCAGGGTGCCGAGCGTGATGGCATCGGCCGCCTCGGCCTGCTCCAGCTTTCGCACCCCGGAGGCCGTGATCTCCAAGCGAGCCGCCAATACAGCGGAGGTCATGCCGAGGGCCTCACGGATGGCCCGCAGCCAGCCCGCCGGCGGGCGCGGCGGCAGTGAATGGCTGGCGGCCTCCTGAAGCACCGCATCCATCTGAGCAAGCCGGAGCTCCTTAGGGTTCATGAGAGATGGGAGCAATAAGTCCCAACCAGATCGCAGAAGGCAACTTATCACTCTCGTGCAGCGCGAGGCAAAGAGAGTGATGGGTCGCCTCTTGCTCCAAGCAGAGGAGTGATAGGTTGCCAGAGCTGCGAGGCGCCTGTATTGGCGACAAGGCAACAGAGCGGCTCAGCCCCAGGGAACGTCGAGGAACTCCACCAGCAGCACACCCCGGTGGGTGCCATGGATCCTCACCAGGCCCGCCCTGGCGGCTTGCTCCATGCCAGGACGCTCCTTGAGGACCTGCTCGGCGCTGGCCAGCACCCTCACCCAGCCGCCGGTCATGAAGTCCTCGCTGCCTGTTTCAAAGACCTGCAGCCGGCGGTGCTGGTTGGTGTTCCGCTCGTAGTACAGGGCTCCACCGGTGGGGTCGGTTCCCTCTGCCCAGACCTGATCCACCATCAGCTTCCCGATCGCCAGCGGATCCTGCGCTGCCGCATCGATGGCCTCGCCGTCGAGCACCAGCGGGTTGCCCGGGTCCTCACGGTTGTCAGAAATGATCAGTCGGCTGGACACGGCCGCAGAGTCCTTAGCGGATCGGCACTTCAATCCTGGAGGCCCGGGACCGATAGAGCTGCAGTCGCGCCGCCAGTGTGATGACGGATGGGAGAGAACCTCTCCCACTGGGGGCAGGGATAGCCAACAGCAGGCGGCGAGAGCGGGAATCTCTCCCCAAATCTCTCCCACCCGAGGTTGGCAATCCCTGAGACGTCAGTCGGGGCGACAGGATTCGAACCTGCGACCTAGTGCTCCCAAAGCGAAAAACGAGTTCAGTGGTGATCCAGGAAGTCCTGTCATACCAATGGGTCTGAGCGGCGCTGTCTTGCCCTGTCCGGACCAAAACGGCTAGTTTTGGGCACGTTTTGGGCACGCCCATGCCTGTTGTCGCGAAGCACTCGGACTGGGAGTTGGCCTTTCGCCGGCAGGTGCGCGCCTTGTCCAGTGGTTGGAACGTGGTTGAGTCGCGAGGGCGCATACGCCTCAAAGTTCGTCCTCCAGGGCAATCGGAACAGTCGGTTGTTCTGTCATTTCGCTGGAGTGAATCCGATAGTGGAGATGCCTATGTCCGCATACGCAACATCTACAAACTGATGGCCACTGGCCTGGAGCTGCGCGCCGCAGCCGAACAGGCTGATGGCAATGCCCCCCAGGTGATTCGTGACTGGCAAGGTGCTGCTGAGCGTTTTCAGCGCCAGAAGCTCCACCACGGCAACACCATTTCGGAAGCGACCTGGGACAAGGGATACCGCCCGGTGGTGGAGATGGCAGTCAGCCTGCTCACTGGAGGTCGGGCACCTGGTCGGCCCGTCGACCTGATCGATCGTTGCGTGGCGGATTGGACTCCTGGCTCGCGTATGCGACAGATCCGCTGCCAGTCGCTCAGCCAGTTCCTGCGCCATTGTGTCGAACGCGAACAATTCCCAGCCCATTGGCTGCCGCCATCAGATCTCTCGCACCATGTCGGGCGAAAACCAGCCGGCAGCGAAGGCAAGGGTGGTGGTGACCCGATCAGCGATGCCGAGATCCTGCGACTGATCGCCTCCCTACCCGACGACTCGGCGGGCCTCCGCTGGCGCGATGCGATCCGCCTGATGGCGGAGCTCGGCCTGCGACCCGTGGAACTGCTCCATTTGAGTGTGCGCAAAGACCGCAGCACAGGGGTCCCCCACTGGTGGTGCAGCTACCGCAAGCGCAGTGGTGGCGGCATCACCGAGCCAAGGAAGGTCTACCCCCTACCGCTCCAGGACGAGGGCGCCCTTGTCTCGTGGAACCTTCTCGAGCGCTGGCAGACCAGGCTGATCGAGCTGCCGCCGCTTCAGTCCGGCAACGGCGCTGCCGATGGCCTGGGCACCTACCTCAAGCGCCAACCTGGCTGGAAAAGCCTGCGGGACGAACTGGAATCCCGCGGCGAACATCTGGTGCCCTACTCCTTCCGGCACAGTTACAGCCTGCGTGCCCACCAGCGGAACATCGATGCAGGGTCGGCGGCGCGCTCCATGGGGCACAGCCTCGAAGTTCATCTCCGCTCCTATCCCTGGGCTTCGGCGGCTGGCACAGAAGATGCCTTTCAGCGGGCGCACCAGGCTCTTGTTGCCACGACAACCCAACCGGCCTCATCCTGAGGTCTGCAGAGGTGTTGCCCTTATGCATTCTGCGCAAGGATCCCGGCCACCTGGCTTCTGATCTCTGGGAAGCGCTGATAGGCCATCCAGACCTCCTCCAGATCGATCTGGTCGTAGGCATGGATCAGCACGTCGCGCATTCCTGCCATGGCACGCCAGGGTAACTGGGGATTCTGTTCCCGTATCTCACGACTCAATCGTTTGGTTGCTTCTCCAAGCACTTCCAGGCAGCGAATCACTGCATCCTGAAGGTAAGTCGTTTGCTCCAGCGTCTGGAAGTGATGGATTGGGAAGTCCATCGCACGCTCCAGCACGCCAAGGATGTCTTCCAGCGCCTGGCGATCCCTCTGCTCCATCAGAGCGTGACTGCTTCTGCTTCCACAACCTCTCTGATGCCTGGCTTGAGGTTGCGACGGCGGATCAGATCCACCCGTTTCAGCAGCAGCTCCTCCAAAGCCGACTTGAGCTCAGCTCGATCAAAAAGGCTGGCTCCATCAGGCAGGTCCACCAGCAGGTCGATATCGCTCTCAGGCCGTGCCTGGTCCCTAGCCACAGACCCGAAGACCGCGACGTTGCTGGCCCCAAAACGGGCCAGGAGCTCTTGGATCTGGGGTGCCAGGTGCTGCAGCTCGGCGAGACGCATGGGGTGTGCTTCTCCTGTTCTCCTCTGCGGGCCCAACCTCAGATTAGTCGGAACGTCTACCGGTCTGCCCTGCCATGCCCAGGCTCCCCTTTGGCAAGGGGGCTCATCTACCGGTCAACTTGAGGCCTTCTTGGCGCTGCAGAGGTGAACTGCACCAGTCGGAGGAACTACGTGTGCCTCCCTGTCGTTTCATGTTTCCAGGAATGCAGCCGACCGGGCGGCAGCTTCATTCATCGCACTGTTGCACCGCTCAAGGTGGTAGAGAACCGGAGAATTGCGGCTGGGGAACTTACGGCGCCAGTGCAATCCGGCTTCGAGAAGCCCAGCCTTGCGCCATCTCCCCAGCGTTTTCTCGCTGACGCCGAGAAGCTGCCCAGCTGATCGAGCATCGGCCCATTCCTGAGTCTGGGTCAGTGCGTTGGGATTGGCTGGGGGCTGCGGTCGGCTGGAGCGAACCCTTGGGAACACCATCAGCGGCCTCTCCTGCAACTGCGGTGAGAGTCGTTCGTCATCTGGGCCGCCGACTGGGTGAAGCCCGGGCTCATCGCGACAACTCCCACCAGTCCTGCCTGGCCCTCAGAAGGCACGTTGAGCAGATTCAGGGTGTCTGACATCACCCCTCCCCCTGCAGCAACGCCACCACCGCCGGATCCCAGAGGATCTGCTGGCGCCGCTGGCCGCGGCAGCAGAGCGGCAGGGCCACGGCCCAGTCGCGGCCCGCATCGGTGAGCTGCCAGTCGTCATCCTCATTGCGCAGTTGCAGGCCACTGGCCGCCAGCTGCTGGTTGGTGCCCCGGAGGGTGTGATCGAGGCGATCCGCCAGCTGGTCGGCCGTCAGCCAGGCCGCGCCTGGACGTTCGCCAGGCAGGCGCCGCCCCTGGGATATCGGCAACGGATCAGGCTGCGCACCCTGGCCGTGGAGGCCGCGGCGGGGTGTATCGCAGCCTCCTTGCACTGCTGGATCCTGAACTTGGACGCTGTTTCTCTGGATCTCCTCCAGCGCACCCAGCAGGGCCTCGGCATGCGACACGCCGGTGAGCAGGATGATCTCGTCGGCCTTGCGCAGCACATCGGTGGCGGTCTGCCGGCGGATTGCCCCGATCGTGCGGCCTGCCTGTGCCGCCATTCCTTGCTGGCTGCGCGCGCTGGCGGGCAGCAGCGCGTGGGTGAGCCAGCGCCGCATCCGCCCTGCGCTGGGGTTGGTGCTCTCCAGCAGCCTGCGCAGCAGCCCGCCCTCGCTGATCAACGCCAGCGTCAGCCCCCCATGGCCGGGACCCTCCTCCGACAGCAGGCAGTGCTCCTCTTCTCGCTGGATCGCCAGCGCCCAGCCCAACGGGCTCTCCGCCAGTGCGGCGCAGGCATCGGCGACAACGAACCAGGCCTCGCCGTGGTCATCGGTGCTCACCCGGATGCGGTGCCCCTCGAACGCGTAGGGGATCAGGGCAGACGTGTGGCTCATGAGCGCGACAGCGACGGGACAGGGGCCGCGGCATGAGGTGCTCCCCCCCGCGGTTTCAAAGGCGCCGGTACCGGACCGGCCAGGACCAGCAGGAGCGTGCTCAGCTGCAGCGCCAGCACCAGCCACAGCAGCCAGATCAGCTGCTGCAGGCTGCTGCTCCGCACGGTGGTGGTGCTGGGCCGGCGGCTGCGGCAGAAGGCCGGCAGCTGCGGAGATGGGCGACGACTGATGCCGCCAGGGGGGAGGTGGACCATCAGAACGGCACCTCCTCGTCGCTGGCGAACTCGTCGTAGCCGCCATCGGCCAGGGCCTCCGCCTGGCTGTAGCCCTCCTGCTCTGCAAAGCCCTCGGTGGGGTCGCTCTCCTGATACGGCACGTAGTGCACCACCTGGGCAGCACGGGGGATCAGGGTGATGCCCACACCCTCCGGCCGATCCCAGTCGTGGATCACATAGGCGATCACCAGCCGGCTGCCGTTGCCGATCGCCGCGCCGTTCCAGGGCTGCTTGCGGGCATCGATCAGGCGCGGCCCGGGGGCCTGGCTGCCGTCGCGGCGCGTCAGCTGCTGCGCCTTGAACTTCACCACCACCAGCTGAGCGGGTTGCTCCTTGTCGGGCTTCCACGGTTCGCCCTTGTCGCTGCGGCGCTTCTTGCTGCCGTGGGCCTCGATGAACTGGCGCTCCAGCGCCTGGAGAAACTCCTGACTGGTCGGCTCTGCCAACGGCAGCAGCAGATCCACGGACCAGGCCAGCGGCTTCTCCGGGTCCATCTGCGGCCGCGGCTCCACCAGGTGCGCCCAGCGCACGTCCGCCAGGGGGGTGTAGAGGATTTCAGTGGCCATCGTGCTGATCGAGGGGAGGAAGGGGATCGAGGCCCGCGCCCAGCCGCATCAGGTGATGGGCTG
>VGQX01000167.1 GCA_016882305.1 Cyanobacteria bacterium K_Offshore_surface_m2_239
GTGCACGGCAGGCCTCCAGCCGCCGCTGGCTCAGCGCCCGACTGCGGGAGAGCACGGTCGCCCTGGCGGGGCCGGAGGGTTCGGTGACGCAAGCGTCAGCGGCGGAGGGGTCGCCACCGCTGTGCCGCAAGGTCTATGAAGCCCTCCTGGTCCCCGGCCGTCTGCCCGCAACCCTGGCTCCGGGAGAGGTGTTGACGCTGACGACCGCGATCGGACGCCGGCCCCATCCCCGCCTGGGCTGGATCTGGTGCGCGGCCTTGCTGGAGCGGCCCGGGGACCTGGCGGCCCTCAGCCGCCTCACCCTGCTGGAGCGGGGCGGCGCTGGCGACCGGGTGGAGGTGGCCATCGCCAGCGGCCGTCCGCACCAGATCCGCATTCACTGCGCCGCCCTGGGCGCCCCGCTCCTGGGGGACCCCCTCTACCTGCCGGGAGGGCTGGCACGGGAGGAGCGCCTGCCGGGGGAGGGGGGGTACCAGCTGCGGGCGCGACGGCTGGAGCTCTCCCGGCCCGATGGCTCCTGGCTGCGCCTGGTGGCGGGGAGCCAGGAGGGGTCCGGAACGTGACAGGGTGAGGGGTTTCCGCCCCCCGCTATGCTCCTGCTCGCTTCCGCCTCGCCCGCCCGCCGCCGCCTGCTGGAGCAGGCCGCCATCCCCCACCGCGTGCGCGTGAGCGGCGTGGCGGAGGAGGAGGTGGTCGATCCCGATCCGGTGCGCCTCGTGCGGCGGTTGGCCCGGGCCAAGGCGGAGGCCGTCCATGGCGCGCTCACGGAGGCCGATGGGGAGATTGGGGCGGTGCTCGGTTGCGATTCCGTGCTGGTGGTGGCGGGCGAGGTGCATGGCAAGCCCCTGGACGCAGCGGACGCGATCCAGCGCTGGCGGCGCATGGCCGGAGGCTGGGGAGAGCTGCACACGGGGCACTGTCTGCTGCCCTGCCCGGCCCCGACCCCTCAGGCTCCTCCGGGCAGGTCCGGCGCGGAGCGGGCCTCGGACGGGCTCGCGGAGCGGCCGTGGCTCACCACCGTGACGACCAGGGTGCGGTTCGCGGCGCTGGACGAGGCCGAGATCGTCGCCTACGTGGAGACGGGCGAACCGCTGCGCTGCGCGGGGGCCTTTGCGTTGGAAGGCCGAGGCGGGCTGGTGGTGGAGGAGATCGCGGGCTGCTTCTCCAATGTGATCGGCCTCAGCCTGCCGTTGCTCCGGCGCTGGCTGCGCGCGCTGGAGCCGGAGCCGGCTCCAGGTCCTCCGACACCTCCCGAGGCGCGTCCGAATCCTCCCGAGGCGCGTCCGGAGGCGCGCTGAACCAGCGGGCCAGCGCGGAGACATCTTCATCCCCATGGCCAGCGGCCAGAAGGTCATCCTCCATGGCGGCCACCGTGCGGCAGACCGGCAGCTCCAGACCCGTTTCCGCCGCGGCGGCCAGGGCGATGGCCAGATCCTTGCGGTGCAAGGCCAGGCGGAAGCCGAGCGGAAACCGGCCGGCGATCATGCCGGCGGCCCGGTGATCCAGAGCCCAGGACCCCGCCGCGCCGCAGGAGAGGGCCCGGCGCAGGTCGTCCATCGGCAGGCCCAGGCGCCGCGCGAGAGCCATGGCTTCCGCCACCGCCGCGTAGCTGCCCGCCACCAGGATCTGATTGATCGCCTTGGCCTGCTGTCCGGCGCCAGCGGGTCCGAAATGGGTGATCGTGCCACCGATCACCTCCAGGAGGGGCCTGGCCCGCTCCAGGGTGTCCGCGTCGCCACCCACCAGAACGGAGAGGGTGCCCGCCCGGGCTCCCTCCGTGCCCCCGGTGACGGGGGCGTCCAGCCAGGCGATGCCCCGGGCGGCGAGCCGGGCGGCGAGGGAGCGGGCGCGGCCGGGTTCGATGGTGGAGAAATCCACCACCAACGGGGGCGGAGAGCCTGGCGGGTGAGTCGTGGCGGCCAGGCCGGCGACGACACCCTCGGGACCGAACAGCACCTCCTCCACCGCCGGACCATCGGACAGACAGAGCAGGACGACCCGGGCCCCGGCGGCGGCCGCCGCCGGGCGATCCGCGGCTTGAGCCCCCGCCTGGGCCAGGGGCGTCTCCCGCTCACGGCCGCGGTTGTGCACGGTGAGGCGCACGCCAGCGGCGAGAAGGTTGGCCGCCATGGGGGCGCCGAGGGCACCGAGGCCGATGAACGCCACTGGGGAATGGTCCATGGGGAGCGGGAGACAGTGATTCAGAACGCTGACATTCGCATGAAGCAGACAAAACATGGCGTGGTAGCGCAGGCGGCAGAGTTGCGCAAGGGAAGCGAGAAATGATCGACGGCAGAGCGGCGACACCCGCCAGACCTCGCGCCAGTCGAATCGAAGCCCGGGGCGTAGCAACAATCACTTCCGTCCTCTGAAAGACTGTTGCAGACAGGATTGTTGCCAAAAGAAAGCGGCGCCTTGGCCATGCGTTTTTCGGGGCCAAGCTGAGGTGAACCGAATAACTTTCCTTTCTCTTCAATAGTGTGAAAAGAGTTGGATATCTCTCCCTCTTGCACATCGCGGCAAGATTTGTAGTTTTGTGAAGTGTCGAAATTGAACCTCCAGTGGTGACTATCTTGATGGCAGAAAGGTTTTCCAGGCTGATCTAGCGGAATTCTTGTTTTCTTAATGGCCAAAACGTTTGCTCAGCTGGCACGCTGAGGCCATCCCACTCCGCCCCACCGCGCGCATACCCCCCCCAGAGGAGGCTGTGATGTCGATGCTCTCCCCCCAAGACCCCTTCCCTCGCCAGCAGAGTGGAGTGGCGACGCGGCTGATCCTGTCCGCCAGCGCGGCCAACGACCCCGAGCGGCTCAAGCGGGCGATCGAGCGCTGGCGCGGAGGAGCCGGGGTGATGGCCGGTCGCAGTCCTCATTCTCTGGGGCCTTCCAACATGACCGCCCCTGAGCGAGAGCGTGGAGGCCACCACCCCTCCCCCATCCGCTCCCCTCTCGCCGGCCACCCTCTCGGCCGAACCCCTGCCTTGGACTCCTCTCCAAGTCACCAGGCTGCCCGCTGTCGTCGCCGACATTCACCACCTCGGCCGCGCGATCGAAAGGGTGCGCCGGCGTCTGGGCTGTCCCCACTGCTGCTCTGGATTTGACCTGGATTTCCAGCGCGAACTGGAAACGTTGGCTCTGACAACAGAACGTGAACCTGGAGGTTCAACTCCTTGACGACTACTCCTGTCCACACCTCTCCTGGCCTTGGCCTCTCCTGGGTGCAAGGGCTGGATCCCCTGCTGCTCAATCAGCGCGGCCTGGTGGATTGGGTCGAATTCGAACCCCAGACCACCTGGTTGATCGCGGAACCTGACGCGGCGGAACGGGCCTCCTACGACCTGATCGAGCATTGGCTGCAATTGCCCGGACGCAAGCTTGTCCACAGCGTGGCCGCCCCGGTGGGGGGCACCAGCGAGGCCAGTGCCCATCACCTGAAGCTTCTGCGCAAAACCGTGGGCGTGCTGGACGCGCCGTGGGCCTCTGAGCATCTGGGATTCAATGCCTCCCATGGGGTCTGCACGGGCTTTTTCCTTCCGCCGCGGCAAACGGAGGCCCAGGTGCGGATCGTCGCTGACAACATCCTTCGTTTGCGGGATGCCCTCGGCGTGCCTGTGGCCATCGAGAACATCGCCAATTACCTGCGACCCCGCAGCGATGAGATGTCCGATGGCGAATTTCTCGCGATGGTGGTGGAAGAGGCGGATTGCGGCCTCCTGTTGGATGTTCACAATGCCTACACCAACGCGCGCAATGGTCGCCAACCCTTGCCTGCGTTCTTGAACGAGCTGCCCCTGGAGCGCGTCTGGGAAGTCCATCTGGCGGGCGGCCTGAGTCAGGAGGGTTTCTGGCTGGATGCCCATTCCGGGGCTGTTCCGGAGGATCTGTGGCCCCTGATCCGCGATCTGCCCAGTCGCTTGCCCTCCTTGAAGGTGGTCAATTTCGAGGTGTATCCCTCCTTTCTTGAAACCCAGGGTCTGGAGGTTGTCGTGGAGGAATTGCAACGCATCCGCTCCTGGATCACCGTGCCTTCCGCACCGGATGTGGCCAGCCCGCCCCCCCAGTCCCCTCCAGCTCCCCTCCTCCTTCGCGATCAACGGGGACAACCGCCTCTGACCGATCTGGGGGATTTCTGGGAAGCCGCGCTCACGGCGCTGGTGACCGGCCACGAGGTGCTGGTCGAAAGTCTGGAGGCCTCCGATTTTCAAGCTCATTGGCGGATGAGGGTGGTGTCTCTCTGGTGCGGGACATGGTGTTCTCGTTCCGTGCCTCGATGGTGGTGCAGGTGTTGAAGCTCTCCGCCCGCCTGTTGCTCCGGGCCGTGGGTCCCGGGGTGTGCCGGCAGATGCTCAACGACGCCTTCGCCCATCACCCCCCGGCGCTTTCCGCCACGCTGGAAGCGCGGGCCTTCGTGGAACACGTCAAGGAGCGGGGGTGGCAGATCCCCCTGCTGGCGGAGTTGTTGGGCTATGAGCTGGCCGTGGCGCAGACCCTCAGCGATGGCCAACCGCGCGTGGTGTCCTTTCCCGTGGAGCCGCTTCCCCTGCTCTGGGCCCTGGCGGAGGGACGCATTCCCGAGGAGGATCTGCGGCAGGGGCATTACGAGATCGAGATCCAGCCCGACCCCAACCTGCTGCTGATCTGAACCCTCCCCCAGCCGGTGGAGGACCAGAAGGCCCTCCCCTCACGCCTGGGCCTCCAAAAACGCTTCCGCCGTCTGGGTGTACTCCTGGCGGAGGTCCTCGCCGAGGCGATCCAGCTGGCGCACCATCATCCCCAGGCGCGGGTGGCCGCGGAAGCGCGGGGCGTGACGGTTCTGGAAGGCCCAGTAGAGGGCTTGAAACGGGCAGGCGTCGGGCCCCGTTTTCCGCTTGGGGTTGTAGCGGCAGCGGGCGCAATGGTCGCCCATGCGGTCGAGATAGGCGGGCCCGGCGGCGTAGGGCTTGGTGGCCAGCCAGCCGCCATCGGCGTAGAGCACCATGCCGAGCACGTTGGGCACCATCACCCAATCGTAGGCATCGCTGTACATCTCCAAGTACCAGCGCAAGACCTCACCAGGGGCGTAACCACCGAGGAGAAAAAAGTTGCCGAGCACCATCAGGCGCTGAATGTGATGGTTGTAGCCGAGGGCGATGGCCTGCTGGATGGCGCGGCTGACGCAGCGCAGGTCCGTGTCGCCGCTGTAGGCCCAGCGGGGCAGGGGGCGATGGGCCTCGAGGGCGTTCACCGTGAGGTAGTCGGGCATGTGGCGCCAGTACATGCCATGGATGAACTCGCGCCAGCCGATGATCTGCCGGATGAACCCCTCCACCGAGGCGAGGGGCACCGCGCCCGCCTGCCAGGCCCGCTCCGCCGCCCGCACACATTCCATGGGCGTGAGCAGGCCGATGTTGAGGAGGGGCGACAGCACGGAGTGGAAGAGCACGGGCTCCTGGTCCACCATCAGGTCCTCCCAGGGGCCAAAGCCCGCCAGGCGCTCCGCCACAAACCGCTCCAGCCAGGCCAGCGCCCCCGCCCGCGTGACCGGAAGCCACAGGTCCGCCGCCCGGCCGGGATGATCGGGAAACAGGCGTGCCACCTGGGCGGCCACCTCCCGCGCCACAGGGTCCGAAGTGGGGGGAGGCAAGGCGGGCACGCGGGGGCTGGCCTTGCGGAACTGGGCGCGGCTCTGGCGATTGTCCGCATCGGTGTTCCAAACGCCGCCCGCGGGTTGACCGTCAGCCGTCATCAGCACGCCCAGCTCTTTGCGCAGCCGCCGGTAGTGCTGCTCCATCACAACGGAGCGTCGGCCCTTCGCCCAGGAGAGGAACGCGGCGCGGGGGAGGAGGAACTGGGGGGTGGGGTGGGTGTGGATCGGCACGCCCAGGCGCTCGGCGAGGGCGGGCAGGGCGGATTGGGTGTGGAAGTCGTTGGGTTCGAGGAGGTGGATGGCGCGCGCCCCATGACGCGCGATCCAGGCGGCCAACACGGCGCCGCTGTCCGGGAGGTCCTCCGCTGAGGGGGTGCCGGGAGTGGTGGTGGAAGGGGTGCCGGGGAGGAGCTGCTCCAGGCGGTGATACAGCACGCGATGTCCCGCCCGCTCCAGGGCCGCGGCGTGGTGACGCATGGCGGCGTAAAGGAGGGTGAGTTTTTGCTGGTGGTAGCGGAGGCGACGGGCCCGCGGAGCGGATTCGACCATGGCCACCCAACGGTCGGGATCGGGCGACGCCAGCAAAGGGTGATCCGCCAAGAGCTGGTCGCCCAGGATCCACACCAGGTCCATCGCTTCCGCTCGGCGGCTCTGTTGATGATCCTCGCCGCCGGACGGTCGCGAAGGCACGGGCCGCGGTCCAGGGGAGTGGTGAGTGGAGGACAGGGCGATTCCCGCCCGGTTCACAATCGGGGCTGGACGTCATCCCCGCCCTTGCCCGCGCCACCGCCCCCCTCCTCGCCGCACCCCGCGCCACCGCCCCCCTCGCCACCGCACCCCTCCGTGTCGCTGCCCCCTGCGGGGCCCGTCGTCGTGATGGGCGTGCTCAACCTGACGCCCGATTCCTTCAGCGACGGCGGTCGGCTGCCCACCGTGGAGGCCGCCGTGCGGCAGGCCGGTCGGCTGCTGAAGGAGGGGGCGACGGTGCTCGATC
>VGQX01000168.1 GCA_016882305.1 Cyanobacteria bacterium K_Offshore_surface_m2_239
AAACGTACATTTGCGAGTCAGCAGGTTCTTCTAAGCCAGGAATGGCCGATTGCGTCCCATCCTAACGCGAGATTGAGCCTGGAATCAACTGTGGCGCAACGGATTTGGGTTTTTCAGCAAGCCCTAACTATAGGCCTCACCCTCAAATCGCTGGCCCTTTCGCTTGGCTGCGTCGATTCGTTTGCGCGATGCCACCGGATCCCCATGAATCCCGAGCATGTGCATGAAAGCCTTGCGATCCGCATCCGCCGGCAGCAGCGACGCCAGCACCGCCGCCCTTGAGGCCACCAACGGGCGCCGGGCCCACAACACATGCAGGTAGTAAATCGCTGGCAACGCGGTCATCGAGCGCCTCTCCCGCATGCTCTCTTCGCCCAGCTCAGCAATCGGCAACCACTCCTCAATCAAGCGTTTGGTCATCGGGTTTGCTCCGTTGGGCTGTGGAAAGGATTCAGCAACGCCACGCCCGTGGGCAGGAAAGCGGCCGTGTTGCCTGTCACCACGGTGAGGTCATGCAGCAGGGCGATCGCCGCAATCTGCTTGTCGAGCGCCTGCTCGGGATGGGGCACCCGCAGCCGGCCCCAGAGCTGGGCTGCCTCCGCATCCAGCGCCAACACCCGGTCCCCGTAGGACTCCAGGAGCAGGGCCAGCCAGTGCTCCAACGCATCGGCCTGGGCTCGATCACCTCGGCGACGAATCAGATCCACGCCACGACGCAATTCACCGATGGTGATCGAGGCCACAAACAACGGCTGATCCTGCTTGCTGGCGGCGGCAAAGAAGGCCCGCACCCCCGGGTTGGCCCGCGAACCCTTGCGGGCTTCGCTGATCACGTTGGTGTCAACCAAATACATCACAAGCGGTGTCAATCAAAAACATCGGCGCTGACCCCTCCTCCCTCGGGGTGACGAGTGAAATCCTCGTCACAACCCACATCCGGCATGGAGGCCAACAGGTCGGCAAGCTTGCGGCGGGGTGGGCTCAACAGCGCCGCCGTCAGGATGGCGCGGTGCTCCGCTTCGGCGCTGCGGCCATGTTCACCGGCCCGCTTCTTCAGGGCACGCACCACCGCCACCTCCACGCCCCGCACCAGGAGATCAGCCATGAACAGGGTTGATAGTGTTATCGATGCTAGCAGTGGGGGCTGGGTTTTCCGAATCATGGGCAGGAGTTTGAGAGGAGCTCGCGCTGACTCCAGCCGCGCTGCTCGCGCCAGTTGATCCGTTGGCGCACCACGGCGAACCGAGGGGCAAGATCCTGATACGCCTGCCGCTCCTCCGCCTCGGCCTGAAAGGCGTCGCGCACCTCTTGCCAGCTGGGGTGGTGCCTGGGCGTGGTGGATTCGTCGGCGGTCATCTCAGGGGGTGGGATCGGAGGAGTGGCCGTCAGCCAGGCGCTGGAGGGCTTTGTCGAATTCCAGTACGGAGGTACTATATCGGTATCGGCGTCGGCTGGGGCTTGCTAAGTTGGTTGTTGAGCCTGAACGCCTTCAAGGGCAGTCCACTCCACCTCAGCATCCTTTGCTGCTGGATCGCCAGGGTTGGTCAACCCTTCTCGCCGGAGCTCTGCTGCTGCTGATTTCCTTCCTTGCGACCTACGGCGATGACCACCTCCTCCAGTTCAGCAGCCTCCCGGCCTCTCACCAGATCGGAATGGGTCTCCACCTTGCCGCCCTGGCGGCGCTTGCTGGCGATGCTCAATTGGCGACCCGTTTACGACATCGAGCAGCGAACGAAGCAGCTCGAAATCGAGAACAAGCGTCTCGCCGCGCTCGAATCCAGGCTGGATGCCTTGTTGCTCAATGCCGATTCCTCCTCGCAGACACCTCCCGCAACCGGCTCCAACTAAGTGAAGCCCTGGCGGTGTTGCTGGAGGAGATCAGGCTGCAAAAGCCCTGAGCTAGGCTTGAAATGACACTTCCTAGAGGTATAGCCAGGCATTGGAAATCTTCTCGCCAACTCATAGTCATTAAGGCGAGACCAACCGCACGAACTGTAATGACTGTGTGCAATTGGCGTTAACACCAGACTTTCATGTTCTCAAAAGTGATCATGGCTTCCTAAACGAAGGAATTGACTAATATTGCCTTAGGTCTCGCAACTGAGCCAACAACGATCTCCAGACTGGTTACAAACACTTCAGTTCGCAGGCGATTCTGAATTTCAACTGGATCGGTAACTTCAAAGAATAATTCTCGTGCTTCAATCAGATTGGTTCGCGCCTCTTCGAAAGTCTCACCTTAGCTGGCGATATCCAGTTGCGGACAATGAGACATGTATCCGCCGCTATCCTGTTCGATAATGGCTGTGAATTATTGGAGTTTGTTCATGATCTTCCCACTGAAATATGGATATTATCAATTGCCCCTGTCAAAATGTGGCTTCACCTCGGGCCAACGCCTTGATGCCGCAGGCACAGTCTGCTGCCACGCCGCTGCTTGGGCAGCGTGCACGGTAGGGGCTGACGGCCATGGCCAGTAGCCCCAAATCAGGTTGGTCATTCCCCTGTTGTTCGTTTAGGTCGCACTCAACAGCAGCCGCAGCGCCGCCAGCACCCGTCTGGGGTTCTTGCGGTGCATGGCCATGCCCAGCCAGCAGGCCGCCTCCTCCCGCGCCATGGCCTCAATGCCACGGGCGCCGTTCTCGATGGCGGCCACGTTGCGCATGGGGGCCAGCAGCTTGAACAGCAGCCCCATCGCCAGGGCCAGATCCTCCGAGAGGGCGTCCCGCCGGCCCTCGCCTTTCTTGAGTTTGGCCAGGCTCACCTGCTCGGCCTTGAGCCGCCGCAACACAGCACCGGGCGGAGACCGACTGCAGCTCAGCAAAGATCCGATCGATCCGCTGGTTTTCCTCCCCATAGGCATCCACCGCCTGGCCGCCCTTGCCCAGGGCCAGGGTGAACACCAGCACCGCCTGGGGGGAAGAGGTCACCGCCTTGATCAGGTCGGTGAGCAACGGGGTGAGCTGCTCAGCCGCCTGACCGGCAGCGGGGCCCTTGATCTTGCGCAGGTAGATCGAGAGCTCGTCGATCAGGATCAGCACCGGCCGCTCACCGATCAGCTCCCGCAGGGTTTCCGCCCCGGGAGGGGCCGCTCCAAGCCGGTCGCTGTTGCGGATGCGCTCGTAGCCCGCTGGGCCGGCCAGCTCCACCGCCAAGAACAGGTCGCGCAGGCCCCTGGTGGGGTGCGTGTTCGCGAAGAACAGGGCCGGGTTCTTGTAGAGCTCCGGCGCCGTGCCCTTCAGCACCTGGTTGAGGTCCGCCGCAAAGTCCTCATCTCGAATCCGCCCTTCCAGCACGTCGGCCCGGGGCCGGCAGAGCTCGTAGATGGTGGGAGGGCTCATGGGGTGGGCAGCACGGCCCTGACGAGCCAGGGTGCTCGAGGGTATCGAGCTTATCCTGACTGGACGCCGATCAGCGGGTCAGCCCCATCCCGTCGCGCCGAGGAGAGCCAGCCAATCGAAGGCAACTTGATGCCGCTGGGGAATGAATGCACTCGTGAATTTGTAACACAGGACGCCATTCCGCCCTGTGGATTGGGGTAGTCTTACCCCCAGTCAGACAAGACTCCAGCGAACCAGTGAGGGTTGGCCTCGATCAATAAGCCCTTGATCGCCTTCGCCTTGTGGGTGCATCGCGTGAAGAGCACTACGAGATGGATTCTCCACAACTGGATTCTGCGGGCCATCAGCAACGGGGAGGAAGGCGTTGGGCTGTGGGTGAACAGACCACAACAGGACGGGGTTCTCAATCCAATGGACCAAGCAACGCAGCGACCTCCTGCCATGCGTCACACCACTCCATGAAGGTCAAGGTCAAATCCAGTCCTGAATTGATCTCCGGGAGGTTGAGGAAGGGATCACTTGACCGCTCACACCAGATAGTGATGCTCACACTGATGGTCGAGCGCAAATAGCCTTGATCAGTGAACCTGAACGCGACGATCCAGCCGTCGTGACGGGCAGAGCGACATGCGGGTGGATGGAGGTGGTTGGTGAGCGGGACGGTCATTGGAGACAAAAAGAGTGGCCGGGACAGCTCCAATCGGAATGAAACAACGTGTGGCTGGACGGCAAGATGACTCCCGGCGCCGCGTAAGATGCCTCTCATGCTTCAGTCACCTTCATCTGTGATGGTTCAACTTCCAGCCGATCCTCACGCGTGGCATCACTGGTGGCTTTTCAGACGCAAAGAAAGGTCAGGGCAGGGCGTTCAGGACGGACAGGTCGGTAATGGTTTTCCTGCCCATACGGGTGTGTCCTGGCCCAATGGATCCCCACCATCGACACAGGTCTTTGCTTGTCCAATCTGCCCCTTGGGCGCCGAAACCCAACAGGGTGTTTAATGTCATGCAGATTATCAACAAGAAATAATCACACCGCTACGACATTGACGGCCTGCGAGCGATCGCCGTGATAGCGGTCATCATCAATCATTTGCATGATCACTGGCTTCCCTCAGGTCATCTTGGAGTTGACATCTTTTTTGTGATTTCCGGATATGTAATTACTCTGTCGCTGGTCAATCGTACGGATCAAAAGCTCGGATCGTTTTTGTCGAGTTTTTATGGCCGACGTGTCAAGCGGCTGATGCCTGCACTATTGGTTTGTGTTCTGCTCACCTCTTTGGCCGTCATCCTGCTGGCACCGCAACCTCAGGATTCACTATCGACCGGAAAGATGGCGATGGTGGGCCTGGCCAACATCTACCTTTACAACATCGGCACAAACTACATCGGTGAGCTGGCACAAAAAAATGCCTTTCTTCAGACGTGGTCTCTTGGAGTCGAAGAGCAGTTCTACTTCATCTTTCCACTTTTGTTCTGGATTTTCTTGCGGAATCGTTCCCGCCTCAAGCTTGTCTGGACAGCTTTATTCATCTCCACCTTGTCCCTCCTTTCCTTTGCACTCTATCTGTATCGAATAAGAAGTGACTATTGGTCTGCTTTTTATCTTCTCCCCTCTAGGTTCTGGGAACTCGGTTTGGGTGTGGTGAGCTTTCTTTTGCTCAGGACCGAGATCCAGGAACAACAGGCGTCATATTGGCAGGGCTGGCCGAAGAAATGGCTGGCGCCCTCCCTGCAGATGATCTTGGTGATTGGATTGGTTGCCGTCCTCTTTGCCGACCCCGCCAAGGCAGGGGTGAACACCCCTCTAGCGGCAGGACTGACAGCATTGATCATCGCCGCAGGTTCACTGAGAATTGAAAACAAGACTCTGCTTGAAAATCGGGGTTTTCTGTGGATCGGATTGATTTCGTATTCTCTTTATCTGTGGCACTGGTCAGTCCTCTATGTCGCGCGCATGCTTCAAGTCGACATCAATCACTGGACGGCGATTGGCCCTTACAGCCATCATGCTTTTAATGGCGTCATTCAGTTATTATCTCATCGAAAATCCGTTGCGATTCGCCACTTGGGCAAATACGCCTCGGTCGACAATACTGATGGGACTTCTATCGGTGTTGACGGGAATCATTGCTCTCACAACTCTCCAAGAGTTTCTTCTCTCTTGGTATCCCGCTCAGCAGGCCAACTCGCTGCGCAGCAAAACCTTGATGGGGAAACCAAAAGATCGGTCTCATATCGAAATGATCGATCAGCGTAGCATAACTGACCTCGTCAATGAATGCATAACGATTCTGCCGGACAAAAACAACGCTATTCTCATTGGCAACAGTCATTCGCTCCAATACAAGCCCATGGTCCAGGCGGCGCTGCCTGAATGGAATGTTTCAAGTTTAACCATGTGGGGATGTAGTTACTTGCCAAAAGATCAGTTCACCGAAAATGAGGTCATGGTTAAAGGCTGTCATGTTTACGGAGAAAGGATCAAAGCCCTCTTATCCAAAAGCCTGCAAAAAGGTGACCTCGTCTTTTTAGGCTACACAGTAAAACCAGGAATCACCACGCAGAAGCTGGGGAGACATGTTCGAGAGCTGGCCAGTGCCATCCGTGAACGTGGAGCACATCTGGTCATCTTTGATGATGTTTATGCCACGCCGTTGAACCCTGAAGACTGCGAGCCAACAATCCCAATGCTTCTTGAGTTGACAAGGAAACGAGTCGCCTGTGATTTCCCTGTGCAATCGGCATCAAACCATGGCGAACTCCTACATTTTGAACGCTTGATGGCAGGGTTGACAAAGAAGAATTTGGTCAACTACATCCCCACCCGCAACTGGATTTGTCCTGGTAACGTATGTCTGTACAAGCAACCCAATGGTCAAGCAACTTTTGACTATGGCAGTCATCTTTTTCAACCCACATCGCAAGCATTGGCTCCTCGGCTGCGCAAGGAATTGAGAGCGCAATACCTTTTGCCGCCACCAGGATGAAACTGTGCGCAGCAGGGCTCCAGAGTCAAGGGTGGTTGATGGTGAACCGAGCGGGATGATGGGGTTGGCCCCCTCCAACCGATGGCTCGTTTGCAACCGCCACCCGTTCAGCTGCGATAGATCAAGCGCCCCAGCATCTCCCGCAGCGCGCGGCTGCTGCTCTCCAGCCCATCGGCGGTGGGGAGCCAGTAGCGAAAATCCTTGAGCACCGAGCCGACCCAGGCCCCGCGGGCTTGAAAGTCGACCGGATAAGCCACCACCTCCAGGCC
>VGQX01000169.1 GCA_016882305.1 Cyanobacteria bacterium K_Offshore_surface_m2_239
CCCACCATGACCGCTGCCCCACCAAACGCCCCCCAGGGAGCCGCCCCTCTGGGGTCCGCCCCTCCGGGGTCCGCCCCTCTGGGGTCCGCCCCTCCGGGGTCTGCCGCTCCTGTCGCCCCTGCCGCTGCGCAGGTCGAGCTCCTGCCGGCGCTTCAGGACAACTACATCTTTGTGTTGCACAACGGCGTTGAGGCGGTGGTGGTGGATCCGGCGGTGGGGGAGCCGGTGGTGGCCTGGCTGCGGCGGCAGGGATTGCGCCTGAACGCCCTGCTGCACACCCACCACCACGCCGACCACATCGGCGGCGCGCCGGCGTTGCTTGCGGCCTGGCCCGAGGCGCGGGTCTACGCGGCGGCGGCGGACCGCGACCGCATTCCCCATCAGACCGATGGCGTGCGCCACGGGAAGGTCTTCACCCTGCTGGGGCGCCAGGTGCGGGTGTTGGAGGTGCCGGGCCACACCCGCGCCCACGTGGCCTACCACCTGCCCGCTCAGGCGCCCGGCCAGCGGGAGGAGCTCTTCTGCGGCGACACCCTCTTCGCCGGCGGCTGCGGGCGCCTGTTCGAGGGCACGGCGGAGCAGATGCACGCCTCCCTCGCCCGCCTGGCGGCCCTGCCGGAGGCCACCCGCGTCTGGTGCGCCCACGAGTACACCGAGGGCAACCTGCGCTGGGCGGCAGCCGAGGCGCCCGACGACGCCGCCATCGCCGACCGCCTGGCCGCCGTGCGCGCCCTGCGCCAGGCCGGCACCCCCACCATCCCCTCCACCGTGGCGGAGGAGCGGCGCACCAACCTCTTCGTGCGCGCCCGGGACGGGCGCGAGCTGGCGGCCCTGCGCGAGAGCAAGAATGACTGGCGCGGTTGACCCCTCAGCGGCTGCCCATCCGCCGCTGGAGGAGAGTCCTCCCGCCGCTCGCCAGGCGCTGATCCCCCTGGCCGAACTGCCCCCGCTGCCCCCGTTGCGGCTGGCGGTGGTGGGCCATGTGGAGGTGGTGACCTTCCTGCGGGTGCCCCGCCTGCCGGAGCCGGGCGCCATCTGCCGCGCCAGCGCGGGGATGGACCTGCCGGCGGGGGGCGGCGCGGTGGTGGCCGTGCAGCTGGCGCGGCTCACCGGCCAGCGCGTGGCCTTCTACACCGCCCTCGGTCGCGATCGGGTGGGGGAACAGGCGGCGGCGGATCTGGCGGCCCTCGGCCTGGAGCTGCATGTCGCCTGGCGCGACGCCCCCACCCGCCGGGGCGTGAGCTGGGTGGATGACGGCGGGGAGCGCACGATCACGGTGTTGGGCGAAAGGCTGAGTCCTGGCGCGGAGGATCCGCTGCCTTGGCCGCAGCTGGCGGAGGCGGATGGGGTGTTCGTGACCGCCACCGACGCTGCCGGCCTGCGCCTCGCCCGCCGCTCCCCCCTCCTGGCCGCCACCCCTCGCCTCGGCTGGGACGTGTTGGCGGCGAGCGGCGCCCGCCTCGATGCCCTGGTGGGCAGCGCCCTCGATCCCGCCGAGGCCCTGCCCGATCCCCTCCCCCCGCCGACACCGCAGCGGATCATCGCCACCGAGGCCGGCGCCGGCAGCCGCGCCACCCCCGGCGGCGCCTTTCTCGCCCCCACCCTTCAGACCCCCGCCGTGGATGCCTACGGGGCGGGGGATTCCTTCGCGGCGGGGGTCAGCGCTGGCCTGGCCGCCGGCTGGCCGCTGCGGGAGGCCATCAGCCTCGGCAGCCATTGCGGCGCCGCCTGCCTGGGGGGCTTTGGTCCCTATGCGGCGCAGTTGCGGCTGGGGGAGGGCCTCAGCGCGGCTCCGTGACTCAGCGCGGCTCCGTGATCGGGCAGGCCCGCAACTGCTGCCCGCCCGGAAACAACCAGCCGCCCCCCCGCGCCCGCAACCGCACCACCCCCCGCTCGCCCCGCCCGTGGCACTGGGCGAGGGGGAGCCGCAACCGCAAGCGCTCGCTGCCCCACTGCACCCAATAGGCCCAGTCCTGGCCAAGAAACTCCCGCCCGAGCACCCAGGCCTCGCCGTCGGGATCGGGGTGAAAGTCGAGGCTCTCGGGAAGCACCAGCACCACCGGCCCGCCGCCCTCCTCCAGCCCGACGCCTTCCAGCCCGGCGCTCTTCAACGCGAGGTCCTCCGGCGCGAGGCCCTTCGGCGCGAGGCCCTTCGGCGCGACGCCGCTCCTTGGCTCCAGGGTGTCCAGCGGCTCCGTCGGCCCCAGCGGCTCCAACGCCCCGGCGGCCGTGTGGGCGATGGGGCCCTCCAGGCGGGCGGGCAGGCTGTTGGCCTGCATCACGAACCGCCCCACAAAGGGCGTCGCCGGCTGGCTCGTCAGCTCCCGCGGCGGGCCGCACTGATGCAGTTCCCCCGCCCGCATCACCGCCACCCGATCACAGATCGCCATCGCCTCCTCCGCGTCGTGGGTGATCAGCAGCCCGGAGGCGCCGCAACGGCTCAGCACCTCCGGCAGCTCGCTCCGCAACCGCAGACGCACCTCCACATCCAGGTTGGAGAAGGGTTCATCGAGCAGCACCAGCGATGGTCCCGGCGCCAGGGCCCGCGCCAGGGCCAGCCGTTGCCGCTGCCCCCCCGACAGCTCATGGGGATAGCGCCGCTCCAAGCCCCCCAGCCCCATCAGCTCCAGCAACCACGCCACCCGCTCCCGTTGCGCCGCTGTTCCAGCCGCCGGACGCCCGCGGCGACGCCGCAACCCGAAGCAGGCGTTGGCCCAGGCATCGAGATGGGGAAAGAGGGCGTAGTCCTGAAACACCATCCCCACGCCGCGGGCCTCCGGCGGCAGCCAGTGCCGCCCCCCCGCCACCTCCCGTCCATCCAGCTCCACCACCCCCCGATCCGGCCGCTCAAAGCCGGCGATCAGGCGCAACAGGGTGGTCTTGCCGCAGCCGGAGGGTCCCAGCAGACCCACCAGCTCCCCCTGCCGCAGGCTGAGGGAGAGCCCCCGCAACGTCCACTGATCGCCGCTCATGCCGCTGTAGCGATGCCACAGGTCGCGCAGCCGCAGCCGCGGGCTGGCGGCGTCCCTCTCCGGCGACGGCCCGAGGGTCGGCGCTTCGGACCCCGGGGAGGGGGCGCGCAAGGGGGGGGCGGAGGAGGCAGGCAAAGCGGAGGAGGCTGGCAAACGACGCCATAAGCTCGCTTCATGCATCCTGCAACGCCATGGGCCAGTCCGTGACTTCCGCAGCGGCGTCCGAGACGTCCGCAGCCTCGGCGCTGATGGCGGTCAACACCCCCGAGGCGCCCGCTCCGGTGGGGCCCTACAACCAGGCGGTGCTCGCCGGCGGCTGGCTCTACTGCTCCGGGCAGATCGCCCTCGATCCTCAGAGCGGTGCGCTGGTGGGGGCGGGGGATGTGGAACAGGAAACGCGGCAGGTGTTGCGCAACCTGCAAGCGGTGCTCCGGGAGGCGGGCGCCAGCCCGGCCCAGGTGGTGCGCACGACGGTGTATCTGGCGGATCTGGCCGATTTCGCCACCGTCAATGGCCTCTACGCCGAGGTGTTCGGCGGCGCCGTGGCCCCCGCCCGCGCCTGCGTGCAGGTGGCGGCTCTGCCCAAGGGCGCCAGGGTGGAGATCGACGCGGTGGCCTGTCTCCTCTGAGCCCTCGGGCCAGCGTTGGTCCTGGCAGGCGCCGCAGCGGCGCTCAGCCGTCGCGGGCGGGGCGGATCAAGCGGAACGTCAGGTTCAGCCGTTCCCCCTTCACCCCCAGCCGCGCCGGCAGGGCGTGATGCCACCACCGCTGGGTGGGGGGCCACATCACCAGCAGGTCCCCGTCCGCCAGCTCCACCGGGAAGGCGCTCCCCCCGTCCCCCGCCTCCGGCCGCCGCCCGGGCCGGGGCCGAAAGCGCAGGGTGCGGCTCGCCCCGAGGCTCAGGGAGGCGATGGGCGCCTCCGCCGCCAGCTCCGGTTCATCATCCGCGTGCCAACCCATCCGATCTCGACCATCGCGATAGCGGTTGAGCAGCAGGCTGTTGAAGCGCACCCCCACCCGGCGCTCCAGCTCCTCCCGCAGCGTCTCCAGGGGCGGCGTCCAGGGGTGGGGCTGTTCGAGCAGGCCGCTGTAGCGGTAGGCGCAGCCCGCGTCGCCCAGCCAGCAGGTGAGGCGCGGCACAGGATGGCGTCGTCCGTAGACGGTCACCTCCGGTTGGCGCCAAGGCAGGCTTGTGCGCAGGTGCGCCTCCAACGCGCTGGCGGACAGGGACGTGCCATGCAGCCAGCCGGGCCAGAGCTCCAGGCGCAACCCCGGCCGCTCCCACCGGCGCGCCTGGCCGGGCGCCACCCCCAGCGTCGCGGATCCGCAAGCGCCCATCTCCCCTGTCATTTCGCGCCACTCCCGGTAACGTGCGCTTTCGGTGTCGAGGTGTCGGGCGCCATGGAGTCTCCCTTCGGCCATTGGTCGCCCGAGGTGCTGGTCCTGCGCCCGTCCTGTTTTGAGGACGGGGCAGAAGCTGTCCTGGCGGTGCAGCACCTCAAAACGGTGGTGCTCCACCTCGACGCTCTCGAACCCGAGGAAGCGCAGCGCATCATTGATTTCGTCTCCGGTGGTGTCTACGCCATCGACGGCCAATCCGAGCGCCTGGGGGATTCGGTGTTCCTCTTCGCCCCCAGCATCGTCAACATCTCCCGCGACCATCCTGACCTTCCCGCCGCCGGCCGCTGACGCGAGCTTGCCAGCCGCTGGTCCGGGCCGCCACGCGCTGACTGCGGGGTGCCAGCCGCAGGCCCTTGGTCGCTCGGCGCTCACGCTGGTCGCCAGGCCCTTTTTGGCTCGTTGAGTTGCTTTCAAGCGGGTGCGCTTGGCGCTTGGCGTTCAAGCGGGTGTGCTTGTCCCTCCAGCGGGTCCCGTGGCGCTCCAGCGGGCGGCCCGGGGCTCAAGCGCGAGAGGACCTGGCCGCCCGCTGCCACCGTCAAGCCCCTAAGGCGCGGCGAAAAAGCCTTTGCTCGTCAGCCAGGCCCCCAACAGCAGAAGGGGCAGAAGCACGACCGCAAGAATCTGCAGCTGTTGACGTCGCTCCAGGGGAGGCGTGGCCATGGTGCGTGAGGCGAACCTGGTCAGTGTGGACCCTCAGGGCCGCTGGACGAGGGCTCCCGGCGAGCCGCCGTTCGCTCCCGGCGAGCCGCCGTTCGCTCCCGGCTGTCGCACCAGCGCTCCCGGCTGCCAGGCCCGCAGGATCGGCTCCGGATCCAGGGCCACCACCCGCTCCCCGCGCCGCCGCCGAATCTCGAAATGCAAATGGGGCGTGCTCGCCCGCCCGCTCTCGCCCACCCGACCCAGGGGCTGCCCCCGATGCACCGTCTCCCCCGGCTGCACCGCGATCTCAAACAGGTGTCCGTAGAGGGTCTGCCAGCCCTGGCCGTGATCCACCAGCACGGTGAGCCCATAGCCGCTCACCTCCTCCACCAGCCGCACCGTGCCCGTCGCCGCCGCCAACACCGGCGTCCCCTCGGTCACGATCAGATCCAGCCCGGTGTGCATCCGCCAGGCGCCGCGCGACTCCGACCAGCGCATCCCGAACCGACTGACCTCGATCGGCGCCTGATTGATCGGATACCTCAGCGCCGGCATCGCCTCCGCGCCGGCTGGATCGCCCTCCTGGCCAGCGCTCTCCCGCCGGGCCAGCGCCCCCCCCACCGGCAGCCGCTCCGCAAACTCCGCCGGAATCGGGAAATACACCGGCCTCAACGCCTCCGGCAGCCGGCTGTTGCTCCCCAGATCACTCACCTCCACCTCCCGCAGCGCCGCCTGCCCCGCCAGCGGCTGCTCCGCCGCCATGACTCCCGATCCCGGCGCGCCCGACAGGGCACCAGGCAGCGCTCCCGACAGAGTCCCCGTCAACGGACCCAGCCCCAACATCAGGGCCAGACCTCCGCTCAGGCGCTGACCGCGCCCTCCCCGGCAACGCTTCCTGGCCCCCATGCTCGCTCGTCCTGGGACTCGCCCGTTCTACCGGCCCCCTCCGCCACCGCAAGCCCGCGGTCCTGGCGCCTTCTATGATCACCTCACATTCGGGGCGTGGCGCAGCTTGGTAGCGCGGGTGCTTTGGGAGCACTAGGTCGCAGGTTCGAATCCTGTCGCCCCGACTGACATCTCAAGGATCGGCCCTCTGGGGCGTGCCCAAAACGTGCCCAAAACAGGGTGCGTAGTGGGCCGCCTTGGGCATGCGTGCCCAAAGAGTTCCTGGCTAGGGCAGGCTGTTCAAAGCGCTGAATTGTGCGGTTTCGATGGGACAGCACCTGATCATTTCCGACAACCGCGACGACCCCGGCAACCCGCTGGTGCTGGACGGTGAGGCGATCGAGGGGGCTGCCAGCGACCCTGCCGCGATCGGCAAGCTGATGGTCGATCAGGTGTGGGCCGAGGGCACCGACCCCACTGGCGGCGCGCTGTATTACGAGCGCAGCAGCAATGAGCACCGGCGGCTCCAGGCCTTCGAGACCGGCTACGAGGATCTGATGACCGGCGGCTGGGTGCGGGTGCTGGTCACGCCGGAGCAGCTGGAGCGGGAGCGCGCTGGCATGGAGCAGGCCAGCAAGCAGGGCTTGG
>VGQX01000170.1 GCA_016882305.1 Cyanobacteria bacterium K_Offshore_surface_m2_239
GCGGGCGGTGATGGCCAGCTTCTACGCTGTGTATCACGGTCCGGAGGGGCTGCGGGGCATCGCCGAGCGGATCCTTCACCACCGCCTGGCCCTGACCGCTGCGTTGCGGGAACTGGATCTGCCCCCCGAGGGCGCCGCCGCCTTCGACACCCTGGTGGTGTGCACCCCCCGGGCCCAAATCCTGGTGGATCGGGCGGAAGCGGCGGGCTTCAACCTGCGCTGGGGCGTGGACGGCCGCGGTTGCGAGAGCGGACTGGCGATCAGCCTCGATGAGCTCACCACCCCCAAGGAGCTGGAGCGCCTGATCGGCGCCCTGGCCCCCGACGCCCACCAGGCTGCGGCGGCCATCGCCAGCCTGCACCGCGCCCTGCAGGAGCTGGCCAACGGTGACGTGGCCGAGGCGCTGCCCGGGCTCCCCCTGCGCCGCTCGCCCTGGCTGCGGCAGCACGTGTTCCACGCCTATCGCAGCGAAACGGAACTCCTGCGCTACATCCAGCGCCTGGTGAGCAAGGATTTCTCCCTCGTGCACGGCATGATCCCCCTGGGGAGCTGCACGATGAAGTTGAACGCGGCGGCGGAGCTGCAGCCCGTCAGCTGGGCGGGCTTCAGCCAGCTGCACCCCTTCGCGCCGGCCCACCAGAGCGCGGGCTATCAGCAGCTCGTGGCCGACCTGCAGACCTGGCTGGGAGCGATCACCGGTTTTGCCGGCGTGTCGCTCCAGCCCAATGCGGGCTCCCAGGGGGAATACGCGGGGCTGATGGTGATCCGGGCCTGGCACCAGAGCCGGGGCGAGGACCATCGGCAGGTGTGCCTGATCCCCACCAGCGCCCATGGCACCAATCCCGCCAGCGCCGTGATGGCGGGGATGGAGGTGGTGGCCGTGGCCTGCGACGAGGCGGGCAACATCGACCTGGCGGATCTGGAGGCCAAAGCCGCGCTCCACGCCGACCGCCTGGCGGCGCTGATGGTCACCTATCCCTCCACCCACGGGGTGTTTGAGACGGAGATCACCCGGATCTGCGCCCTGGTCCACGCCCGTGGCGGCCAGGTGTATCTCGACGGCGCCAATCTCAACGCCCAGGTGGGTCTCTGCAAGCCCGGCCTCTACGGTGCGGACGTCTGCCACCTCAACCTGCACAAGACCTTCTGCATCCCCCATGGCGGCGGCGGACCGGGCGTGGGCCCGATCGGCGTGGCGGCCCATCTGGTGCCGTTCCTGCCGAGCCATCCCCTGGTGGCCGTGGGCGGACGGCAGGGCCAGGCCATCGGTCCGGTGTCGGCGGCGCCCTGGGGCAGCGCCAGCATCCTGCCGATCAGCTGGATGTACATCCGCATGATGGGCGGCGCGGGGCTGCGGGAGGCGTCTCTGGTGGCGCTGCTGGCGGCCAACGTGATCGCCGAACGGCTGGACGCCCACTTCCCGGTGCTCTACCGGGGCGCCAACGGCCGCGTGGCCCACGAGTGCATCCTCGATCTGCGCCCCCTGAAGCGCACAGCGGGGCTGGAGGTGGACGACCTGGCCAAGCGCCTGATGGATTACGGCTTCCACGCGCCGACGGTGAGCTGGCCCGTGGCCGGCACGGTGATGGTGGAGCCGACGGAGAGCGAGAGCCTGGAGGAGATCGACCGCTTCTGCGCCGCGATGGCGGCGATCCGGGCGGAGGCGGAAGGGATCGAGGCGGGGCACACCGACCCCCTTGACAACCCCCTGAAGCGCGCTCCGCACACGCTGCAGGCGGTGACAGCGGAAGAGTGGTATCGGCCCTACTCGCGTCAGCTGGCGGCCTTTCCGGCTGGACCGGGCCAGGCGGCGAACAAGATCTGGCCAGCGGTGGCCCGCATCGACAACGCCTTCGGCGACCGCAACCTGGTGTGCACCTGCCCCAGCGTCGCGGAGTTGGCAGTTGAAAAAGTGGCCGCCTGAAGCGGACGGTCACTTCCCGTTTCGGGCTGGATCATGCATCATTGCCCCACATGTTTTCAGTCCAGGCTCCTCGGAACGAGCTGAAAACCTTTTTCCACTCCTGAGTTCCATGGACCGCAACGGCGTGCTTCCTCCTGATGCGACCCCTCTCGGCGATGTGACCAGCCGCAGTGATGAGGGCACCAACGTGGTGCGGGTGGCCTTCGGTGTCCGTCGTGCCCGTCGTGCCCGCCCCGTCCGCCCCGATCACTGGGCCACCCTGGTGCTGCCCCTCCAGGCCGTTGGTGGTGGCTTTCCGCCCATGCCGCCGAGCGCGGCTTGAGGCGAGGGATCCTTCCATTCTCAAGCGAATCGACCGGGACTCAAGTAACTGACTGGGTCTCACTCAATCGACTTTGAACATTTGCGTTGGCCAGGTCGATGCTTACCATAAGCCGTTGCTTTTGTTCTATGTCTACTCCTACTGCGAAGTCCTTGCCGTAAGTTAAAATACTGTTACCAGAGATGGCTGGACTAAGCCGATAAACGAGAAGGGCACTGAAGACAGACTGATCACCAAATTGGTCGGATTAAAAGACTTATCGATCAGACGTTACCTCTCGCGCCACTCTGGAGTATAACTTTCGCGATACGTTTGAAGCTCTTGACCGTGTGCGCCTCGCTGATCACGAGTTTACCCAGCTGCTTGATGATATGGTCACAGAGGTTGTTTTACGGCCGCTCGCACGTTGCCTGAGCGCAACAGCTTCAGGTGTGATGATGGCACGCCATTGAATTACGCCCTGGTCAGCATCAAAGATTGGTGCAAGAACAGCTTTGAGTTGGTGAACCGGCTGCGGATCAGCACGGATTACAGCCATCACCGCTACGACGTGCTTCTGTTGCTCAACGGGATTCCCTGTGTGCAGATCGAGAAGTGCGTCTTTGTGGTGGACCGCAAGGATCTGGATCGTCAAACGCGGGAAGAGTTCAACCAGTTTCTGGCCGGTTGTGTGGAGGAGAACACGAACACAAGCTCCTTGGTGCGGCGATTGCTGTCAGACGATTACAGCGACAAGGAACTCGTCTGAACTGTCTGGTCTCTGGTGGCCACCTGATCCAATCCGCTTCTGGACATCCCGGCCAGAGGGGCGACCAAGACAGGCAGTCTCTTCTTGAGATGCAAGCGGGAATCAAGCTGCCGTCAGGGGTTCAGCAGGGCTGAAATTCGCTTGTAACTGCTCCGCCCCCTGAACACGCACGGACAAACAACCATCCGGAAGGAACCGTGGCATCAACCCAGCGCAGCGAAAACCAGATCTCGTCCTACGAGGCTTTCTGTGCAACTTGACGATTCTCGTCTTCCGCCTGTGGAATCATCGCGAGATTTCATTCTTTACTGTAATGATCGCGCACTTGCCTCGTGAATCTGTTTGCAAAAAGTCTTCATCTCCAGTGACGGTGCTACATATTCCGGCTTGCGCCGCTTTAGCTGGATCCACAATCCTTGGGCTTGGCACCCTCGGGGTTTCCCTTCCGGCCGAAGCTGCACTGGTCGCGAACTATCAGTTCCAAAACACGCTTTCCAGCGCGGTTCCCGCAGCCCCCGATCTGGCTCCCTTCGCGATGGGCTCCTTTGCCCCCGAAACGATCGGTGGCACTCCCACCTTTGTCTACAACTTCGGCCAGCAGCAGGGTCTGTCGCTGAACACCTCGGGACTTATCAGTGATAACTACACGATTGCAGCTCTGTTCAAGTTCAATCAAACTTCCTCCTATAGGAAGATCTTTGATTTCAAAAATCTGACCACTGATAATGGACTTTATTTGGACAGTGGCAGGCTCAATTTTTACGATGAGAAAAGCGGCGGTCCCACAGTGGCTGCGGGAACCTTCCTGGAGGCCGTGCTCACTCGAGACGATTCCACCAGTTTGGTCTCTGCCTACCTGAACGGAGTCCCTGTTTTCACGTTCACTGATACCTCTTCCCTTGGTGTTGTTTCAGCGGCCCAACTGCTAAACATTTTCCAAGACGATAATACAACCAGTGGGGGTGAAAGCTCTTCAGGATCCGTCGCTGGCATCCAAATCTTCATCACCGTCCTCACGAACGCTGAAGTCGCCAATCTCGACCTGGTCACTCCAGTTCCTGGCCCCCTGCCGATGTTGAGCCTCGCCGCCGCCTTCGGCTGGAGCCGCCATTTGCGCAAGCGCCTGCGAGGCTCCCGCGTCAGCGACTGATCACTCGGTCGGAGCGTGATTCCGGCTCGGTCTTGGGCGACTCTTGGAAGCTTCAGAGGTCGAGCCGGACCCATCCTCGTGGTCTAGATCCAGCAATTGGCACAACCTTTGCAGGCAAGCCCTCCGTTCTGCATACAAAGTTCAGCAGTCTCTGACGGCCAATACTCCATAACCTCCATCTCTAGGCTGCGATTCAGGACTTCCTTCCTTGTGCCCCGGCGAGATGGTGTCGCCAAGATGTCGCGAAGCTCTCGGATCAATAGGTTTGGATGTGTTGAAAGATGCTGGCCACTCGCACCTCGCGGGTGGCTTTCTGGACGGTCTCGCGGTCACTAGCTCCATCGGATCGATAGCATTTGTACAGTGCTGACCGCGCCTTGTTCCGGTAGACTGGATTGCTGGTCGCCTGTGTCAAAGATTCATTTTGTCGGAACAGAGCGACTTGTTGATTTTGCGGCCTTGGCGGACAAGCCGTTGACCCATCGTCCTGGCGCATCTGAAACTGGTACGCAACTTCAAGGGGCCAGCGATCTCGAAGTTCATTCCTGACAGTCGTCAACTATCTCGTGACCCGGCTGGAAGGCCATGGCCAGGGTGTGGCCCGCGTCAAGACCAGGATCCTCGACGATGTCTCCTCTAGCGAGCTGCTTGCGTCCGCAGTGGTTGGAACAGGGCCTGTTTTCGCCGGTTCCAATGCCAGGTGCTGGCCTGCTTCCGTAACCTGCCGCTCGGCGGACGCCGACCTTTTCGTGTCAGCCATGGGGAACCTCCCCGATGGGCGTAACCCCATCATGGGCGGACCCGGGGCCTGCCGCAGGGGGTAAGGTAGGCCTCCCAGCGCAAGAGCGGCCAATCGCCTCGTGGCGATGAATACAGCCCCTGCGCGACAGCTTGAAAAGCAAAGGACAAGTCTGCTAGAGCAGCTTGCCATCAACGTGTCACGTGGGTTTCCTTCCAGGCCCGGTTGATGTTCAGAGTTAGACCCCACGGCAACGGCCAAGGAATCCTCGATAGTTCAAATCGAAGACCGTCGCGAAATAGAACATTCTGTCAATCTCTACAACCTCGACGCCATCCTCGCCTTGGGCGACCGGGTTCTCTGTCCTGACGCGAGGCCGGTATGTGCGCACCCGATGAACCACCCGATGGGTTGAAGACGATCGCAGTTTGCTTTGGGGTTGTGGTGAGGCTCACGGAGGTACGCATGGAGGCACAGGCGCTCCTGGTTACGCCAAAGAAATGAGCCACGATGCTGTGATGGAGCGCGTGGATGCTGATCTCATTTCGGCCTGAGGCCAGAACTGCGCACCCACCTCTCCATGAGTGACTCCAACTAAACCCAGCTCGGCAAAACCCTCTGGGCCATCGCGGACCAACTGCGCGGGGCGATGAATGCGGCTGATTTCCGCGACTACATGCTCGCCTTTCTCTTCCTGCACTACCTCTCCGGCAACTTCGAAGCCGCAGCGCAAAGAGAACTGGGACATGATTATCCCGAACTGGAAGCGGACAGTCCTCTCGTCCCTTTGAAAATCTGGTATCAGATCAATGGGGAGGATGTTGAGGCTTTTGAACAAAGGAAGTGCGCTTGAAAAAATCATGGTCTCGCCCCCAAATCTGCCGCTGACTTCTCCTTCCTTCTCCAAGGTTTTCACATCCTCAAAGATGATGGCATGATGGCCGTCATCCCTCCCCATGGCGTCTTGTTTCGTGGCGGCGCGTAAGAACCCATTCGCACCAAGCTGATCGAGGATGGTCACATCGATATCTCCCGCTACATCAGCACAGGCAAAGGCGAAGACGAGATCGATCTGCAAGCCGTCCAAAGAGAGCTGGTCGCCCTTGAGACGACCATCCAGGACGCTCGTGACAAGCAGAATGCCACCCTCCAGGAGCTGGGACTCCCACTCTTGCCCTAACGAACCCATGGAATCTTCACGATTGTCATGGCCAATCCTCCAGGGATAGACTTATGACCACGCCTCCAGCCCTCCCACCCCCCATGCGCCAACTCCTCCTGGCTCCCCTGCTCCTGCTGCTCAGCCTTCCCGCCTGGGCGCAACAGCCCACGGGGGAGGCCCTCTCCACCTGCTTTGTGGAGAACACCTCCGGCCGCGATCGCAAAGACCTGGCAAAATGGGTGTTTGTGGCCATGGGGGTCCATCCCGACATGAAAAGCATTGCCAGCATCTCCAGCGCAGCCTCCGACAATGCCTCTCGCGCGGTGGGGCGGATCTTCACGCGGCTGATGTCTGAAACCTGCGTCAAAGAAGCCCGCGCGGCCATCAAAGCCAATGATTCCGCGGCCTTTGCCTCGGCGTTCTCCATCTTGGGCATGATCGCCATGCAGGAAATCATGAATGACAGCGATGT
>VGQX01000171.1 GCA_016882305.1 Cyanobacteria bacterium K_Offshore_surface_m2_239
TCTTGTCTCGGCTTCTCCCCGCCGGCGCGCAGGGTGAGCTCGGCTTCCAACTCTTCCAGGGCGACAAGGTCCTGGACCTGGCGGCCGAGGGTGATCTCCTGTTCGTGGGTCAGCAGGGGGACGCGACCGATGTCCCGCAGGTAGGAGCGGACGAGATCCGCGTCCATGGAGGGGAGTTCACGCGCCGAGGGCGTGGCGAGTGTCAGGGAGGAGACCTCGGACAGTGGGGGCTCGACTGAGGTGACGGAGGCCATGGGCCCGATTTTTAACGTGTGTGAAGTCTAACCTAACGAAGTGTGAATGTCTCTCATCTTCGGCCGATCCCCGCGAGACGCGCCCTGGTCCGGGCCGGTTCAGGCCTGGCCGAAGCGCTCCAGCAGCCAGGAGGCGGTCCGCAGATAGATGAAAACGCCTGCCACGTCCGTGGCCGTGGCGATGAAGGGGGCGGACATCAGGGCCGGATCCAGCCCGAAGTGGTGGAACAGCAGGGGCAGGGCCGCGCCCGCCGTGGCCGCCAGGGTGGTGATCCCCAACAGGCTGATGCCCGCCGCCCAGGCCACCACCCAGTTGTGCGCCACATATCCCGCCCAGGGCACCACCACAAACATCATCAACACCCCCAGCAAGGCCCCCGCCACCGCCTCCCGCCCCACCGCCAGGCCGGGGCCCAGCGATTGAATGCGCTGGGTGCTCAACCCCCGGATCACCACCGTGGAGCTCTGGGCCCCCACGTTGCCCCCCGTGCCGATCAACAGCGGGATGAACGCCGCCAGCACCACCACCCGCTTCAACACATCGTCTGCCGAAGCGATCACAGCGGAGGTGCCGGTGTTGGCCAACAGGAGCACCAGAAGCCACACCACACGACGGCGAGCGACGGTGAAGAGATTGCTCTGAAAGTAGTCATCCTCATCACCGGCCTGCAGAGCGCCGGCGGCATAGATGTCGCGGGTGGCTTCCTGCTGGATGACATCGATCACGTCATCAACGGTGACGATGCCGACGAGGCGCTCCTCCCGATCCACCACAGGCACCGCCAAGAAGTCATAGCGCTGGATCAACCGCGCCACCTCCTCCTGGTCGGTGTCCGTGGTGACGCGCACCACATCGCGGGTCATCACCTCCCCCAAGCCCTCCTCCGGCTCCGCCGTCACCAGATCCCGCAAGGAGAGGATGCCGGTGAGATGGCGGGAGGCGTCGGTGACATACAAGCTGTAGATGGTCTCGGTGTCGCGGGCGCGGCGGCGCACGATCTCCAGAGCCTGGCTGGCCTTGTGGAACTCTTTGAGATCAATGAATTCCGTCGTCATCAAACGCCCCGCCGTGCCGGAGTCGTAGCCGAGCATCTGGGCCGTGATGCGGCGCTCCGCCGGACTGAGCTCCGCCAGCAGGCGCCTCACCACCTTGGCGGGCAATTCATCAAACAGGCGCACCCGATCATCGGGCGACATCTCCTCCACCAGCTCCAGCACCTCGCCAGAGCGCAACCGCTCCAGCAGGTTCTGCTGCACGCTCGGTTCCAGATATTCGTAAACCGCGATCGCCTCATCCTTGGGCAGCAAGCGGAACGCCAGGGCCTGAAGCGTGGTCGGCAAAGCACCGATGGCCTCCGCTCCATCCACGGGCTGCACCGGCATGAGCAAAACTTTGGCGCCGTCGTAATGACCAGCCTCCAGCAACAACTGAAGATGCTGAGTCAACACTTCTGCGCCGCCGGACATCTCTCCCATGCCCCCGCCAGCGGACCCGGTGAATTGTATGGGTTGAGGGGCGCGAGGGATTTCGCCGCCGTGCTAGCCCAGGAGCCAACCGCGGGCCGGGCGCCCTTCGGCTCCGGTGGTGGCCACCCGCAACCAGCGACGGCCGCTCGGCGCGATCCAGGTGCGCAGCACCCGCAGGGGTGCTCCGGCTTCGAGGGATCCCAACAACGGGGCCTGGGCCCGTGGAGCCGCACGCAGCGCGCAGCGGGTGGGATTCAAGAGGGGCTCCAAGGGGGATTCCCGGCGTCTCACCTCAGGCAGGCGCCGCTCCGCCCCACCCGCCGGCAAGGCCGCGGGCGCAAAGAGGGCGATCCCGAGAAGCGCGGCCCAGGTGATCATGGGAGGACTGGAAGCGATGGGGCGGGCCACGACGGTTCAGATGTCCAGTTGGGCAAAATCCAGCTCGAGGCTGTGGGTTTCGATGAATTCCCGACGCGGGGCCACCTTGTCACCCATCAAGATGGTAAAGATGCGATCCGCTTCAGCCGCATCTTCAATCTCCACCCGCTTCATCATGCGCGTGGTGGGATCCATGGTGGTTTCCCAGAGCTGTTGAGGCATCATTTCTCCCAAACCCTTGAACCGCTGGATGGTGTAATTGGCCTTTTCACCAAAGCCCTCCAAGGTTTTCTTGAGATCGGTTTCATTATAACAGTAAGTGTGATTTTTGCCCCGCTCTACTTTGTATAGGGGTGGGCAGGCAATGTAAATGAAACCGCCCTCCACCAGCGCCCGCTGATAACGGTAGAAGAACGTCAACAGCAGGGTGCGGATATGCGCGCCGTCAACATCCGCGTCGGTCATGATCACGATGCGGTGATAACGGAGTCCTTTTTCATCAAACTCTTCTCCTTTGATGCCCAATCCCAACGCCGTGATCAGGGCCTGGATTTCTGTATTCTTATAAATCTTGGCATCATCCGTCTTTTCGATATTCAAAATTTTGCCTCGCAGGGGCAAAATCGCCTGAAAACGCCGGTCTCGTCCCTGTTTGGCCGAACCGCCAGCGGAGTCGCCCTCAACGATGTAGATCTCTGAATCCGCTGGATCCCGCGAACTGCAATCGGCCAGCTTGCCGGGGAGAGTGGAACTCTCTAGGACGGATTTTCGCCGCACCAACTCACGGGCGCGGCGCGCGGCCTCCGCGGCATTGAAGGCTTGGATGGCCTTCTCCAGGATCAGATCGATGACCTGGGGATGAAACTCGAGATATTCGCCCAGGGCTTCTCCCACCAACGTATCGACAATGCCCCGCACCTCCGTGTTGCCGAGCTTGGTTTTGGTTTGCCCCTCAAACTCCGGATCCGGCACCTTCACCGACAGCACGGCGGTGAGACCTTCGCGAATATTTTCTCCCGCCAAATTCTGATCGCTCTCCTTGCGCTTGCCACGCTTTTTGGCAAAGGCATTGAGCGTGCGCGTGAGCACGGTCTTCAAGCCCTCAATATGCGTGCCCCCATCAACAGTGCGAATGTTATTGGCGAAGCCAAAAATATTGTCCGAGTAGGCATCGACACACCATTGCAAAGCCGCCTCAACCTGCACATCATCTTTTTCGGAATTTACGTAAATAATGTCCGGATGCAGAGGGTCTTTTTCGGCATTCATGTAAGCCACATATTCCTTGATGCCCCCCTCGTAGTGATAAGTCTCTTCATGCACCTCGTCTTTGCCGGCCGCGACCCGCTCATCGCGGAACACGATGCGCACCCCGCCATTCAGATAGGCCAGCTCCCGCAGTCGCGCGGCAAGGGTTTGATAATCGAATTCAATCCCGATGCTGAAGATTTCCAGATCCGGCAGAAAACGCACCGAGGTCCCCGTCTGTTCCGGGTTCGCCGCTGGCTTGGCCGCCAGGCTGCCGATGGGCTTGCCCCGCTCAAAGCGTTGATGGTGCTCCTTCCCCTGCCGGAACACCGTGACCTCCACCCACTCGCTGAGGGCATTGACCACGGAGATGCCCACCCCGTGGAGGCCTCCGGACACCTTGTAGCCCCCGGAACCGAACTTTCCCCCCGCGTGCAGCACTGTGAGCACGGTCTCCAGAGCGCTCTTCCCGGTGCGGGGATGGATGTCGGTGGGAATGCCGCGGCCATTGTCGGTGACGCTGGCGGAGCCATCGTCATGGAGCACGACCAGAATCTCGTCGCAGTGCCCGGCCAGAGCCTCGTCAACCGAATTGTCCACCACCTCATAAACAAGGTGATGCAGTCCCCGGGGGCCGGTGGAGCCGATGTACATCCCCGGGCGCTTCCGAACCGGTTCCAGACCTTCCAGAACTTGGATCTGCTCGGCGCCGTAGGCGGATTGGACTCGCGTGGAGTCGCTCATGCGTGGGCGGGGCGCGGTTGGATGGGGAGCGGAAAGACAGCGCTGGACTGTCGCCAAGGAGAGCCGCGAGAGCGCCGGGAAGCAGGCGCGGGTGGGTTTCGGCTTGATCCGAGGCCCAATCTACCAGTTGCCTGTCCCGACGCCAGCCAGCCGTCTCTGGGGAGGCATTCCAGCGGGAGGTGCGTCCTCCCCCGCTCGACCCCGTTCCTCGGGGGGGCCAGAGTGGTCCCATGCTCCCGCGTTCCCCAAGCTCGTCCCGTGAATCGGCCGGGCCTCCTGGTCCGATCCGGAGGCCGGATCCCGACCCGGGAGGAGCGTCGCCGCTGGAGCGCGAACCCGCCGGCCGGGTGATCGCCCTGATGGGACCCACCGCCAGTGGCAAGACAGCCCTGGCCCTGGAGCTCGCGGAGGCGCTGGACCTGGCGGTGATCAGCGTCGATGCCCGCCAGTGCTACATCGGCATGGACATCGGCACGGCCAAGCCCACGGCCGAGCAGCGGCAACGGGTGCGCCATGAACTCCTCGACCTGCGCCCCCCCGACCAGCCCCTGACCCTTCAAGAGTTTCTGCCTCTGGCCCGGGCGGCGGTGTCCGCTGAGCTCCAGCGGCGCGGACTGGCCCTCGTGGTCGGGGGCAGCGGCCTGTATTTGCAGGGTCTGCTGCGGGGCCTGACCCCCCCCGCCGTGCCGCCGCAGCCCTCCCTGCGCGACCAGTTCCAGGGCCTGGGCCAGCCCCTCTGCCATTCCCTCCTCAGGGCCTGCGATCCGGCGGCCGCCGCCCGCATCGCCCCCGCCGACAGCCATCGCACCCAACGCGCCCTGGAGATCTGCTACGCCACGGGTCAACCCGCCTCCGCCCAGGGGGGGCGGGTGCCGCCGCCCTGGCCCGTGTTGGAACTGGCCCTCGACCCCGCCGATCTGCCCGACCGCATCCACCGCCGCACCCTGGCGATGTACGCGGAGGGGCTGGTGGAGGAAACGGAAGCCCTCATCGCCCGCCATGGGGAAGCGTTGCCGCTGCTCGACACGATGGGTTACGACGAGGCCCGGGGCCTGCTGCGGGGCCAGTGGCCGGAAGCCCGAGCGATCGCCCTCACGGAGCGGCGGACCCGCCAGTACGCCAAGCGCCAGCGCACCTGGTTTCGTCGCCAGCACCAGCCCGTGTGGCTGCGGGGTGAGGATCTGATGCAAAACGCGCTGCTCACCCTGCAAACGACGCGGCAAGGCTTAGGGTGAAGTGCAATATGCACTGTTGAATGCCTCCCCGCCCCCGCATAGACCGTCGCGCTCCCGTACGGGAGCTTCCCAACATCAACGAAAGGATCAACTACCCCAACGTGCGGGTTGTTGATGCCGATGGCAGTCAGCTTGGGGTGATCACACGAGAAGCTGCTCTGGCTGTTGCCCGCGAGCGGGAGCTCGACCTGGTGTTGGTGAGCGAAAAGGCCGATCCCCCCGTCTGCCGGGTGATGGATTACGGCAAATACAAGTTTGAACAGGAAAAGAAAGCCAAGGAAGCCAAGAAGAAATCTCACCAGACCGAGGTCAAGGAGGTGAAGATGCGTTACAAGATCGACTCCCACGACTACCAGGTGCGCATCGGCCAGGCCAGCCGGTTCCTCAAGGCTGGCGACAAGGTCAAATGCACGGTGATTTTCCGCGGCCGGGAAATCCAGCACACCGCCCTGGCGGAAGCCCTCCTGCTGCGGATGGCCAAAGACCTGGGAGAGAACGCCGAGCTGCAGCAGGCTCCCAAACGGGAGGGTCGCAACATGATCATGTTCCTCTCCCCCCGTCGCCAGGCCGCCAGCAAAGCCCCACCGGCGGCCAAACCCGCCAAACCCGTGGTCAGCAAAGCCAGCGCCACCCCGGCCGCCTCGGCCGCCCCCACCGCCGTGGCCGCTGGGCCCACCGCCGTGGCCGCTGGGCCCAGCGCCGCCGCCGCGGAGAGCGAGAGCTGAGCCACCCACCCCGTCCCGGAGGCCGGTTGCGCTTCAGCGTCCGGCCTCCGGAGCGCGGGGGGCGTCAAGGCTGCTGGCGAGGAACGCCACGATGACCGGCCAGGCCTCCCGGGCCTGCTTAGGCGCGAAGTCGCCGCGTGCCTCACAGAGAAAACCGTGGCCGGCCCCATAGGTGCGCAGCGCCACCCGCTCGTCCCCGTGGGCCGCCCTGACCCCCTCGACAGCCGCTGCGATGGCCGCCAGGTCTGCAGGGGGCACCAGGGGATCCTCAAGCCCATAGATCAACAGCAGCCGTCCGAAGGCCAGCGCGAGGTCGTCCAGGCTGGGGGGCCCGCCGCCGGGACGCCCCTGCGTCACCCCGGCCCCATAGCAGACGCAGCTGGCGGCCATGCCCTCCAAGCGCGAGGCCACCAGGGCGACATGGCCACCGAAACAGAAGCCCAGGCAACCGATCGCCCCCGC
>VGQX01000172.1 GCA_016882305.1 Cyanobacteria bacterium K_Offshore_surface_m2_239
CCAGGACCTGCAGGCTGCTGCGCCCCAGCTGCTCGCGTTTGGGGGCATCGGCAGCGCTGGCCATGGCGATGTTGAGGGCAAAGGGGGTGATCTGGTCGCCACGCTGCACCCAGCCCACCCACCAGCCAACACCGGCACCCGGGGCGTTCTGCCAGCCGGTCTTGGCATGCAGGCTCCAGCCAGGGCCGCTGTCCACCCGCGTGATCTCGGCCACCTGTCGCTGGGCCTGAGCCGGGAACGGCAGCGTGCGGTGCGCCAGGCGCGAGAGAAAGCGCGTCTGCTCAACGGCGCTGATCGCCAGGGGCCCGCGCAGCCAGAAGGTGGTCACGTTGGTGCCGATCTGCTGGTTGCCGTAACCGAGTCGCGTGATCGCCTCGCCCATCCGCTGCAGGCCGATCCGGCGCGCCAGCTCCTGATAGAGCGGCACGTTGGAGACCTTCATGGCGCCGCGCAGGCCCATCGGCTGCAGCCACTCGCGCATGAACGGATTGGCGTCGCCGGTGTAGGGGATCACCTCGTCAACGCTGCGCACGGCGCCCGTTGACAGGCCGATCAGGGCGTTGACGATCTTGAAGCTGGAGGCGGGCGAGAAGCGCTGCTCGGCGCGACTTTGATTGTGGCCGCGCAGCTCCCCGCTGCGCTCATCCAGCAGCACGAAGGTGCCCTCCACACCATGCTGGCGAAACAGCGCGGTAACGGCCGGTTCCTCACGCATGGATCCAGCGGCAGTGGCAGTGGCAGTGGGCAGGGCCAGCAGCGCCACAGCCAGCAGGGTGCGTGGCGTGCCCATGGGGTCCAGGTGGTGACGGATGCCCTTCAGTCTCGCCCAGGCTTCAGAGGAGCACGAGCAGCAGCAGGTGGTTGCCCTCCCGCAGCAGGGCCTTGGCGGCCTGAGCGGCATGGAAGGCGTTGGTGTTGAGGGTGAGCCGGTGGGTTGCGATGTCCCGTTCACAGCGGGCCAGGTGCAGCCCGCGTTGGGGCAGCGTGCGGAGCTGCTCCTCCAGGCTGGCCATCCGTTGAGGTTGGCAGGGCTTGGAATCAGCGTCGTGTTTGGCGATTTGGCTGCCCCGGGCGGCAACGTCGATTTTGGCTCGGCAGCAGAGCAGATTCACCAGGTCTTGCGGCCGAACAGGGTGGCCTCGCCGCAAAACAGCAGCTCCCGCTGACTGACTGCGCTCAGATGAGCCTTGGCACAGTCAGCGGAGAACGACGCAGGGTCGTGGAGTTGGAGATAGAGAATGCCGCACTGACCCAGCGAAGGCTGAGGGGTCTGGGGCGTCGCCGAACGCAGGCTGGAATGGCAGGGTTCCTGCCATGTCGTGGTGAGGTCCACGACGATGGTGTCGTGCAGGACGCTGGGGCGGAGGTGGTCAGCGGTCCGCGAGGAGGTGGGGATTGAGTTCGTAGGTCACCCCCGGCACGGGGTCGATGAAGCGGCAGGGGGTCGGTTGGGCCGCCACCAACGCCGCGGCTTCCGCGGGGCTCCCCTTCACGCGCAGAAACGACGACAGCAGCCCGCTGAACCGCACATCCCCGCCGGTGGTGCTGGCGAGCACGGTGGTCGGTTGAAAGCGGCGCAACAGTTCAACCAGGGCGCTCCTCCCCCGCACAAAGGCCCCCGCCGCAGGCAGACCCACATCCACCACGGGAGTGATCACCGCAGTCGCTGGAAACGGGGGGCGTTCCGGGCTGGGGAAGCCATGGGGTTCGAGGTAGACATTGCCGGCGGGATGGAGGATCATCCAGCCGTTTTCCAGCTGGGGCACGCGGGCGCCCTCCACGGCGACCACGGTGATGGGGGGTTCCGGATGGCGCTGCCCCGGCTCCATCAGGATGATTCGGGTGAAGCCCAGCCGCCGGGCCTTCAGGGCCGCCTGATGGGACGCCAGCACCGTCACATCCTTCGGCAACAACGCCAGGCTGGGGGGATGGCAATGATCGGCCAGACCCTGACTGAGCAGCAGCAGATCCAGCCGCTCCGGAACCGGCTGCGGAGTGCCGAGCTTCCCCTTCAGCAACAAGCCTCCAGGCCCGAAGGACAGCGGGCCGGTGAACCAGGGATCCACCAGCACGCGCGTCTTCCCCAATTCCAGCAGCCAGCCGTTGGCACCGAGATAGGTGGCCGAAAGCGGAGACCGTTCAAGGATCATCTGGGGGAACCTCTGGCGTCTCCCACATTGGCGCAAGTCGCGCGCGGACGTGAAGCCCTCCCCAGCGCGTGCTGCTTCAGCTCAACCCGGCGGGGACGAAACCCTTCAGGTGGTCGCGATGCAGGGAGTGCTCGGCATAAACCTGGCCGAGACGATACAGATCGGGAATGAGGTCAACATCATCCATCTGCTGCATGGCCGCCGCGCTGACGTCGTTCAAACCAAGGGCGTCCAGCGCCTTCTGGGTTGTGAGGGGGTCGTAGCGCACATAGGCGAATTGCTTCGGCCCTGTCCAGTTGGAGGCGGTGGCGGAGCCTCCGGGGGGGAGCACCATAGCGCCGAACTCTGAATCGATCGGGCTGCCGAAACGGCATTCGCCGATCATCCGGCACACCATGTCCCAGCCGGCTGTTGCCGCATTCATCAGCGCGGAGGGGATGGTTTTGGCATGGTCCACAAGATTCAATTCACGAACCTTCAGCTTGTCTCGTTCCCCCGGCGCATTGCCTGTGCCAACGGAAACGATCAACAGTTGATCCACCCCAGTCGGCCATTGGATGTGATAAGGCTCCGCCGTGGCCATCTGAAACGCCATGTAGGCGGGATTGTTGTAGGTGGTGACGCCTCCATCGACAAAGATGAATTGATATTCATGGTCGGTTCCTTTCGCGAAGGTGACAACCTCTGGCGGGAAGAAGGTTGGAGCGGCGGTGCTCGCCCGCACCAGTTGCCATAGCGGTAGGTGTAGATTGCAATCGGGTCGGTCGCGTTGGTTGTATTTCGCTAGCGGGTTGTTACTGACGGGCCAGGGTGAATCCGTGTTGTGATTGCGCATCATCAACATCAACAGCCCCTTCAGTCGCTGATCGCCAAGCTCAACGGGGGGGTGAGATTCGTCATACTGATAATCGGGACCGTTCAACTGGCAGTCAAAGGCCTTTTTGAGCAGGCCGGCCAAGGGCTCGGCCACATATTTCTCATGAAGTTGCAGATACCATTTCTCCCGTTGAAACATGCTTCTCCCATTGACCTGGTAGAAATCCAGCACTTGACTCACGGACATGCCACTCGACAGGCAGGCGGCGATGATCCCGCCCGTGCTGGTTCCACAGATGAAGTCGAAATAATCACCCAGCAACAAGTTGGGTTCTTGGTGGGCTTCCCTTAGATCGGCTTCCAGCTTGGCCAGGATCCCCAGGCTGATCAACCCGCGAATGCCACCGCCATCACAGGCGAGAATCTTTTTGGGGCCCGGTTGCCGCATGCGGGCCAGGATGGGATTGTTGTGACTGGTGACTGTATCCATCGTTGCCAAGGAGAGGATCGGATCAATCCCAAACTAGCGATGGGAAAGGTGAATCAGCCTGGGGGATCCATCACGTTGCACTTCGTGATCGGCCGAGGCCGAATCGTTCGACGGCCCGCGTGCGTTCTTGCTTTGTTGCAGCCGCTGGCGCGAATGGAGCGTGGGTGACCTCAGGGCTTGCAGGTGAGATACCAGCCCGCCGATCCGGCCGGCATCCAGCGGGGCAGCCAATTCTTGTACGAGTAATTATCCCGTTTGCCGAGGGTGTCACCAGGATTGCCTCCGCCGGGATAGCCACCGCCGATGAGGTCACAACTGCCGTAGGGATCATTCATCCAGAAGCCGCGATCGTCATAGCCAATCACCACCGTCCAATGGCCCCCGCCACTGGGCGCGGTCACATGCCCGTGATGGAGCCAGCCCACAGCCACCGGACGCCCGGCATCGATTTGCCGCCTTCAAGGTCTCCGGTTTGCCATCTGTGCGGAATTTGGCTTGAAGTCCAAGGCTGCGCAAGGCTTGCAGTTGGGAATTGCTGTCCGTGGAATCGCCAAACTTTTGCCGAATATGATTGTAAGCATTTCCATTTTTGGCTTTCAACTTGCCCCAGTAACAGGCCAGCATCGCGCAGCTGGCGGAGAAGCAATCCCGCCACCCCTGGCCATCATCCATTAACATTTGGTCGTAATAGATCACCTCCAGCGGATTGGGTTGGGCCGGAGTGGCGACGGCGGGAGCCGCCACCACCGCTGGAGCTGTGGCGATAACCGCGCCGCCCGCCGCGATGGCGCGGTGGGGCACCCCGTTGCTGCCGACCGCCGCCGCCGCTGGGGCGGGAGCCGTTCGGGCGTTGCCCGCCGCCATGCCTTCACGCCAGAGATTCGCTTCCGCCTGCCGACGCCGCAACAACCCCTGATGTACCGCCGTGCCAGGCATGCAGTAAAGCAGGAGGGCGTCGGGAACCTTGGCCCAATCCTTGGTGCGCAGGCAGGTGCTGATGGTGTGGAAGTTTGACTCGTCGCCATAGAAGCCCTCGCCGAGATTCCAGGCAAAGGAGATCAGGGCGGATTGCTGTTGATCGGCCATCTCCTTCCAGAAAGGGATTCTCCTGGACATGTTGTTGGCGCATTGCCCCACCATGGTGCTCAGCAATTGATCCGCTTCGGCCACAGACATCATTTGACCTGGCACCACTGGCTTGTTGTTAACCCGTGTGAAGCCATAGCCGATGGTCCATGGATCGCCGCCGCTGGCGGGATCGGGATAGGCCTTGTCTCGGAATCCCTCAAATTCTTTGATCATGAGCAAGCCATCCAGATGCCCACTCGCTACAGAGGGGCGAGCGACAGGAGCGCCAGGCGCGGGCGCTGCGACAGGAGCGCCAGGCGCGGGCGCTGCGACAGGAGCGCTGAACGGTTCTGCGGCTCTGGCCAAGGGGGCGACGGGAGCGGCCGCCACGGGGGCGACGGGAGCGGCCGCCACTGGGGCGACGGGAGTGGCCATTCCCAAGGGCTGCGGCGCTGGCGAGTAAGCCAGGGGAACGGCGGCGGGAGCGCCATGGGTGGGCACCCCTTGGGGTTGCTGCTGTGGCTGCAGGGAGGGCAGAGGCAGGCGGCGACCGCCCGAGGGGGCGAAGACCTCGGAGAACTTGGTGGCGATATAGGGCGCGAAGAAGGTGAGACCCGCGTAAAGAAATGCGGTGACGCCATTGATGTCACCAGGCATTTCGCAGGTGCGTCCGAAGTGATAGACGCTGATGATGCCGAAGCCAAAGTAGAAGAGAATCAGCATGATCAAGCCCGCCATGGCGATCAAGCGACTCACGCTGGGCTCCATCACCCGAATGCTGACCGCTTCCCCCTTTTCATCCAGCAGGGGTTTCTTGCTGCCATCCTCCGGGATGTAACTGATGGTGGTGGGTTCGGAAAGGGCTGTGCGGATCTCCCAGCCATGCTTGATCAAACGATGATCGATTTGCAGGAAGAAGATGAAGCAGCCGATCAGGATGAAAACGGTCAGAAAAGCCAACTGAGGCTGTCCCAGCCGACCGATCTGGCAGAGCTCGTAGCTGTCCATCAGTCGCGCCGCCGCTGGCGCCGCTCCTGGCGTGGCCGTCGTCATCGCCGCCGTGCCAGCGGTGCTGGTGGCGGCTGTGGTCCCCACCCCTGTGGTGAAGGCGTTGGGAACCTGCTTGGCCGCCTCCAGGAGGGAGCCCGCAGCGGCTCCCGTTTGTTGGAGGGTTTGCTGGGCCCGGGAGGGCAGATCGGCGCTGAGCAGAAAGGCGCCGATCAACGCGGAGGGGCCTCGGATGCCTCGGAGAAACGGTGTGACCCCCGTGAGAAGCGGGTCGTGACGCCGGCGTGACCTGCCCCACGGGTCGCGTCCGGGGACGTTCTTGCTGCCTGGACGCGGAAACCCCTGGTCCTGTTGAAGGTCCATGTGCTGTCTGTAGTCCATCGAACAGGCCTTTCTTGCCCATCGTGGTCGTGCAAAGGCAGGGGGGCTGTAGCGAGCGAGATGTTTAAACACAGTTCATGCGGCTCTCGTGACGTGTCGCGGTGCGCCTGAGTTGGCCCCTTGGCGTTGGTCCAACGTGCTCGTGTTGGACCAATTCGGCGGCGGGCGGAGACGGAGACTTTGAACACCGCGTGTTGCCCAGGGATGATCAGAGTCCAGGGAAAGGGTGTGAAAAGCCCGTAGCGCTGTCTCGCACAACGCTGGGCGTTTTACTCGCTTTTGCTCTATCCAGATCCGTCTCTGACGTTGCGCGGGCGGCCTCGCTGGGCTCAAGGCATCGGCACCCCGGCCGCGCGCATGGCGGCCGAGAGCGACCAGACCTCCACCACCAGCTCGTGCCAGGGCTGGATCGTGGCCATGTCGAGGGCCATGGGGGCGGGGGCGGCGGCCCGGAGGGCGCGGGCGGCGCTGAGGCCCGCTTGGGCGTCCAGCAGGCGCTGGCTCAGGGCGGCGCGGCCGGCGGCGGAGAGCACGCGATCGGGGCAGTGGGCCAGGAGCAGCAAACCCCGC
>VGQX01000173.1 GCA_016882305.1 Cyanobacteria bacterium K_Offshore_surface_m2_239
CCCATGTAGAGCATCAGGATCCCCAGGCCGCCCAGGGTGGCGATCATGCGGCTGCTGCTGGCCTCCAGCATCGTCACCGCCATCGCCCGTCCGCTGGCGTCGCGCAACACCTTGCGCGACGCCGTGGTGGTGGAATCAATGGTCAATCCATCGCCTGCCGCGTCTGACCAGCGCGCGTCGATCGGGAGGGTGAAGCGGGTGGGCTCGGACAGCGCATTGGCCAGCGACCAGCCTTCTTTCTGCAGACGGCGTTTCACCAGGATCAGGCCCAGGAAGGTGCCGAGGGCCACCGCCATGGTGATCGCATACACCATCGGCAACGCCATGGTGCGGCACAGGGCGTTATTCACACCCGGGGCGGTGGCGCCCAGCTGGGCCTGCAGCGTCTGGGCAGTTTCGGCCCAGGCTCCCGGAGCGCTCACCCCCAGCAGGAGGGCCGCCACAAGGCGCCAGCACCGCCACCGAAAGGAGCGGGTTTTCACCGGGCTCCCGTCCTCTTTGGCTCCCAAGCCTGTCTCCCCTCCCCCTGTCAAGAAGGCCATGGCGGCAATCGCAGTCCCTCCATTGTGACCATCGTTACCAACGCCAACGGTGTCGCGCAGCAAAGAGCGCCGCGCCCTGTGCAGCAGCATCCCAGTGCCTCACCCCCCGTTCTCCGGCCTCTTGAGAGGACCAACCCGCAACATTCCCAAGGGAAAGCAGGTCCGCCTTGAGGGTTGGGAGGTTCAGCGGCGAAACCGATCTCCAGCAAGCTCGGAGACGACAAACGTCGACCACCACTGGAGTCGCCTGGGGAATTGACCCACCAATCGTCTGGGATTTTGTCATCACTGCCAAGACAACTTGAGTCGAGGTGTTACCAGTCTTAGAACTGGACCAATTACTCACCGGGAACACAGTCGGACAGTCGTAAATAGGGTCACAGCGCAACATGGTCAGTTTTATGACTATTCATGCGCCTTAAATCCATTTTTATTCACGGTTCTAGACTCAACATGCGTTCCATCTATTCAGCCTCACTGCTCCTCTGCTCAGCAGCACTTGGCTTGGCTGCATCCGCGCCGGCCAAGAGTCAAACCGCATTGCCTGATCCCTCCGTCACCGCTTATGCCCAGGCGTACGACGCGAACTATATTACCCGCCAAGGTCTTTGACAACGACGCAGCCACCGCTTATGCCTCGAATGACAAAGGCATCAACACCTTTATCGACTTTGACTTTGGGGCCGCGACAGTCATCAATGCATTTGACATGAAGCAACGCAATGACATCGCGCTTGTTTTAACATCGAATTTGATTTTTGATGACAGTGCAGACTTCTCAGGCCCGTTAACAACAATTCTCCTAACCCATACAAACACCGCTGCTGCCATTGATCAATACACATTTGCAAACATCACCGCACGGTACGTTCGCTGGGATGTGGCCTCGGTCAACAGTACAATTTATCTCTCCAATGGGGCGGCTGAGATCACGTTCTATGGTCCAGTTGAACCTGTGCCCGGCCCCGCGTCATTCCTTCTCGCCCCAGCCTTCGCCGCATCGGCGACCCGCTTGCGGAGTCTTCGTCGCCGGAGTCGTCAATGGGCCTCGTCAAACACGGTTCTCTCCTGATCGCAGGGCTGCACCCCCGACGCCATGGATGAAGCTTCCAGCCAGCGCTGGATGGGAGTTGGCAGGGCGCAGCGGTGACGATCTGCCGCTGTGATGGCCAGGTGGCGCGTGAGTCCACGCGCCACTTTTATGTCCTGGCGGTGAAAGGTGTAAATCACTTCAAATTGCCCCTGGTTCAGGCGCTTGGGTTCCAGGGCGATAGCCAAGGGATCGCCAACTCTCAAGGGCCGCATATAGTCGGCGCTGCAATGGACGATCGGCAAAGCCACCTGCGGCTCCGCATTCTCCGACGATCCCGCCCCGGAAGCCCACGGCCGTTCCTCGGGCCAGATCGGCCGAGGAAAGATTGCCTCCGGCGGAATCCCAAACCGCTCCAGGCTCTCCTCATAAGCCTCATGACACCAGCGAAGAAGCTGGTGAAAATGCATCACCCCCGCCGCATCGGTGTCGCCAAACCGAACGGTTCGGCAGAGCAAGAGCCACGTGGAAGGGTCTCCTGGAGGCACGCGGCGATCAGCGATCCACCGAACCCATGATCACATCGATCGATCCGAGGATCGCCATGATGTCGGCAACCTTGTTCCCCTTGAGGATGTGGGGAAGAATTTGCAGGTTGTTGAGATCAGCGGCGCGAATCTTGAACCGCCAGGGGGTGACATCATCGTTGCCCTGAATGAAGACCCCGATTTCACCCTTGCCCGATTCCAGGCGGGTGTACAGCTCACCGGAAGGAATTTTGAAGGTGGGAGCCACTTTTTTGGCAATGTACTGATAGTCGAAGCCATAGGCCTCACTCTGCTTGCCCTCCGCCAGGCGCTTCGCTTCCAGATTTTCCGTGGGACCGCCGGGGATCATGCGAATCGCCTGGCGCAGAATGTTGAGGGACTGCCGCATCTCCTGGAGGCGGACGCGATAACGGGCATAGCAATCACCCTCTTTTTCCCAAGCCACATCCCACTCGAAATCGTCATAACACTCATAGTGATCCACCTTGCGCAGATCCCAGGGGACGCCGGAGGCGCGGAGCATCGGTCCTGAAAGGCTCCAGTTGATGGCCTGCTCGCGGCTGATCGTGCCCAAACCCTCAATCCGGCGGCGGAAGATGGGGTTGTTGGTGATCAATTTTTCATATTCATCGATCTTGGGACCAAACCAATCACAAAAATCAGCGCATTTCTCGAACCAGCCATAAGGCAGATCCACTGCCACACCACCAATGCGGAAATAGTTGTTGTTGATCAAGCGCTGGCCGGTGGCGGCCTCCCAGAGGTCGTAGATCATCTCCCGCTCACGGAAGATGTAGAAGAAGGGCGTCTGGGCGCCGACGTCAGCCAGGAAGGGGCCAAGCCAGAGGAGATGGTTGGCGATGCGGTTGAGCTCCAACATCAACACACGGATGTAGCTCGCCCGCTTCGGCACCTTCACATTGGCCAAACGCTCGGGCGCGTTGACCACAATCGCCTCATAAAACATGCCCGCCGCGTAATCCATGCGGCTCACGTAGGGCACGTACATCACGCTGGTGCGATTCTCGGCGATCTTCTCCATGCCGCGATGGAGGTAGCCGATCACCGGCTCGCAATCCACCACATCCTCACCGTCCAGGGTGACCACCAGGCGCAACACCCCGTGCATGGAGGGGTGATGGGGCCCGAAGTTCACCACCATCGGCTCGGTGCGTGTTTCGAGCTGGGTCATGGAACGGGGGAGCCTTGGCGCGGAGATTCTAGGGAGCGCGCCGGTCTTCGGGTTGGGCGATCATGGAGCACCTTCCCTCCGCGCGGGCCCAATATGGCCGACCTGGTGCGCAACAGCCTCAAGCTGGCCGTGGCCATCGGGATCACGGCGGCACTGGCGGACCATTTCGATCGCCTGGCCTTCGCCTGGTATCCCCTGCTGGCGGTGGTGATCGTGGTGGACGACAACGATGATCAGACGATCAAGGCCGCCAGCGGACGGATTCTCGGCACCATGGCCGGATGCTTGCTCACGTTCTGGGTGCACAGCGTGGCCAGCGGCTGGCCGGGGGTGCTGCTGACCTTGCTGCTGCTCGTGCCAGTCCTGCGACTGCTGGGCTGGCAGAGCGCCATGGGCACCGCGGGCTTGATTCCCATCGTGTTTCTCATGATTCCCGCCCATGTGGAGCTGGACTGGGCCTACGCCGTCGACCGTTCCCTTGACACGGCCGTCGGCTGCGCCGTCGCCCTCGCCGTGGGCCTGCTCTTTTGGCCCCGCTCGGGGCCGCTGCTGCTCGACGCCACCGAAGCGCGCCTCCGCCAGGGCCTCGCCCGTCAGCTGATGGCCTATCGCGACTGGTTGGCCGGCCAGGCCCCCCGCCCCGATCCCCTTCCCGCCGCTTCCTTGAGCGGGTCGGTGGAGCGGCTGGAAACCTTGCTGCGGGGTGAGCTGGCCGGTCCGCGGGGGAGAACGCCGACGATCCGTCTCTGGCGGCGACGGGTGGCCCTCTGGCAAACCCTGCGCCTGCACTGGGTGCAGTGGGAGCGCCTCCTCGCCGCCAGCGAGCTCACCCCCTCCGCCGACAGCGCCGCCCCCCTGAGCGACGCCGTTCAGGCCTTGGCCTCCCATCTGGTGGGGGGGAGCGAGACCCGCCCTGTCGTTCCGCCCCCCCCCACGTTGGACACCTGGACGCGCCTGGCCCGGGAGAGCGGTCGCTCGCTGCTCACCCTTCTGGCCCCGGGAGAGGAACAACGCCCACTCCTGGCCAGCAGCCAGCGGCTGGCGGAGCTGCGCCATGCCGCCTCCGAGCCGTGATCCAGCGTTCCGAGCTGCGGCTGGCCCTCACCACAGGTCTGGTGAATGGACTCGCCAGCCTCAGCCCCCTCCCCTATGGCATCTACGCGCCGATGGCGGTGCTGGCGGTGAGCGGCGGCAGCTACGGCACCTCCCTGGAGCTGGGCCGGCAGCGGATCCTGGGGTCGATCCTCGGCATGGTGATGTTGCTCCTGGGCCTGCGGGGGCTGCGGGCGGTGCCCATGCCCCTCGCCCTGGCCCTCATCCTCGGTGCCATGCGCCTGCTGGTGGTCGCGGGCGGGGTCGCGGGGTGGGGGGCTGCCAGCGCGCCGTCGACCGGGGAGTGGAGTCCCTGCACAGGGCGATATGGAGATGGCGCAAGAGAGTTTGGCGCCACTTCAACGCCGCCGGTAGGGATTCACCGCAGGCTGGCAGCTGGATCACCGGCGCAAACGGCTCGGTGGAGCGCCTCGCCTTGGTTTGTTCACAGGTGTGGGCTCACGGGAAGAATGGGGAGCAGCCAACGCAACCTGATGGGCAGAACTCAACACCGTTCGCGCGGCTTCAGCGACTCCGCCGATGGCCTGGCCTGGGAAGTGGGCCTGGTGACCCTCCACGCCACCGTGCCCGGAGAGGACGGCATCCCCTATCGCCCTGCGGTGGCCCTGGTGCTCGAGGGCAACGGGGCTCTGCGCGCCATGGCGCCAGGCCATCCGGACCGTCCTCAGGAGGCGCTGGCAAAAGCCATCAGCGACGCTCGCGACCAGCCAGCGCCCCCGTGCCGACCCGGAACACCACGCCGTGTGGTGGTGAACAGCAACCAACTGCTGGCGTGGGTGTCGCCCTTGCTGCCGGGTGCTCTGGTGAGCCAGGGACCCACCCCGCAGTTGAAAGAGGCCGCCCAGAAACTGCGGGAACACATGGCCGGGGGCGAGGGCCAGCCCGGCTTGCAGGGGGTCTCGACCTATTTCACCAACGATGTCACCCCCAAGGTGGTGAAGGAGTTCTTTGAGATCGCCGCCGCCCTCTACGACCGCCGTCCCTGGCGGCGCGTTCCCGCCGATGGCCACCTCTTCCAGGTGACCTGCCTTCCCCTGGGCATCCGGAATTGGACCGGTTGCGTGATCGGCCAGGGCGGCGAGAGTTACGGCGTGTTGTTGTTTGATTCACCGGACGACTACCGGCGTTACCTCACCATTGGGCAGCAGGCGGAGGCAGGCGAAGACTGGGGGCGGGAAGACGGGGCATTTCCGAGGCATCGGGCGATCAATTACGAGCCCCGGCAGGCCATGCCTCCGGGCCTGTTGCGGGAGATCAAGCGTCACGATTGGCCTGTGGCTGCGGGTGACGCGTTCCCCACCATCCTCCTGGTGGATTCGGATCTCGCGCTCCTCCCGCCCCGGACGCAGGACTGGCGGCAGTTGGAGCTGGTCGCCGCCGCCCTCTGCGAATGGCTGGACACGGAACCGCATCTGGCCGACCTCTGGACCCAACCCAATCCCCGTCGCCGCCGCTTTCGCATCAAGATCGGCGATATGACCCTGCCAGTGTTGATCAGAGTGGTCGAGCGTCCCTCTCAGCTGCATTTGCCCTTGGCCTTGGACACCGAAGCCATCGCTCCGGACACCAAAACCGTTGCGCGGGAGGCGGAGGCGGAGAGCCAAGCCTCCGGCACAACGGCGACCAGCGTCAGCCCTGATCCCGCGCCGACCTCAGCCGGTCCGACCACCGCCGAGCCCCCGCCCAAGGTGCCAGCCGCCCTGCGGGAGCGGGTGGACAGCCTTCTGGCCCGCATCGATCCCTTCTGCGCCAGCCACCTGAACGCCGACTATCGCCACCTGATCCACCTCGCCCTGGCGGCGCTGGCCCGCAAGCGCCCCTCGCCGTTGCTCACCGGCCGGGAACCCTCCTGGGCGGCCGGGGTGGTGCATGCCATCGGCTCGGCCAACTTTCTCTTCGATCCCTCCCAAACCCCGCACTGCGCCCCGAAAGCGATCTACGACCACTTCGGCGTGGCCTCCAGCACCGCCTTGAACCACTCCAAGAAGGTGCGCGAGCTGCTCGACA